>JAYVUU010000043.1:0-13515 GCA_043787635.1 Synechococcales cyanobacterium | reverse complement strand
AAAACTCCGATCGCGAGTGCGACAATACTTTAACGGCAGCGATAGTCGTCCCCGCATTCACCAAATGATGCGAATGGTGACGGAAATTGAATTCATTGTTACCGATACCGAAGCTGAATCTCTCACACTCGAAGCTAATTTAATCCGACAGTACAAACCCGAATACAATGTATTGCTCAAAGATGACAAACAATATCCCTATGTTTGTATTACTTGGTCTGAGAATTACCCGCGTATTTTCACGACTCGTCGTCGGATCATGGGCAATAAAAGCGATCGGTATTATGGTCCCTATGTCGATAGTCAGCAATTGCGGGCTACGATGAATTTGATGAAACGCATTTTTCCGATGCGGCAGCGATTGCAGGCGATGTATAAAGATAGAACCTGTTTGAATTACGATATGGGGCGCTGTCCTGGGATTTGTCAGGGATTGATTGAGCCGGATGAATATCGTAAAACATTGACGAAAGTGGCGATGATCTTTCAAGGTCGCACGAGTGAATTAGTCGAAACCTTGAATGAACAGATGGAGCAGGCAGCTGAGTTATTAAACTTTGAACATGCAGCGCGACTGCGAGATCAAATTGCGGGGTTGACGAGTTTAAATGCAGGGCAAAAAGTTACGCTGACCGACGATACTATCTCACGAGATGCGATCGCGTTGATGAGTGATGATCATCATGCTTGTATTCAATTGTTTCAAATTCGAGCAGGTCGTTTAGTGGGGCGATTGGGGTTTGTGGCGGATGCACAATCCGGTGATCCGGGGGCGATTTTGCAACGGGTATTGGAAGAGCATTATCAATTGGTTGATGCAATGGAGATTCCGGCTGAAATTTTGGTGCAGTATGAATTGCCAGAAACAGAACTATTAGCCGCTTATTTGACTGAGGCGAAGGGTCGCAAAGTTACCATTGATAATCCCCAGCGTCAGAGCAAAGCTGAACTGATTGAAATGGTGGAACGAAATGCCGGGTATGAATTGGCGAGAACGCAGCGGGTCGCCGATCGGAATAATCGGGCGATGCAGGATTTGGCAGAGATTTTGGATATGCCAGAACTGCCGAAGCGGATTGAAGGGTACGACATTTCGCACATTCAAGGATCGGATGCCGTTGCGTCTCAAGTTGTATTTGTTGATGGATTGCCCGCAAAACAACATTATCGTCACTATAAGATTCAGAACCCTGACGTGCGGCCCGGTCATTCGGATGATTTTGCGAGTATGGCGGAAATCATTACCCGACGGTTTCGTAAGTATGCCAATGCAAAAGCACGGGGAGAGCATATTCGGAAGTGGAATGAGTCGTCGATTCTGACCCGGCAATCAACGGCGTTCTCTGATTTTCCAGATTTGATTATGATTGATGGCGGAAAGGGGCAGCTTTCGGCGGTAATTAATGCGCTACGAGAAATGAATTTACTGGAAGAACTGCGAGTGGTCAGTTTGGCCAAGCAGCGAGAAGAAATCTTTTTGCCGGGTGAATCCGACCCCTTATCCACAGAGTCAGAACAGCCCGGAGTCCAGCTTTTAAGACGGCTGCGCGATGAGGCTCACCGATTTGCGGTTAGTTTTCACCGTCAACAACGATCGAAACGAATGCAACGATCGCGGCTCGATGATATTCCGGGGCTGGGGCATTATCGCCAAAAACAATTGCTTGCGACATTTAGATCAATTGATTACATTCGGGAAGCGACCGTCGATTCAATTGCTAGGGTTCCCGGAATTGGGCCTAAAATGGCTGAACAAATTCACGAGTATTTTCATCCAAATGCAAATGATGATCCTTTGATACCCAAGGATGATTAATGACAACTTCACCTTTCTACATCCACACAGTAAATCTCGTCTGCCCCTGGCAACCATTCACCGAGTTCTACAATTTGCGGCCAACTTTGGGGATAATAAAAGCAGTCAAGGTCCGAATTTATCCTATCTACTGCGCAGGTTTTGTCCCATGATTCAGAGTATTAGAACGCAATTCATAACGCTTTATACCCAGCTTAGAATAGTAATGCTGAGGTCGATCGTGGGGCCAATCTTGGGAGTTATACTGCTGACTCTGACCATGGCACTACCCGCCGAAGCCGTTCTGGATCCCTACATCGCCCAATATCTCAAAGTGCAACCCGATGAAGTTGCGGTGATGGTTAAAAATGACACTGGCATAACCCAAGATTTTGACTACGCTACCTTGGTAAAAGGCAAAGAACTCTTCAGTCAAAACTGCCAGAGCTGTCATGTTGGCGGAGCCACCCTCACCCGTCCCGAATTGCCCCTGTCACTTGTGGCCCTTCAAGGCGCGACTCCACCGAGGGCAACGATCGATGCTTTAGTGGCGTACATGCGGTATCCCTTGGGGTATGACGGGGAAGATGATAATTATAGCTGTCGAGAAATTAAACAAGCTTGGTTGAGCGATCCCGAAGTCGAGGCGATCGCTGGGTTTGTTCTTCGAGCTGCTGAGAAAGCCGTGGGCTGGGGCACCAGCGATTTGTTCTAAAGAAATCCATATGCATTAACCGTCAGGTGCCGATCGACTCTCAGGTCAGATTGAACGATCGTAGCGCCGCCGCCGTCACGTCCGTAACTGAACCCACCACCCAATCAGCCCCCACCGATCGCAGTGCAGCTTCATAGGCCGATCGCGCCGCCCCGGTTCCAGTGACAATGTGAGGCGGCAACGAACCCACAGCAAAAAACGATCGAGATGTATCCTGTTCGCGGGAACGCCCGATCGTCTGCATGTCCGCCACCGTATCCCCGACATATACGACGGACTCTCCCGGATCCACCTGCAACCGCGACATCAGCACAAACAGCCCGCTAGGATCTGGCTTTCCGGGTGCATCCTCCATCGCTACTAACTGCGGCGACTCTAACCCCAGCCGTTTTTCAAGAACAAATTTTGCGGAAACCGTCGTTGCCCCACTAAAAAATCCCCACTTCACCCCCGCCCGCGTCAACCCATCAAAATACGCCCGATCGCACAGCAACGGCTCCCCTGCTAAGTACCCTGTCCAAGCGTTATTCACCCATTCCCCCCGATACCGAGACTGGAAGAAGGATACGATCGCGTCGTAATCCACCGGATACTCGGTGCGCGATTTTCCCAATCCCTCAAAATAGCGATACACCAGCTCCAACGAAGCTTCCCAATCGTTATTCCATCGCCCTTCACCCTTGAGTTGGTCAATCTCCTCAGGGTTCGGGGACCAGGCTCCAGCCGTAAAGTGGGCCACCGTATCGGACAGGGCCAGTCGGTAGGAACCCGCCACATCACGAATCACACCGTCAATATCAAAGGCCACAATCATCTTTTTCCCCAACGCGATCGATCGCAATCCCAAAAATCCTCACGATTATCTCGCAAATTTGACCCGACTATCTGATAGAGTTCTAGACTGTATGGAAAAAACGTGGGACTCGCGCTGGAGGATCTGATTTGTCGAAATTTGTATTAAAGGTTCTTTGGTTAGACAAGGACGTTGCGTTGGCAGTTGATCAAGTAGTCGGTAAAGGCACTAGCCCACTGACTTGTTACTACTTCTGGCCCCGTAATGATGCATGGGAACAGATGAAGACCGAACTCGAAGCCAAACACTGGATTTCTGAGGTCGATCGGGTTGAGCTACTCAATAAGGCAACCGAAGTGATTAACTATTGGCAAGAAGAAGGCAAAAGCCGTCCTGTTGCTGAAGCTCAAACTAAGTTTCCTGAAGTTGTTTTCACAGGTAGTGCGTAATTGCCTGTAAACGCTTCATTCTAAATTAATTTAAAATTAATTTAACTCAACTCCCGGTTTTCACAGCGAAGATCGGGAATTTGTGTTTTTGTGGCTAGAATTTCGCCATGTCAAATAGAAGCACTTCTGAATCATTACTGCTGGCTTCTAACACAATCATAGATTCCTGCTCGATCGCCGCCCCATCTCCTGCCACGAGTGCTTGTCCATTCAGTTGAACAGCGCCACGTGTGACTTGCACCCAACTCACCCGATCGTCTGCTAAACGATGACCCACACTATTGCCTAATTGAAGTGAGGTTGAATAAAAATCAATGTTCTGGTGAATCACAATTGATCCGTCACGACCATCACGAGAACCCACTAGACAGAGTTTGCCCGATCGATCGGATTGCGGAAAGTTATTTTGTTCATAGCTGGGCTGGAGATTAGTACGATCGGGCAAAATCCAAATTTGTAAAAGGTGAACTGAATCGGTTTGAGAGCTATTAAATTCACTATGGGTAATACCCGTACCAGCGGTCATGCGTTGCACATCTCCGGGTCGAATAATTGAACTTGTACCCAAACTATCTTTATGTTCTAAGGCTCCGTCAAGAACATAGGTGACAATTTCCATATCTCGATGGCTGTGGGCCGGAAATCCTTGTCCAGCTGCAATTTTGTCTTCATTAATAACCCGCAAGGCAGCAAATCCCATATGATTGGGGTCTGAATAGCTACCAAAAGAGAAGGTATGGTAACTATCTAGCCAACCTCGATTAACTGCGCCCCGATCGTGGCTACTGCGAATAGTAATCATGGTTAAAACTCAACTTTAATTGAATAGATTCTAAGCTTGGAGATTGATGAATTGTCAGACCTATAAACCACTTGTGATTTGCTATGTATGGTGATTGTTTTTAGCAAATTTAAAGAATGGGAAATAACTATGATTGACTGTGTATCTGTTAATATTGTAGTCGCCTTAGCTATATTCTACAATCTAAAATGTCGAATTCAATCCGTTCAATTCTTTCCCTAGACCATCCCACCCTCCGCCAAACAGCAACCCCGGTCACAGCGTTTAATAGTGTTGTTGTGCAAACGTTGATTGATGATCTATTGACGACCCTCCGATCGGCTAATGGGGTGGGGATTGCAGCGCCCCAGGTAAATGAACTGTTGCAGATTATGATTATTGCATCTCGTCCTACACCCCGCTATCCTGATGCCCCTGAAATGGAGCCGATCGCCCTCATCAATCCTAAAATTATTGACCGATCGTCCGAAATGGAAAAAGGCTGGGAAGGCTGTCTCAGTGTGCCGCAGTATCGTGGGCTTGTCCCTCGACACCAATCAGTTACAGTTGAATATACCGATCGGAGTGGAGTAGTTGTTCAAACAATATTTACTGATTTTGTTGCTCGAATCTTTCAACATGAATACGATCATTTACAGGGATTAGTATTTCTCGATCGATTAGAATCCGAGAACGATCGGGTCACGGCTGAAGACTTCAAAATAATGTTTCCCGATACTCAAATAAATTAATCTCTACCGCCCCCGAATTCCACGCCAAGTCATATAAATTGCCAGCATCACCAGTAATGCTCGAAATAACTGGCTGACCCGATCGCCCGATAATTTTTTCAGCAACCGAGCGCCAAACTGTGCCCCGATCGCGCCTCCGATCGCCAACGCAATACCCGGTCCCCACAGCACATTTCCCTGAATGCCATAACGCCAAAGCCCTGACAGTGCAATGAGTACGATCGCCCCCAAACTGGTCCGCACCGCAGACTTAATCGGCTCACCCAACAGCACCGTCTGCAACGGCACCATCACGGCACCCCCACCCACCCCAAAAAGACCGGACAGGAATCCGGCGATTAGTCCAATGGGTAAGGATGCCCCTAGATTTTCATGGCTTGGAGAAACCTCAGGGACTTCAATGCGTTTTTTGTATTCCACCAAGAAAATCATCGCAATCAAAAATGCTGCAAAGGAGAACGCCAGAATCCGATCGTTGATCTGATTAGCCACCCAAGCGCCCACCTGAGCCGTCGGCAAACCACACAGCCCAAGCACGATCGCCTGTCTCCCCCGAAGCTCACCCTTTGCCCAATTCCGCCAACTTCCCGACATCGCACTCAACAACACCCCCACCAAACTTGTCGCCGTCGCCTGCACCAATTCAATCCGCCACATCGTTAATATCGGGACAATTACGACTCCACCACCCACTCCTAGGACTCCCGCTATTGTTCCTGTGCCAATTCCAACGAGCAATAGCAATAGTAAAGAATTGGGGGAAGCGATCGTTTCTGAATCAAAAATAAGCAAATAATGCATAGATAAGTCCAAAGTTTTATTGACCTAGTTCAATATTCATATTTAGCAGATATCCTTTCGCTTGTGTTTCTTGTGTTTATTCATGTGAGTTATACCGTGACCGTGAATCACATCTTCGTAGGGCAAGATGCAAAATTGTTCCAACTCTAACGATCGTGATGGATAGATTAGAACAGCCCGCTAATCTGAAAACTGTTCGCGATTTCGACAGAAATACAGCAAAGAGTCATTCATGGGCAATGGTTCCAATAACTCAAACAAAAGAGTAGGTGATCGTCTAAAAAATAGTATCTCGCCGCATAAATATCTATGACTGTTGAATTCACTTCAGCATAAATAGTATGGCAAAATTGACCATCCGATCGTAAAAGTCCTCATTGTAGGAATCAAAGGATTCATTGATGAAAACAGAGCAATTGGCAGGTACATTCCGATTACTTTCCAATCATGTGCAATGCCTCAATCCAAATTTTTAGTTCTTGCTCAGCTAAGGTTCGATCGGTGAGTTCCTTTTCCTGGTGGGCAATGTAAGTATTGCGAAAATCATTGATACGTGTGACGGTTTCCAGGAATTTTCGTCCGTCTTGAAAACGAAACTGGGTACATAGAGCTTCAAATACGCCATCGATTTTTGTGGTGTCATTGAGGGCATAGTCTAAACACGATCGCAGTAATCCAATTGGTGATAATCCATTGTTAAATACCAATGTACGCTTTAGATTCTGTGCCAGTTTACGGTAGTTGTCCTCTGACTTACGATCGAAATAATGTAAATTAGGCGAAAACCAATCTTTTTGATCTTCAATCGCAATAGGTAACTCTGGCTTGAGTTTACGAACAATGAAGCCCTTGGCAACTTCATCGATCGAACCCAGTAGAGGCGTAAAAACTGGGGCGTAATTCATTCCTTCTTTGTTTTCAAAAAAGCGATAAAGCATTACGGCTTGATCGGCGGCGCGACGATAGCGAGAGGGGAGGGCGTTGAGAATTTCTGGGTCAATCAGACTATCAACTGCCGTTGCCTCATCATCGACTTGTCCAAAGTTGACAAATAGAGGCAAGTCCTGAAAATCTTCGCCTTGGAGCAGATTTTGTAAGGCGGGAGCGCAGGCACGGGCAAGTTCAGCGACTGTATCGCCTGCCATGCGTTCAAACACGCCTTGAGGAATGTAGAGAGATACTGCCAGGACCATGTTTCTGTAGAAGCGGCTTCACACCAAGCGATCGCCGCCTTAGCCTTTAGCGGCACATCTCGGTCTTCTCGTCCTTTGGTTTCCACGAGGTAATAGTGATTGTCGATGGTGCGGATGAAAAAGTCAGGGGTGTAGAAGGCAAGGCGATCGCCGTTTGCCAAGTAATCAACCCGCAGACATTGCGATCCAGCGTTCTTAGCAAAAGCAACAACATCGGGGGCACGATCGCTAAACTTTGCTACAGCAACTTCTAGTTCACGGTTGCAGGTGACGAGATTAAATAGCGTTTTTTTGGCTTCCAAGGCGGGACGGCGTTCGCTAAGGGTGACTTGGTAGGGTTTCCAGGTGTTGAGCGATTTGGGGACTGATGCGGCTAGGCGGGTTTCGGTGGAGGTGGTGCGACTGCGGCTCAAGGGCACGAATACCGCTCGGAGATGTTCGCTCACATCGGAGTCGGCTAAACGAGCGACTAGGGCGGGATCAAACAGAGTCGTTTTCTGCTCGAACAGCATGGTTTCTAGAAAGGTCTGAATCAAGGGGGCGAGAATGGCATGAAGTCCTCGCAGTTTACAGATTGTTTCGAGTTGCTTGACGTAGTAAGAAACGGCTCCGATGCCCGATTCTAGTAAGGGCAAGTTGAGTTGTAGCTTTTGGATGATTTCGCCAGTGAACAGGTGTCGTCCTTCGTACTGAATTTCGTTGTTGCCTTGTTTGCTTAACGGGATAGGTTTGTAAGGTTTGAATGCTTTTTTAATATCTTGCAGGGTGAGTCCTTCTAGTTTGGGGACGATACGGTAGCCTGCGCTGAGGGTGGGGATTTGGATGTCTAGCTGGTTTACGTCTTTGTGGACTTCATCGGGGAAGATGGAAATGGTGGTGGCGGGGACCCGATCGAGATCGATAATTTCGATCGGCAGTCCTTCTTGTGCGAGTTCCTGAGCATACAAACTGGCAAAGGCGGGATGTTCGATGACTGTGACGAGTTCGCTGGCTTGACCGGGAGGAGTCATGCGGCGCAAGCCTCGACCGAGGGTTTGTTCGGGCAGAATGTTGGCTTTGGAACTGTAGGGACGCAGGGGGACGATCGTGGTCACATTCTTTACGTCCCAGCCTTCGCGCAACATTAAAACAGAAACGATGCAAACGTAGGGGCTGGTGTTGCTGTCGAGTTCGCGGCTGAGTTTACGTAGGGCTTTCAGATCGTCGTCATTAATTGCTTTTTCATCTTCGACAAATTCATAGCGGGCATTGGCTCCTTTGCCCACTTTTTTCATTTTGCCTTTGAGGTTGGTGTGTAGGTTGATGGTTTTGCCGTTGAGGTGTTCAAATAGCGGATCGTTGTTGAAGCGTTGGGTAATTTGATCGGCGGCGTTGGTGTCGTCGCACATGATGAACAGCAGGGGTTTCTTGCCGCTTGATGCCCATTCAGTGCGGCTGGCGTTCCAGCGATCGTAGCCCAAAAGCAAATGCTGTTCCCAACGGTAGGCGGCGTTGTCATCGGCTTGTTCGACGAGTTTGCGACTGGATTGCCCAATTAGGGGTGTTTTGACAATGCCCGCATCGACGGCTTCGCCTAAGGGGGTATCGCAAACGATGTGTTTGAACAGGAGTCCTTTGTTGTCTTTGGGAGTTGCAGAAAAGTCGAGTTGGGCGACGAGGTTGCCGCCGCTGCGGGCGATAAGGGTTTCGTGCAGGGAGCGGATGGCTTCGTTCCAGGCTGAACCGGAATCCCAGACGTGGTGAGCTTCGTCATTGAGAATCAGGACGCGGCGATGGGTGGTGATTCTGTCTCGCAGGGCTGCGCCTGTATCGAGGGCTTTGGATTTGGAGACGGGTGGTCCCATCCAGGCATAGCCGTCGTCGGTGGCTTTATTCTTGCGCTTTTCGTAGAGGCGGTGAATGTTGGTGAGGTAGAGTGTGCCGCCTGTTGCTGCGCCGCTGGCTTCGTCTTGCAGCACTACTGAAAGATTCCAATCGCCGCGCCATTCGGGGGGAATGAGTGGGTCGGTGTCAAAGATGCGCCCGTTGCCAAAGTCGTCTTTGAGCCGATCGTAGACGGTGAGGTTGGGAGCAATGACGACGAAGTGCCGTGCCATTTCGGAGTCAGATTCGCGCAGGGCATGGAAGTAGCTCCAGACGATGCAGAGGCTCATGACTTTGGTTTTGCCTGCACCTGTGGCGAGTTTGAAGGCGTAGCGGCTCCAGCTATCTTCGTCTTCGGTGATGCCGAGGGCTTGCAGTTCGGCGGTTGTGCCCCCAAATTCGGCGATGATGTGCGAGAGGCATTCAATGCGGCGAACTTCTTTGAGATAGATTAGGGTTTCAACGGCTTCCCTTTGGCAAAAGAAGTAGCGAAATTCAAGGTCTTCACCGTTGGTCGTAATTTGACGATGAGCACGACTAAACCAATGGTTTAACAATTGAATGGTGGTGTCGCTGGCTCCGATGTAGAAGGCTTCGCGCCAGTCTCGCACGGCGGAACGGAGGTTGCTGACCAGATCGATCGGTGACGCTCTGCGACCCTGCACAATCACAGCCGGATCACCTGATTTTTCGGCGCGGACTCGGTGGGCGTTGGGTTCGGCCCAGGGTGCGAAGAGCGGTTCGAGAGTAGTGGGATTGAGAGGACTGGGCGATTGAGTCATGATTGAGTGGAAGATTGAGGGCTAATGTTATGGAGAAAGATTTTGCCGAATAGTCTGTCGAATGACGACACAATCTTGAAAGGCTTGTGATGCCAGAGCTTGAGTGGCTGAGACACCGGGATACCGAAATTCAACGGCATAGGTTGTTAGGAGGTCTAAGTTTGGAAGCAGTGTTGCCCAAGTTGGGATGACGGGTAAGAGTAAGTCCAAAAGTGTGTTGAGATCGTGGGTTCTATTAAAAACAATGTTTTCTTCTTGCAGACAGGCTTTGAGGTATTTTTCAATGCATTGTTGACTCTGAAAACAGACCGCATCGTAGTTCGGGTTCTGCTGAACTTGAAGCTCCCGATCGGCAGTGGCAAAATCGCCTTCTGCTTTGTCAATCCATTCTTGTGTGATTGGTCTCATAGAGAATGCGTCCCTTATTGATGATGTCTTGAATAAAAAAATCACCCATGTCTAAACGCTGTTGAATTTGTTCAGAGGTTCGAGCTAGAAGGTCTAGGGGAAAAGGAGGTTTGATCTGTCTACGAATTTCGATCGCTTTGTATATGGGCAAATCTTCAAACGGTAAGATGACGAGCAAATCTATATCAGAATCGTCGGTCGGTTGACCGTAGGCATAGGAGCCAAATAGGATGATCCGATCGGGTTGAAATTTTTCGACAATTTGCTGACTGAATTCTTGAATTTGCTCCAAGGTAATCATAGGTTGACCTCTGCGGGATGTAGTTCTGAGAGTTAGGCAGTGGCATAGTCTGAATGTTCGCGCATTAAGGGATGATGGAAACCCACTATCATCTCTTTTTTTGAAATGCCCATTTTTTCAAGGTCTTTGTCAATTTCAATATCTGTAGTATTTTCTTGAACCCAAATTTTGTCATCCTTGATATCGAAATGGATAACCGGATAATAAATTCTTTGATCGCCACTCCAACCCGCTTTGAGAAACAGATAATGGTCATGTTCTGAATCAAAAATGATCTGGTTTTCAACACCACTCTCTTGCCAAAGCTGAGCATAGTGATTAAGAAAATCACGAATGCATTGACGATAGTGTTCTAGTCTATCCATGATTGAATCTCCTGGTTTGATAGGTTGTAGATGAGCAACTTTGCGGGATATTTTTGCAAAACATCTTGAATCAGAGCTTCTCTAAAAAAGGTGTCGTAAATAGGCGTTGGAACTGCTAGGTAAAGCGTGCGATCGGGATCTTCTCGGGCAAGGGCAACTTTATAGCAAAGGTACTGCCCAAAAGCGGCGTAGAAGTCTGTGATTTTAGAGGCATTGAGGAATCCTTTGATTTCGACTGCTATCTTTCGCTGCTCTTTTTCAGCCCCAATCAAATTTTCCAAACCCAAGTCCACATGAATGCCAATTTTACCAATCCGGAAGGAAAGCGGGTCATGGGAAACAACCCAACCAGCACCGATGAGCGATTCTTTTACCCAATCATGGTAGCGATCTCTAGCGGACATTGCTTAGACCTCCACTTCTACGGTAATCGAGGTATCGCAGCCGAAGGTATCGACGACTTTGACGCAGGCGGTGTATTTGCCCGGTGCGGGATATTCGTAGGCGGCATCGCTGATGGTTTTTAGGCTGCGGTCTTTGCGGGTGCGGTAGTCTTGCCAGTCGTGGGTGAAGGGTTTGCCGGGTTGCCAGTTGAAGTCTACTGCCCAAAAGTCTATGAAGTCGAAGCCGCTACGGATGGCGCGTTCTCGAATGGCTTCGAGTTCTTTGGTGGGGACTTCGGCGAGGGAGGGGAGGAATTGGGTGAGTTTGAGATCGACGGTGCGAAGACCCTCACCCCCAGCCCCTCTCCCAGAAGGGGAGAGGGGAGAAGAACGATAGACGGGTTCTGCGGCTAACATGGCTACTTCCAAAAACGGCGGCGGGGCTTTGCGGTTTTTCTCCATTATCTCGCGGGGAATTTGGATTAGTTTTAGCTTTACGCCTAACTCTTGTGCCAAGGCGTTCACGGTTAAGTGCAAGTCCATTTCAAATTCCTAGGCGAGGCAATAGCATTCGCGTCCGCCCGCTTGTGTCGTGGCTTGGGCGACCTGTTTGGCTTCGTCGCGGGTAAACATTGAGTCGATGCCGTCTACGTGGCAGAATGCCCCGGCTTTGCGTCCATGCAGCAGCGGTGATGATGTGTTGGTCAGTGCTTCGGCGTTGAAGAATTCTAGAATTATTCGCCGATGTTCGGTGTCGGCTCCTTGCAAGCGTTCTTGTTGCCACCATTGGCGTTCGTAGCGACCGAGGTTGTAGACATCAAAGGCGCGGTAGGGTTTGGTTTCGCTGTGCTGTTTGCGCTGGAGTTCGATCATCCGTTTGCGGCTGGTGTGGATGGCAAAGCGACCGAGATCAGCCATTAGCCATTTGCGCCCCAATTTCTCGGCAACAGCTCCGGTAGTGCCACTACCACAAAAGAAATCAGCAACCAGATCGCCTTCGTTGGAGGAGGCTTTTACAATGCGTTCAATTAATTGTTCTGGTTTTTGTGTAGCATAATCAACAGTTTCATTTGATACGACATAACCACGAATTTGAGAAATATCTGTCCATAGATCCGAAACTAAAACACCTTTGCTTTCATCTAAATACCGCTTGTATTTGATGGTTTTTTCTGTTATGTGCAGTCTTCCAGAAGCATCCAACTCTGCCATTTTTTCTTGAGAGTAACGCCAACCATTAGAAGGACATTTAACCCCCTTGTAGGTGTACATCATATTTGGTCGTGGATTGGGGCTAGAGCAATCAGCAAGGTTGTATCTTCTGCCTGTCTCTGAATCAATATGTCTATACCAGCTATCTGCTGTCTTATCCGGAAGTGCAAGGTATTGAGGATTCCACGTATGTTCACCACTTTTGGAATAGAATAAGAGATTGTCCTTAACGATTGAATACTTATCTTTAGAATCTGAATGAGAGTCAGAACGTTTCCAGATGATCTCATTCACAAAGGCATTCTGCCCAAATAGATCATCCAAAATAAAGCGGAGTGAATTATTGACGCGCCAATCGCAGTGAACATAAATACTACCTTTCTCACTAAGGAGTTCTTTCATAAGAGTTAGCCTTTCGTGCATCATATGCAGATAGGAATCCGAACCCTTACCCCAAATATCACGATAAGCAACCATTTCTAAGACAGACTGATCTTTCCCTACGTTTTCTTTGTCATCTCCAATTTGAACCTGCATTGTAAAATCCGCACCCACATCAAACGGCGGATCAATATAGATCAGATCCACCTTGCCCTTAAACTCTTGTAACAACGAAGCCATCACCAGCTTGTTATCGCCCCAAATCAACCGATTCCTAAAATCATCCCGCCGCGTATTCTGCTGCTCAAACAACCCCAACTGATGACTTGCCACCGCCTCCCGCCTCGGCTCATCAATCCCCTCAATCTTCTGCATCGGCATCACACAGCCCGCAATATCCACCTCCCGCCGCTGCCCATACTCGTCATACTTGCCCTCCCACACCAACTCCGTCCGCATTTTCGAGAGCGGGTGAGGATTGTGGGGACCGTAGGTGGATTGCTGGGACATGGGGCGGCGCGATCAATCTGTGAACTGCACC
>JAYVUU010000042.1:0-11080 GCA_043787635.1 Synechococcales cyanobacterium | reverse complement strand
ATCCAAAAGTTTCAACAACACCTGATTCCAAGACATTCCCTCAATTCCGGTGTAGGTAGCCTTTGGCAATGATTCGGGGTTCCAAGCCCAAGCTTTTTGGGCATAGTCCGGGGGCGTGGTCATCAGTTCATGTTCATAAATCGGCGTGTCATCCGAAAGCGCCGTGGCCGGAAGTTCTGCGGCAATTTCACCCTTGAACATAATCCGAACGATCGATTCAGCAATCACTTCTCCAGCAACCACGGCTTGCAGTTCCCATTTGTGAAAAATATCAATCAGTTCCTGTTCACGTCCTTTTTCAGCCACAAATAGCATTCGCTCTTGCGATTCCGATAACAAATACTCATAGGGCACCATTCCCGTTTCCCGTGCCGGAATTTTATCGAGATCTAGCAGAATCCCAACGCCCCCTTTTGCCGCCATTTCTGCGGTCGAACAGGTCAAGCCCGCCGCACCCATATCTTGCGCCGCCACGACTGCCCCGGTTTTGAATGCTTCCAGACAGGCTTCAATTAAAGACTTTTCTAGAAATGGATCGCCAACTTGAACCGCTGGCCGATCGTCAATTGATTCTGCCGACAATTCTGCACTTGCAAAACTTGCACCGCCCATGCCATCGCGCCCGGTTGTCGATCCGACGTACAAAACGGGATTCCCAATGCCCTTTGCGCCCGATTTGACGATTTCTGTGGTTTCCATCAATCCCAAAGCCATGGCATTTACCAAGGGATTGCCACTATAGGCCCGATCGAAATACACCTCACCGCCGATCGTCGGCACTCCGACGCAGTTATGGGTCACAATACCGGACGACGTGACAAACAAATGAGTATCATCAACCTCAATGTCATAAACAGGAAGGTTATTAACCTCTTTCACTTCAATTTCCCGCACCTTCACAACAGAAATAGTATCGGTGACTTGTTTAAACCGAGGAAAGGAATAACGATGACCTTGATACTTTTCCAATGCAGTAACTAGTTGTCGATCGCGAACCTCTGAGAATACTCCTGTCATAAGTTCCAGCCCCGCAGCATTATTCACTTCAAGCTGCCACATAGGTTTCCGTAAGTATTCTCGTCCTTCGATCGTACACTCTTGTTCTGGACGGACATGAATTGAGGGCACAATTCCTAAGTTATGGAGAAGTAGTAGTAGTTGTTCAAACAGAATGTGACTAGTGCTAGCGTAGGAAATTTTTGCATGGCTGCCATTTTTCGGAAATGTCAAACAACCATCTCCCCGGAATAAACCAACAATTATTTGCCTGGTTAGATCAGAGGTCCAGTTAAAAATAAAAGCTGGCATTGCTTTGTCTTGTGCTGAATCTCCACATTTCCACCATTTTTTTAAGGCAGCCCCAATCAACCAAGACGTTGCATATACGGCGATCGTTGATTTGCGAATTTCCACACAAGGCCGTAGGCCAAGACGACTGAGCTGGATTTTCACATCTTCGACATACTCCGACTCATGATGAGCAAAGGTGAAAATGATTTTATAAGTATTACCATTCGCAGAAGTACACCCTTCTGCCAAGTAATAGCCAAGTAATCGCGCAAATCCTTCATCCGGTTGGATAACAGCTTTACAGTAATTCGCTTTACCTGGCTTGGTTAATGTCAGTTCCGATCGGTCAACTGCAATCAAAGATTCAAGTTGAAGGAATAGGTCAAGGGGAAAGTATCCAGAACTAAGATAATGATGGCGTTTCACGGGAGACGGTTCGATCGCTGTCAGCGCCGTTCGCAAAACTGCTGTAGGTTGCCATGTCTCTGGCAATTTAATACTAACTCCTACTCGTTCCTCAGGAGTTAACATCTCTATCAGGTCGATCGCTTCAGCGTTTTTCGAGACTTCTGGAAGCTTTGTCAACAGAGGTAGTGAATCACCTACTTTAACCGTGTGAGCCGGACGAGTATCCCAAGCTTGATGTGACCACAACATCATGGGGTGATCACCTGTAACGCTTAATTCACGTCCCATTGTGGTTTTGAAATGAAAGATCTGATTCGTTTGACGTTTGAAGAGACGACGAACGCGCTTCCAGCAGCTCTGTTTCGTTTCAGGATCGACAGATAGCGTTTCAACAGCGTCATGATCCTCTAACTCCCATGTGGTCTGACCTTCCGGTATGCGAGAATCGACAAAATTGCCAATCGTATCGACATGCACCCCTGACCGATCGCGCCAAATTACGATTTCACTACCGATTAAGCAGTTCCCGTAGTGACTGATGCCAGAAACCACGCCAGAGAAGAGTCTTCGGGTTTTTGCATCATCTAAAGATCCAAATCGCAAGGAATTCAAAACTGCGATCGGTCTGGCTCCCATCGTAAAAATATCGCGCAAAATTCCACCCACTCCAGTTGCCGCACCTTGAAAGGGTTCGACCGCAGAGGGATGATTGTGGGATTCGATTTTGAACGCTAGACGAATGCCCTCGCCCATATCGACAACGCCTGCATTTTCCCCCGGACCTACTAGAACGCGTTTGCCTGTCGTGGGAAAGTTCTTCAATAGTGGCCGCGAATTCTTGTAGCAGCAATGCTCCGACCACATCACCCCAAACATGCCCAATTCTGCTTTGTTGGGGTGCCGACCGAGCCGCCGCACAATTTCTGCGTACTCTTCCGGTTTAATCCCTTCTGATGCGATTTCGGCAGCGGAGAACGGGGAAGGCGTAGACATAGAAAAACCTGTGAGAACTGCAACAGGCAATTATTTTGCCATCTTTTGGGACCGACTTTCACAAGGTCTTAGAATTCAATTTCTGAGTCTTTGTTTGATTTTCTTAGTTTAATAATCCATAAATACCGCTCCGCAAATACAGTAAAATCACAGACGATTCAGTTATGGACGTGTTTTAACGCGATCGATCGGCATGGCAAAAGCAGTAGTGATTGGGCTGGGCAAATCGGGAAATGCCGCCGCAAAACTCTTAAAATCTCAAGCCTGGGATGTCACAATCAGCGATCGTAGCCCTAGCCCTCTACTCCAACCCCAAGCCACCGAACTCGAAGCAGAAGGGATCACGGTTGCTCTAGGCGACAATTTCGATCCTGAAGTCTCGAAGCCAGAATTAATCGTCGTCAGTCCGGGAGTGCCGTGGGATGTTGCAGGTCTCGTAAAGGCCAGAAGTTTGGGAATGGTCACGATCGGCGAAATGGAACTTGCGTGGCGCAACTTAATCAACATTCCCTGGATTGCCATCACGGGAACCAACGGCAAAACCACCACCACCGCACTCACCGCCGCCATTTTTGCCACTGCCGGATACCACGCGCCTGCCTTTGGAAATATTGGCTATGCCGCTTGTGAGGTTGCGCTGCAAAATAAAGAACAACCGATCGATTTTGCGATCGCCGAACTCAGCAGTTATCAAATTGAAAGTGCCCCGACCCTAACTCCACACATTGCAGTCTGGACGACCTTTACCCCCGACCATTTGGCTCGTCATAAAACCATGCCGAACTACTTTGAAATGAAATCTAGACTGCTAGCCCGATCGCACCTACAAATCTTTAATGGCGACGATCCTGCACTACGAAAAATAGGCAGCGCACAGGCGTTTCCTGTCTGTTCTAATGCCTGCTGGACCAGTATTTTAGGGAAAGAACATTTAATAGGCGATCCCGCGATGGGAATTTGGATTGAAGACGAGACTATTCTGTTCCAAGGCGAACCCGTGATGCCTGTGAATCTATTAAAAATGCCTGGAGACCATAACCTTCAAAATCTTTTGATGGCCGTCGCTGGGGCAAAATTATCGGGAATTAGCAACGAGAATATTGCTCAGGCGATCGTAAACTTTAGCGGAGTCGAGCATCGCCTAGAATACATTTTAACTTGGGCCGGGATCGACTTTGTTAATGACAGTAAAGCCACTAATTATGACGCTGCTATCGTCGGATTAAAATCCATGAACGCGCCCACAATTCTGATCGCCGGGGGCGAACCCAAGGAAGGCGACGATCGGGAATGGTTCGATAGTATCAAGGCTAAAGCTGCTGCTGTTTTACTGATTGGAGTCGCGGCGCAACCCTTTGCAGAACGGTTGGAGTCGATCGGCTATACCCAGTACGAAATAGTCGAAACCATGGAAAATGCTGTGAAACGATCGGGTCAACTGGCACAAAAGACCGGAGCTATGCAAGTGTTGCTGTCCCCAGCCTGCGCCAGTTTTGACCAATACCGTAGCTTTGAACATCGAGGCGATGACTTTCGATACTGGTGTAAAGCGTGGGCCGACCTAGGATTTGCTCAGGGGAAATAAGCGATCGGGTTAGCGCCGCTAAAAAACCTAATTTGACAAATCGACCGATCTTGTGGAAAGGTCAGAGGAATAGGCTTCGGACGATCGCGTTAAAGCTCTAGTGAATGCAGCATCAGCACATATAGAAGTACAAAATTAAGAGACAACGCAGAGTTAGACCTGTAATTTTTGCGTCAGACTAGATCAAGACCGCACCCGTTCAACCGTCCACCCACCCGTTCCCCGCCAGACCTTCATGTCCACCCTTGTCATTGTCGAGTCACCCACCAAAGCAAAAACCATCCGAAACTACCTTCCTGAAGGGTATCGGGTAGAAGCCTCCATGGGACACATTCGCGACCTACCGCAGTCTACGTCCGACGTTCCCAAGGAAATTACCGACAAACGAGTGCGGGAACTTGGGGTCGATGTCCATGGCGATTTTGATCCAATTTACTTGATTCCTAATGACAAGAAAAAAGTGGTCAAAATGCTCAAGGATGCATTGAAAGATGCTGATGAACTGCTTCTAGCAACGGACGAAGATCGAGAAGGCGAGAGTATTTCCTGGCATTTGCTGCAAGTCCTGAAGCCCAAGGTGCCCGTTAAACGCATGGTGTTCCACGAGATTACTCAGGAAGCCATTCAAGCCGCGATCGCCGATTGTCGGGATGTGGATGACAAAGTGGTGCGCGCTCAAGAGACCCGTCGGATTCTCGATCGGCTAGTGGGCTATACGCTGTCGCCATTGCTATGGAAAAAAATCGCCTACGGACTGTCAGCGGGTCGGGTCCAGTCCGTCGCCGTCAAGGTTTTGGTGCGTCGTGAACGCGATCGACAAGCCTTCAAACGGGGATCCTATTGGGATCTGAAAGCACTGTTGAGTGTGACGCAGGGCAAATCGAAAAAAGCTGTAGAATTTGACGTAAAAATGATGACCCTTGGCGGTCAGAAGCTCGCGACTGGTGCAGACTTCGATGAAAATACGGGTCAGGTGATCACCGGACGCAAAGTTGTTCTGCTGAACGAAGAAGAAGCGCGGGCACTGCAAATCCGACTTGACGGCAAACTCTGGACCGTCACCGATGTCGAAGAACGCCCCGTCACCCGCAAACCCTCGCCCCCCTTCACAACTTCCACCCTCCAACAGGAATCTAACCGTAAAATTGGGCTATCGGCGCGGGACACCATGCGCACCGCCCAAAGCCTCTACGAAAATGGCTACATCACCTACATGCGGACCGACTCCGTGCATCTGTCCCAACAGGCGATCGGGGCGGCCCGTGAATGCGTCGAGTCGATGTATGGAGCCGACTATCTCAGCCCGAAACCGCGTCAGTTTACCACCAAGGCCAAGGGCGCACAGGAAGCCCACGAAGCCATCCGTCCAGCGGGTAGCACCTTCCGAACGCCCCAACAAACAGGACTGTCGGGTCGTGAATTTCAGCTTTACGATTTGATTTGGAAACGGACCGTCGCCACTCAAATGGCGGATGCGCGTCAGACTCAGATTGCCGTCCAGATTCAAGTGGAAGATGCGGGCTTCCGGGCTTCCGGCAAACGGATCGATTTCCCTGGCTTTTTCCGCGCTTATGTCGAAGGGTCGGATGATCCTAATGCGGCGATCGACAACCAAGAAGTGATTCTGCCCACCCTGACCAGCGGCGATCATCCGACCTGCGTCAATTTAGAGGCGATCGGTCACGAAACCCAGCCCCCCGCTCGTTTCACTGAAGCGTCTCTGGTCAAAATCTTGGAGAGCGAAGGCATTGGCCGCCCCAGTACCTACGCGAGTATCATCGGCACCATCATCGATCGGGGTTACGTGCAACCCATGGGTAACGCGCTTGTTCCAACATTCACCGCGTTTGCCGTCACGACGCTACTAGAGAACTATTTTCCCGATCTCGTAGACACTGGATTCACGTCCAAAATGGAGCGAACCCTCGATGAGATCTCGACGGGCGAGGTGGAGTGGTTGCCCTACCTGAAGAATTTTTATCTGGGAGAATTGGGGCTAGAGACTCAGGTGAAGGTGCGAGAAAGCGAGATTGATCCGATCGTCGCTAAGACCGTTGAACTGGAAAATCTAGAGGCTAAAATCCGCATCGGAAAATATGGTGCTTATCTAGAAATCGATCGCGCAGGCGAAACCATAAAAGCCAATATCCCCAAGGGATTAACCCCCGCTGACCTAGATCCCGAACAAGTCGAATTGTTGCTGCGTCAAAAGCTGGAAGGTCCGGAGAGACTGGGCCTACATCCTGAAACAGGCGAGGCGGTTTTTGTCCTAAATGGTAACTATGGTCCCTATGTTCAGCTGGGCGAGATGGCTGAAGATAGCAAAGTTAAGCCCAAACGATCGTCTCTGCCCAAAGGTACAACCCCTGAAAACATCACCCTTGAGCAAGCACTTGGATTGCTAACGCTGCCTCGAACTTTGGGAATGCATCCCGAATCTGGCTGTAAGGTTCAGTCAAGTCTCGGGCGTTTTGGACCCTATGTCGTTCACGATCAAGGCAAAGTTGGCAAAGATTACCGATCGCTCAAAGGCGACGACGACCCTGTGACCATTACGCTCGAACGTGCCCTGGAATTATTGGCTCAACCGAAGGCCGTGCGAGGCAAACGATCGGTCACGCCCTTGCGCGAAATGGGTCCGCACCCCGAAGATGAGGAACCCGTGAATCTCTATGAGGGACCCTATGGCACCTATATCAAGCACGGTAAGGTGAATGCGTCGCTTCCAGAGGGGCAAACCTTGGAAACGTTGACGATGGCGATGGCGATCGAAGCGTTGAATGCAAAAGCTGCGACCGCTAAAAAAGGCGGACGGAAGGCTGAGACCACGACCACGAAGAAAACAACTGCAAAAAAAACAACGACTAAGACTGCTGCTAAAAAGACAACGACCAAAAAAGAAACGGTAACAGCCGATATTGCGGTTGAACCCATGGAAAAAACGGCAGCCAAGACAACAAGGTCCACTAAGACGGCGAAAGAGAAAAAGACTTTTTAGCATCGGCTCTAAATTGCTCACACACACGCCGCATTGTGACCAATCAGTGATTTTGGAGGAGGAGTCAATTCCGAATCCCCCAGAATCCTGAGTGGGGAGCCTAGGGTTGGCTCATTCTATGGGATGTCAATTACCGAGACTTCGGTTCAGGCAACCCTAGCATCTCGTCGTTACTCTTACCCGGAGCCACCATGGGATAACAGTTTTCATTCTTACGAACCTGGACATCCATCAATACCGGACCCTCATGGGCCAACATTTCAGCGATCGCCGCCTTCAACTGGCTGGGATCCGTCACCCGCATTCCCTTCACCCCATACGCCTCGGCCAGCTTCACCAAATCAGGCATCGACGGCTCCATTCGGGATGAAGAATAGCGCTGCCCATAAAAACGCTCCTGCCACTGCCGAACCATGCCCTGCCAGCCATTGTTAATCACAATAGTTTTGACGGCAATATCATACTGTTTCAGGGTTCCAAGTTCCTGAATATTCATCTGAACACTGGCATCCCCACTGATACAAATCACATGTTCAGCATCCCCAACCGCAGTCTTAGCACCCATAGCCGCCGGAATCCCAAACCCCATGGTGCCTAGCCCTGCACTGGAAATCCAACGACGGGGACCATTTTTCAAAAACTGAGCGGCCCACATTTGATGCTGACCCACATCTGTGGTGTAGTAAGCGTTGGGAGCCTGAGACCCGACTTCGACAATGACTTCTTGAGGGGAGAGTTGATCGTCGTAATGGGGCGCAACCATGGGGTAGTCATCTTTCCAGATGTCAATTTGGTCGTGCCATGCTTGGGTTTGGTCGGGGTTGGGGTTATCGTCTTTTGATTGATCTAAAAATTCTTGAAGTACTTGCTTCACATCCCCCACAATGGCGACATCCGGGCGACGAATTTTGGCAATTTCTGCTGGGTCAATATCTACATGAATTATTTTTGCATCCGGCGCAAACCCAGATAAACGACCTGTTACCCGATCGTCGAATCTAGCGCCTACGGCAATCAACAAATCACACTGCGTGACCCCAAAGTTGGCATAGGCTGTCCCATGCATTCCCAACATCCCGACAGATAGCGGATGATGCTCATCAAATGCCCCTAGCCCCATCAACGTTGTCGTCACAGGCAATGAAAATCGCTCTGCTAGTTGTGCAACTTCACGATGGGCATTGGCCGCAACACTTCCCCCACCCACATACAGTAGCGGTTTTTTAGCTTCACGAATGAGATCCAATGCCTGCGTACAGAGGTGAGCATCTACATCGATCGTAGATTTGTAGCCTAACAACTTAACGTCGCCCGGTTTCACAGGCATGTAGTCACATTCTTCTGCGCCGACATCCTTGGGAATATCCACCAACACCGGACCGGGACGACCCGTGCTGCATAGGTGAAATGCTTCAGCGATGATCCGAGCCATGTCGTGGGGATCGCGCACTACGTAGGAATGTTTGACGATCGGCAGGGTGATCCCCCAAATGTCTGTTTCCTGGAATCCATCGGTCCCGATCATGGGCCGTGGCACTTGACCTGTAATCACCAACAGCGGGATCGAGTCCATGTGGGCAGTGGCGATTCCCGTGACTAGGTTGGTGGCTCCTGGTCCAGAGGTGGCAAAGCACACCCCTACGTTCCCTGTGGCGCGGGCATAGCCGTCAGCAGCATGGGCTGCTCCTTGCTCGTGTCGTACTAGAAAATGCTCAAGTTCGCCCCGCTCTTCAAATTTATACAACTCATCATAAATCGGCAAAATCGCCCCACCGGGGTAGCCAAAAATATGTTTTACACCATGCTGTTTCAAGCTATCGAGAAGCGCGAATGCCCCTGTTGCTCGTTGAGTTGCGACTGACTGCTTAACGATCACTGGAGAACCTCACCAAATATTTTATAAACTGATATATTCCTAGTTTAATTTAACTTTAGAATAATGCTTTAGGGAAAATTGCCTAAATTTTGATTATAAAATAATACTAATTGCTAGGGTCTCTATGAAAATCATCGATCGCAATAGTAAGATTTGGCTTTCTATTTTGGCAGTGGCGCTTACGATCGCTGTTACTGTTGGCTATTTTTTGATGATTTGGATGCCGGGAAATTCCTACCGGGGAGAGTTGTTATCACTAGGATCAAAAGAAGTTGAATTTCGGAATGGATTACGATCGGATGTTCAAATGTTAGCTGGAACGATCGGACGACGAAATTCTGAAAATTATTCTGGATTACAAAAGGCTGCAAAATTTTTAGAAGCAGAGTTGCAGAATGCTGGATATGAAGTCCGTCGTCAACGGTATCAAATCGATGGTAAAGATTACGATAATTTAGAAGTGGAGATTAAAGGTAGCGATCGGCCTGATCAAATTATTCTGATTGGTGCCCACTATGATTCAGCAGCGCTTAGTCCTGCGGCGAATGATAATGCATCAGGAGCGGCTGCAACTTTAGAATTAGCTAAATATTTTGCTCAGTCAAAACCTGCGAGAACATTGAGGTTTGTGGAATTTGTGAATGAGGAACTCCCATTTTCCTGGACGGATAATATGGGTAGCTTAGTCTATGCAAAGGCGGCAAAGGCTAAGGGTGAGACGATTATGGCAATGATGAGTTTGGAAAGTTTGGGCTATTATTCCGATCGGTCTAATAGTCAGTCCTATCCTGCGCCGTTGAGTTTGTTCTATCCGTCCGTTGGGAATTTTATTAGTTTTATTGGAAATGTAGATTCACGCAAAGTAGTCCGCACGGCAATTCATGATTTCCGACTTAAAGCCAAGTTTCCATCCGAGGGTGCTGCATTGCCGAATGCAATTCCAGGGGTGGGCTGGTCGGATCATTGGTCGTTTTGGCAGGCGGGCTACCCGGCGATTATAGTGACGGATACTGCAACTTACCGCGATCCTCACTATCATCAGATTGACGATCGGCCTGAGAATTTGGATTACGATCGGTTTGCACGGGTTACATTTGGCTTAGCTCAAGTGATTGCCGACTTTACTGGAACTAAGAACTTGTTTGATTAAAAATAATATTTCTAGACCCGATCCCCCTAGCCCCCTTAAAAAGGGGGAACCAGAAACAGAGTTAGGAATTTCAATAGCTAACAACAATATCAAAAACACTTCATAGTCCCCCTTCTTAAGGGGGATTGGGGGGATCGAATCTAGCAGGACGATCGCCCTTCCAGAAGCCAAGACCGATTGTAATTCTTCATTTCTCCTTTTCAATTCGATCGAGTTCTACCATTGGAAGAAAAAGCGTATTTTCGATCGACTGTCGGACATGAGGCTGAAAAGTCAGTTTGTATTCTTCGTCTATATCTTTTCACTTAAACTTCGATCGCAGGCCTGAAAAATAAAATCTAAAATCCCCAAAACTTTTGACAAACTGTCTAATGAATACAATACGGTCTCGTATACTTGATTTTCCTGCGTCAACTTATAAAACTTCCAGCCTTCCCCATTGGTCACAATTCCAAAGACTTCGATCGATCGATTATCTTGAAGATTGTTCCACTGACAAGCCTGCATTTCCACCAAGCATTGTGCCAAACCCTGTTCAAAATCATCCCGTTTTGCCTCTACTACACAGAGCATTGGCGTACTAATGTAACCAATATTCTCAGTAATTAAGTAATCTGCTTCCCCTCTTGCGATCGGACTTTCTAGCGGCGCACCTTTCCACACCTTGAGATTCGGAAAATCCGTTGTCGCTTCTACAAAAATTAAATCAATAATTAGTTTTTTACTTTCTTCCGATCGTTGCAAATCAAAACTTTCTTGAAGTCGTTTTAGATAATGATA
>JAYVUU010000041.1:0-39601 GCA_043787635.1 Synechococcales cyanobacterium | reverse complement strand
TCCATGGTGCGCGATCGGGGCTTAACGGTTCCATTCCCCGATCGGACGGTTGCAACGGTTGATCACATCATCCCCACCGACAACCAATCGCGACCGTTTAAAGATGCCATGGCTGAAGAAATGCTTCAGGAACTTGAAAAAAATACGGCTGAATATGGCATTCGGTTTTACAACGCAGGATCGGGAAACCAAGGCATTGTCCATATCATTGCGCCCGAACAAGGGCTGACTCAACCCGGAATGACCATTGTTTGCGGAGACAGTCACACGTCCACCCACGGAGCCTTTGGGGCGATCGCTATGGGGATTGGAACGAGTCAAGTACGAGATGTTTTAGCCTCCCAAACTCTAGCGCTAGCCAAGCTCAAAGTCCGTAAAATTGAAGTCAATGGGATACTCACTCCCGGCGTATATGCCAAAGATGTAGTGCTGCATATCATTCGGAAATTAGGTATTAAGGGCGGGGTTGGCTATGCCTATGAGTTTGCCGGAACGACCTTCGAGGCGATGTCGATGGAAGAACGGATGACCGTGTGCAACATGGCGATCGAGGGCGGTGCGCGCTGCGGGTATGTCAATCCAGACCAAGAAACTTACAACTATTTGAAGGGTCGAGATTTTGCGCCTAAGGGTGAAGATTGGGAGCAAGCGGTGGCGTGGTGGACGAGTTTGGCGAGTGATGACGATGCTGACTATGATGATGTCGTGGTGTTTGACGCAGCGAATATTGCACCGACGGTGACTTGGGGAATTACGCCGAGTCAAGGGGTGGGCGTAGATGAACAGGTCCCAGCCCCAGAGGATATGCCAGAGGATGAGCAAGCTTTAGCCGAAGATGCCTACGTCTATATGTCTCTCAAGCCGGGTCAACCGATGGAAGGAACCGCGATCGATGTTTGTTTTATTGGAAGCTGTACGAATGGTCGGATTTCTGACCTGCGAGAAGCGGCGAAAATTGCCGAGGGTAACCATGTTGCAAATAATGTGAAAGCGTTTGTGGTACCCGGTTCTGAGCGGGTCAAGCTGCAAGCCGAAGCTGAAGGGTTGGATAAGATCTTTACAGCGGCGGGGTTTGAGTGGCGAGAACCCGGATGCTCGATGTGTTTGGCAATGAATCCCGATCGGTTAGAAGGTCGTCAAATGAGTGCGTCGTCCTCCAATCGTAATTTCAAAGGTCGTCAGGGTTCATCATCAGGCCGGACATTATTAATGAGTCCAGCGATGGTGGCGGCGGCGGCGATTAATGGCAAAGTCATAGATGTTCGTACTTTAATGGGGTAGACAACGCCAAGCCTGGGGTTATGGTCCGCCAGCAACGATCGTCATCTAAGGTATTACAATCGTTGCTGAACTCTGACTATTTCCGCCAAAATTCTGTCACCGAGTAGCCCACCTCACCTATCATTTCTCGCAATAACGGCATACATAACCCAATCACATTGGTATGACAGCCTTCAATCCGATCGACAAACACACTACCGCGCCCTTCGATCGCAAAGCATCCCGCACAGTTCATCGGTTCCCCCGTCGCCACATAGTCCACAATCTCTCGATCGCTGACCTGGGCAAAAAATACCCGTGTCACTCGATGCCGCACAATTATTTTTTGAGGTGCCAGTTTTCCATCGTCCGTAAATCCATCGGACAGCGCATGACCCGTAAATAATTCACCCACCTGACCGCGCATGGTTTTCCACCGACCGATCGCATCTTTTGCCGAATCGGGTTTGCCATAAATCTCACCGTTCATCGACAACACCGAATCGCAGCCTAAAATCAAGCCGGGGGATGGTGAAAAAAAGCCACCCGGTGCACTGCCCTGCTGCTGCCACAATTTTTCTAAACTGGCTTCAAGCTTACTGGTCGCTAATTTTTCAACCAATTCCGCCGGATTCGTCGCCATTACCGAATCTTCGTCAAACGCACTAGGAAATACAAACGGTTCAATCCCCGCCAACTGCAACAACCGCCGCCGCGCCGGGGATGCTGAGGCTAATACAAATGATTTCGGCATTCACTACCCATCAACCGTAAATGATTTGACCGATTGCACTAGGATATCCTTCATTTTTTCCCAGCGCACTTCAGGCGTGGACGCATTCAGCGTGTAGAGATTGCCTCGGTAAACCACAGCGCTCGAAATATTATGACGCTGTACGCCATTATTCAGCTTTACCAAGTATTCCAGTAGGTAATAAATCCGATCGCCCACTTGACCCGCTTCTGCATTCACCAATTCAGCCACCCGACCAGATCCTTCAGGCGCGATCGCACTTTTCCCCAATTGATATCCCACTTCAGTCGGTGTTCCGAGTTCAGTGAGTGTGCGCTTTCCGGGGGTCGGATTGATCACGACGCTAATATTTTCAGTCTGTTCAATGATGTCGTGGAACAGAATATCTAAGCCGCTGTTCTCACTCAAATTTTTCACCTGAGTCCAGCCCGTCGGATACAAAAACTTGTAACCATCAAGACTATCGGTGTATGCATTCAACCCGCCCAATACGCCTGCCGAACACCCTTGAAGCGTCAAACTTAATACCGCAAAAAGTCCAACTAGGAGAGTTTTTAATTTCAAACCTGTTAGTTTCAAGCCTTCGGCCCTGAGGTTGAATGCGCTGAGATTGAACTGAAATTTCATAGGGCGGGGTTCCATCGTGGGGAAGGACTGAATATCGCTTAGAATTTTCCCACATTTTGGCTCTTGCTAACATCACTGCTCACCCGCCCCTCACTCAACCCAAGGTCTCTAGACTTGGACACGGTCTATTGCATACTTGGCGATCGTCAGCACCAACTTAGCCTGTTCTATCTCAGACAGCCCCGCCCAATCCTTATTGGAAGGTTCACCTGCAACCTCACCCCGCATGGCATAGGCTAACGGACGGGCAAACACACGCAGATCATCGTCTGCCCACATTGGCAACGTCTCTTGAACACAGGCAATCAGCTTATCAGCCAGATCTCCCGATGCTGCTGACATTTTCTCGGCTTGAACTGCGATCGTTGCGATTACAGCCTGCGGGACCGTCACAAATTTGCGCATCAACACGGTGACCAAATCATCGGCCCAGAGCTGTTCCATGGCGCTGAAGAAATGCCTCGATCGGTCTATCAATTCAGCCTCCGTCAAGTCATCCAGTAGTCCATTTGACGGATCTGAAAACCAATGCTCAGCATCAGCGATCGATAGGGGGTAGGGAATTTTTGCCTTAGCCACATCCAGTGCAGACACCCTCCAATCCTCAGTGCCCCCATCGCTGTCAGCGTCAAACTTCAAGTTAACTTGATCCGGGGGCAGCAGCAGATTCAATAGATCTTTTTTAGCTTGTTCTAAGTGCAGCTCCATGGTGCCTTGACCTATGGGAGTTGGACCTAGTGGTTCTTCTGCGTTCAGCCCCCTCTGTTCTGCATCATATTCTGCCAATGAATCAACTGCACCCATGAATTTATCCTTCATTTTACTAGAAACTAGATTAACTGACACTCACCGTAACCGACTTGATCAATCCTAAATCTTCTGGACTAAGAACCCATCAATAAAATACTCTGTAAAGAGGTAACAGCTTGGCTTGTTGGTGTTACTACCTCGGTGAAGACGGCGATTCCCAAAATCTTCATGAAGTTCTTGCAAGGCGATGTTCATCTTCTGGGTGTTCTGGGGATGGATAGAAGAACCTGCAGATGTCCCCTGTTAATTAGTGTGTACATTAATAGAGCGATCGTAAATGACTCAACCTACAAATCGGCGACTTGTTATTGGAGATGTGCATGGTCATTATGATGGCCTAATGCTTCTCATGGAAACCATTGCCCCGTCCCAAGAGGATGAGGTGTACTTTCTAGGTGACCTCATCGATCGAGGTCCGAAAAGTGCTCAGGTTGTTGAGTTCGTCCGATCGCACCAATACCCCTGCGTTATGGGCAACCATGAACAACTGCTACTCGAAGCCTTTCCCAATGGTCAAATCTTTGGACCAGCGCTTCAGGCATGGCTCCATAGCGGTGGACGCGCCACGATGGCTAGCTATGACACCTCCGAATCGTTACTGACTGAGCATCTAGACTGGATTCGCACATTGCCGACTTATCTAGATCTAGGGGATATCTGGCTGGTTCATGCAGGGGTTCATCCCGACATCCCAATTCATCAGCAGACATCACAGCAATTTTGTTGGATTCGGGACGAGTTTCATCGCAGTTCTAAGCCGTTTTTTCCCGATAAGCTAATCATAACGGGGCATACCATCACATTTACGTTTTCTGGAGTCATGCCGGGAAAGGTCGTCGGCGGTAATGGCTGGCTAGACATCGATACGGGAGCCTACCATCCTCGTAGCGGCTGGCTAACGGCATTGGATACGACTCATCAGCAGGTCTATCAAGTCAATGTTCTACAGCAGCAAGTTCGGGTTGTTCCGTTGGCAGACCTCTTGGTAGAGGTTACGCCCGATAAGGGAATGCGCAAGTCTGCAATGTTTCGCTAAAGTCCCGCGATCTAATTTAGAGTTTTTCAATATCAACTATGATTCCAACCTTCCGATCGTACCTGCTTCTCACGCTCAGCGGTCTGGTTGCAACCCTTTTTGCAGCCCTGGCTGGAGGTGGAACTCGGATGGTCGCGATTGCATTAGTCCTAATGCTGCTATTTGATAGTGTAATTTTGCTTCTGGCATTAGTAGACCTGTGGAATGGCAGCAACAACAAGATTCATGTCACCCGCCAGCCGCAGTCAAAACTTTCCATTGGGCGTGACAATCCGGTGACATTGACCCTACAATCTGGCGATCGGCCCGCTACTGTTCAAATTCGGGATGGTTATCCCCTCGACTATTTCACGGTCTCTCAAGCATTTCTGAGCACTAAAGTTGCAGCTCACGAAACCACACAGCTCACCTACACTGCAACGCCAACCCTGCGGGGATCCTACAAATGGGACAAAATCCAGGTGCGGCAATTAAGTCCTTGGGGGTTGGTTTGGATAGATTGGAAAACCTACAAAACAGAATTAGTAACGGTCTCCCCTGATTTATTAGCCCTACGATCGCTGACGATTCGCCTCGCATTACGAACCTCCGGCGCACTCAAACAACGGCGTAAATTTGGAATGGGTACGGAATTTGCAGAACTTCGAGACTACGGGGAAGGCGATGATCCCCGATTGATTGATTGGAAAGCGACCGCGCGGCGCGGCAAGCCTTTGGTGCGGGTTCTAGAGCCTGAACACGAGCAAACCATGATCATCATGCTCGATCGTGGACGAATGATGACGGCAAATGTTGAATCATTGCAGCGGTTTGATTGGGGCTTGAATGCCGCCTTGGCTTTGGCTCTAACGGGAATTAAACGGGGCGATCGGGTGGGAGTGGCCGTATTCGATCGGGCAGTTCATACTTGGATTGCGCCACAGCGGGGAGACGCACATTTTCAACGATTGCTAGAAATACTTACCCCGATTCAACCCGACTTAACTGAACCCGACTATTTGACCTCAGTGAATAGTATTTTGAGTCAACAATCGAGGCGAGCATTGGTGGTTGTGATTACCGACTTGATCGATACCACCGCGTCTTCAGAACTACTCGTTGCACTGGGACGATTGGCTCCGCGCTATTTGCCGTTCTGTGTGGCGCTGCGGGATCCGGAAATCGATCGGGTTGCACGCGGTGAACATGGGGGCGATCGGCTGATGGCGGCCTATGAACGATCGGTGGCGTTGGACCTATTGGCTCAGCGTCAGGTCGTTTTTGAACAATTAAAACGCAAGGGTGTACTGGTGCTAGATGTGCCCGTCAATCAAATTTCGGATCAATTGGTCGATCGTTACCTCCAACTTAAAATGCGAAATCAACTCTAGCCGCTTGCCCGCTCATACACGGATACACCATTCAAACCAGCGCCAAAACCCTATGAAAAACAATCGCCCAAATTCCCCTAGAGAAATTGAGCGGTGTTGCAATTCTGTTCACGATTCTAACGACCTTAAACCCTGCTAGGACATTCGTCTAGACAGTAACTGCTCTTCCAATGCCGCAATTCGATTGTATGCCGCAGTAAGCTGAGCCGTCAGCCGCTGAATTTGTAATTCGGGGGACAGGACCCGATCGCTTTTCGTCGCAAACAGTTCGGACCCATCGGCATCAATGAGAATATCTTTATGATTGTTAAACTCTTCTAGAACATGATGATGGGAATAAGAACTCTCATATCCAGTCAGATTCGTACCTTCATATCCTTTGGATCTCGGTCGATCGTTAAAATTAGACCCAGCGCCCGTGCTTGATACAAGATTTTTTAGATCTTCTAATCCACGGGTTAAAGAGTCTAATTTCTGGGCTAGTCCAGAAATTTCAGTTTGCATAGTTTTCACTTATGATCGCCCCATTAAAATTACGAATTGAGCACGCTTAGTGATAATACTATTGACAAATTATAGATAATCTCGCCTACACACTAAATCATTTAACCTTTGAAACGAGGAGCTGTAATTCAGGTTAAATTCAAAACTAAGGATGACGATCGCCTAATTATTGTTTTGGAGTGCCATTTAGGATTTTGCCATGATGACCTTTCAGGACTTTTTTCGAGCATGTGATGGAACCTGGAGCACCGATCGAACCTATCACTACTACGACCAGGGCGAAATTGAACGATCGCATACCGACTTCACCGCCAAAACCCTTGACCACAGCATCAAATCAAACCTCCTCGCGAGCGTCATGCCGTCTGGAGTCACCCCTGATGCCGTAACAGATTCGCCAGGATTTGCCATTCAGTTTGACACCGTGTCTGAGTCAGGAGCAGCCGTTGGGATGAGTTTGCAGGCATTGTTTGTGCCAGAGCGCTTTGTCACCAGTGACGATACTGTTCAAACTATTCCAATCCCCATGGCTGCGCAGGTTTCAGATCTGGGTGAACTGGTGCGAGGATTTTATTTGCGGAATCAAGGTTACTCAGAAAAAGGCGCGATCGCAGGCCGTTTTACCTATCTACCCACCCGCCAAACGTTAGAAATGACTACGGTCTATAGCCAGTCGGTAGCCGTTGATCAAATGCGCTTTATCGATCACAACACCCGCTTGCGCACGATCGTTACCTACCGTCGCCCGCAAGAAAATATCGTTCCAACAGAAATTAGTCTTGTTGGATTTGGTCTAGAACGTAGACAATAGTATTCACTAGAGTGAGGGAATGAGAATTAAATAAACGGTAAATTTTGTTTGATTTTTTGTTAGGTTTATGGCACTGCGAATTCGGGGCACGGCAGCGAGTTCAGGGCACGGCGAGCCATGCCCCTACGGGTCTTGGAACCCGAATCTGTAGGGACATGACCTGCCGTGTCCTAAACCCAATGAGGTAATTCTAAGTATTCAATGTCTTAATTGAAACTGTCGATCTTATTAAATTCTCAATCCTAACTGTCCTAGAACTAAATTTATTCCCTATCGAACCTTACCAATAGTATGGACCGTCGCACCTTTCTCAAAGCCCTCACGCTTCCCGCACTTGCCCTCTCCACAGCAGGCTGTCAGTCCCAAGGCGATGATCCACTGCGTCTGATGGCGTTGCGAGGAAGTGTACCGCTTCAGTTGCCAAAACAATTTAAACAAGACAGCGGGACCACGATCGACCTAAGACAAGCGCGCCAGCTTCAAGATATTTTCCAACAGCTTCAACAATGGAAACGACAATCCACAGGCGAAGTCAAGCCACCCAAAGGCATCGTGTCATTTTCTGCCCCTTTGATTGGTCCCCCCGCTGAAGCCACGATCGCCGATCTTGCCACCACAGGAGATTTTTGGCTTACCTTGGCGGTCCGGCAACAGCTTCTTCAGCCCATGGGTATTGAGAAAATTCCAGCTTGGCAGACGCTTGATTCCAAGTTGAAAGCGTTTCTAACTCGCAACGATCGCGGAGAGCTGGCTAATGGTAGTGAGGGTGGACAAGTCTGGGCTATTCCCTATCGCCTCAACAGCACTGTGCTCCTCTACCGCAAAGATATTTTTGCCGATCAAAAACTGCCCCTCCCTACCGATTGGGCTGACCTATGGCGATCGGACTTAAAAGGTCGAATTTCCCTACTAGACCAGCCCCGTGAAGTGATTGGGCTGACCCTGAAAAAACTAGGAAAATCCTACAATGCTCAAGACTTAAGCACGATCGCCGACCTTCCCAAAACCCTCACTCAGCTTCATCACAACGCAAAATTCTACTCCTCCACCCACTACCTTCAGCCCCTCACGCTAGACCAAACCTGGCTGGCCATGGCTAGTTCCACTGATGCGCTACGGGTGATGCGTCAAAACCCCAAAATGGCCGCCGTGTTTCCCAAAAGCGGGTCAGCCCTAAACGCAGATCTTTGGGTGCAACCTGCTCAACCTGAAAACTCTGAAACTAGAACAGCCACGATCGCAGCTTGGTGTGACTACACATTGAATTCCGATCGGGCACCGCAATTCTCACTCCTCACCCAAGGCATTTCTCCAAGCCTCGACCCGAATCAAAGGGATTCAACGTTGGCAGAGCTGAAGAACAACCCTATCTTAATGCCGGGAGCTGAAGCCTTGAACGCAAGCGAGTTTCTACAGCCCCAGACCGAATCCATCCGTCAACAATGGCAATCGGTCTGGGAAACCATGCGAAACAGTTAGCCGCCCTAGGAATCACTCTTCCAGCCAAGCTTTGACCCGCTCCAAGCTTTTCCAGCCCGGTTTACGTATGAGACCATCTTGAATATTCGACAGCACCTCATCCCGTAGCTCTTCAGATATCATGATGATCTGCTTGGTGATCTCCACATGGGTTCGTACGCCCTTTTTACCCGCTTCTAGCATCGCCAAGGACAAATTGACTCGTGCTTGCGGATCCTGGGGATTGAGCTTCACGGCTTTTTGGGCTGAGGTTAACGCCAAAGCGGTTTGACCAGCCAACAAATAAAGCCAAGACAGGCAAGTCCAGGAGGCACTAACGGTGCGAGACCGATCGCAGACTTCTTTAAAAACTGGGATCAGAGTTTCGATCGATTCGCCAGCTTTATAGCGTTCTAGGCCAGCGTCAAACAATTCTTCAACGGGTTGTGTCGTCGTAGTCATGGAATAAAATCTCTCACGCGAGTCTTTCAAGTGTACGAATCTTAGCAGCCTGAGAGAATCGCGTGAATGCTTTAGTTTTCGCTAGAGTTACTGAAGTAGCCATTAAAGTTCATATTTTCGCTGTCAGAAATGGATTTGAGCGTCGATCGGGTAATCAGTTTTCCGGCCTCCACCAACACTTTCCCCGTAATCGGATGGAGCAAGTCCTGTTCCGCCCGTCGTCCGATCAGATCTTCAATATCCTTCAGGGAGTTGATATACATCCCCGGCGGCAGTTCTACCACCACGCCGTTGTCCAAAACACGAGCTTGGCAAGCCAAACGAGAATTCTGTTGGCAAGAGGTAATGACTTCTAAAGTCCGCTGCTCCCGACGGTTCATCGCTGAAAGTTGGTCCATACCATCTTTGACATAGATATGACAAGTCGCACACATGCCGCGTCCGCCACATTCTCGCAGAACATCGAGATCTTTGTTAAGCAACACAGATAACAAATTTCCATTGGTTTCAACGGAAGTATCTTGCGCGATCGGCTCCAATCGAACAGTTTTTGCCACGAATAAACTCCTGGAGTAAATAATTTAAAGGACTCCGGTTAGGAGATCCGATTCTTCGCTAGTTAGCCCAGCCGCCCGCACTGTAGCATCAAAATCCCGAATAATTCTTGAACAGTGACCTCGGAAATCCTGATTCCACTGTCTCAGCGCTTGAAGTTCCTCTGGAGAAAGGACACGATCGGTCTCAACCCTTATGAGTTGACCTTTGGCAGCGATCGTAATCATAGCCAGAATTTCGCCTTGGGGACGCGATCGTTTGACTTGATTTGCAACAATAGCGCCGCCCAGGTACTGAGATGCAATCGTACTGAGATGGTTAAACGCATTTAAATAGTCCTGAAGTGATGGCAGGCTAGGATCAGACAGGGAGCTTTCGGGACGGGGAGGATGCGGCTCAGCAGTGGTTTTGTGGGGTTCTGCCGGAGGAGGATTGCGCTGATGGTTTCGAGCAGCAGTCCAGTTTTCAAGCAGCACAATGGCGGCTTTAGGTTCGGACTGAACCGCCTGACAAAACTCCCCTAGCTGCTCAAAACTGTTATGCCACTTGACATCAGAATGCGTCAATACTGCCACCGTAAACCCAGATTCCCGGTGACAAACATAGATCCGATAAGTGCCAAAGAAAAAATCGAGTTGCTGAACCTCAGGAGTTAGGGTGCGTAAGATTTGGGTCAAATTGGTCAGAAAAAATTTAGGTCGATGGATTTTGAGGGTTGGATCTGCTGCATAAAGGTGAGGATCTGGTTGGCCGTCCATCAAAACGCCAATCAAAGCAATACCCGCGATTCCTGGTACAGTCAAGAAATCCTGGACAATTTCAGCCGCCATAGACCGACCCACAACTAAATTAGTGGCGGGACCAGAGACGGGTATAGAGCCAGTCTCTGGTATTGAATACGGTCTATTGGATGGTCTTAGCTCTGTCATTTCTCGACCTTGGATACCGTGATGCGTAGGGTGATGGCTACGCCTGACTACTGCGTTTGATTGCTACGTTTTGTTTCATTATCTGCCATTGGATTCGTGACTCCCGTATGTATCATCAATACGATGTTCTATGTGTTTGGTTATTCCGTTGGGTTTTACACAGGTTTTATGTCTGATCTTCCTTTTACGCTGGACCAGCTCCGTATCTTAAAAGCGATCGCCGCTGAGGGAAGCTTTAAACGGGCTGCTGACAGTCTCTACGTGTCACAGCCGGCGGTTAGCCTTCAGGTCCAAAACCTAGAGCGGCAGTTAGATGTGCCGTTGTTCGATCGGGGTGGGCGGCGAGCGCAGTTGACGGAGGCGGGGCATTTGCTTTTGGCCTATGGCGAGAAGATATTAACACTGTGTCAGGAGACTTGCCGAGCGATCGAAGACCTGCAAAATCTTCAGGGCGGGTCGTTGATTGTGGGGGCGAGTCAGACGACGGGTACGTATTTGTTGCCCCGTATGATTGGGTTGTTTCGGCAAAAGTACCCCGATGTTGCGGTGCAGTTACATGTTCATTCCACGCGGCGGACCTCTTGGAGTGTGGCGAATGGACAGATTGATCTGGCGATTATTGGCGGTGAGTTGCCTCCAGAGTTACAGGATTCTCTCGATATGATTCCCTATGCGGAGGACGAACTTGCATTAATTTTGCCGCCCGATCATCCGTTAGCGAAGCAGGGGACAATCCAGAAGGAAGATCTGTACAAGCTTCAGTTTATTGCACTGGATGCCCAATCTACTATTCGCAAGGTGATTGATCAGGTGCTGTCGCGCTGTGGGATTGAGCCGCGTCGGTTAAAAATTGATATGGAGTTGAATTCTATTGAGGCGATTAAGACGGCGGTACAGTCGGGGCTGGGGGTGTCGTTTTTGTCGGTGAGTGCGATCGAGAAGGAGTTGAATGCTCAAATTTTGTATCGTGCACCGATCGAGGGTGTGGAGATTAAACGAATGTTGTCGGTGATTATTAATCCAAATCGTTATCGGTCGAAGGCGGCGGAGGCTTTTTGTCGCGAGATTTTGCCACAGTTTACGTCGTTGGATGTGAGTTTCGATCGGGTTAAGGGAGAGTAGGTTGTTTATCTGTTTAGGAGTGAGGCTTTAGTAAGATCGACATGTTTAATTAAGATATTGAATGCTCAAAATCCTCTCATTGGGTTTAGGACACGGCGGGTCATGTCCCTACAGATCCAGGTTCCAAAACCCGTAGGGGCATGGCTCGCCGTGCCCCAAGCCTAACGCAGTATCAATCTGGTCCTAAATTATCTTTTTTGTAGAAAAACTATTCGGTCTCGCAGTATTTTTTCTAATTCAATAGTGAAATTGACTCCTGAGGCTAAGAGACCGATCGCGGTGACGATCGCGACCATACGTTTTTTGATGCGGGTGGGATTACGATCGGTGGCTAGGTTAATGGGGGCTGGGATTTCGAGGCTAGTGAATTCGTGGCGGAGTTCGCGGAGGTTGAGGTGGCAGTGAGAATCAGTGTATTATTTCAGAGAATAAAACTTGCAAGTATGGGTTTAGCCTTAATATGAACGTTTTTGAGACCACTTCTCTGTTTATCGCATTATTAGCTTTGTTGATTAGTGGAATAACGGCGTATCAAACTTTTTATGCGAAATTTCAATGTGAATTCTTTGTTAAGCCTAGAATTATTTTGACTCAGTTAGCTAATTCACCAGCATTAGTTATTGGGTGTGAGATTGTGAATTCTGGAACTTTGTCTGGTGCCGTAGATGATGTTGTCTTAGCTGTGAAATATAAACAAAGCTCCATTAGGGGGGTAGACCGTTACACCTTTTTCCCAAAACTTTTACGCAATGACTACAATGTACTTAAGAAATATTCTCTAGATGATTTTGAACCTTTCCAAACACTTGCCATGACTGGAAAGTCAAGGTTTGCAAAATATATTTTATTTAATTCTGCAAATAGCAATTTTTTTCCAACCAAAGGAGAAATAACGGTTCAATTATTTTTTCGGGTGTCCGGAGAAAAGAGGTGGAAAGGGTCAGGCAATTTAGAAACTTTAACAATAGATGAAGAAAGTTTAGCGTTTTGGAATAACCCGGCTAATGCAGGTGCAAGCATAATGTTAGAAACTAAGAGTAACTATGAAGATAGAGATAAACTAATGGAAAGCGTATTCAGATAGGCAACTATACTTTGAATAGTATTGAATTAATAATAAAATACTAGAGTCTAAACACTTATATCCCCTTAACATCTGATTGAATATGAATATTAACGTTATGTCATAGAAGTTGCCTGAAGTATTATTATGATTTATCTGAGGTTTTGCGTGATTTCTTGTATTTTCTGAGGAATTTAAAATGTCAAATCAAGATAGAATGTCCAACTATGGAAACCTCAACATTGCACATGGCTCATTTAGTGCCCAGGGAAATATTATCGGATCCAATAATACTGTGTACTTACAGGTAAACAATGGAGCTAATGCTGATGACAATCAAGAAATTGCAAGTGAGATTCAAGAGATTCTTGATGGTTTGTCGGGAACGTACTCAAATTTGACTCCTAGGAAGCAAATGAGTCTGGCAACTCAGGCATTTGAGATTATTGAACAAAATGCTTCCCTGAGAACAAGAGTTATGAATTCAATAAAAGCGGGTGGGGTTGCTGCAATTGGACAATTTTTAAATCATCCTGCGGCAAGTTTCTTGATTGCAGCTTTTGAAGAGTGGAGTGATCCAAAATGATTGATTACTATGTAAATACAATCGCTTCAATTGAATTAATTGTACGATCGACTCTGGCACGATTAATTCAGTCACACATTTGTAATATCCAAAAACTCCAATTCCTTTAATTCAAATACAATTTTCGGCAACTCACCCAAAGAATTCCCGCTGAGTTCAAGCGATGATAATTTCACCAACTGTTTTAATTGTGGTGATAGATGGGTGACTTGGTTAGCGACCGTTACAGGTACATACTCACCATCTTTCCATTTTCCTGTCTCCTCTTTGCTTAAAATCAAACTTTTTAATTCTGTTGGTTGACAGAGTGCGGTCGGTAGCTTCGTCAATTTCATCCCAGAAAGATCAAGTTCTTCCCAATTTTCATCACGGGCTTTGCGAATTAAAGATTGAACGTCTTGCATGGGAAATGAAGCATATTACTTGTGGTTCTATTTTGACAGCGATTAGGGGAACGTGGGACACAGAAACCCTTCGTCAACGCAATCATCAACGGTACGCAGCGACAATCGAGACATTGAAGCGATCGCCGACCATCTTTGTAAACAGCAGCCTTTTCAAGGGGCTAGAGGGATCGGGTCTGATTGTGACAACATTATAAGTTTTCAAACCCCCTCTTACAGTGTTGCTGCTGGACAGGGATCTGAATCACAAATTCTGTTCCTCGATTGGGATTAGAGGAACACTCTAGTTTGCCGCCATGTTTCTCAACAATGATTTTATAGCTGATGGACAGTCCCATGCCCGTTCCTTTACCGATCGGCTTGGTGGTAAAGAAAGGGTCAAAAATCCGTTCCCTCACGTTCTCAGGAATGCCAGAACCATTATCAAGGATCGAAATTTTTACCCACTGCTGATCCACCAGGCTTGTCCGAATAGTGATTTGACTGGGATTATTTTGAATGTCTTGAACAGTACGTGTTGTGTCGGTATCGTCCACAGCATCGATCGCATTCGACAAAATATTCATTAGCACTTGGTTGAGTTGTCCAGGGTAACACTCCACTAACGGTAACTTAGCGTAATCCTGAATTATCTCAATAGCTGGACGCTCCGGTCGCGCTTTCAAGCGGTGTTGCAAAATCATTAGAGTACTATCAATTCCACCATGCAGCTCCACAGCCTTAAACTCCGCCTCATCCATCCGTGAGAAATTGCGTAGCGACAGCACAATTTGGCGAATGCGATCGGTGCCTATTTTCATTGAGGTAAGAATTTTACCGAAATCCTCCTGTAAAAACGGCAGGTCAATTCCTTCTATCTTTTCTTCTATTTCAGCGATCGGATTTGGGTAATACTTCTGGTAAAGTTCTACCAAACTCAACAAATCCTGAGCATAGGTTTGCATATGATTCAGGTTGCCGTGGATAAAGCCGACTGGATTATTGATTTCGTGGGCAACGCCCGCCACCAGTTGCCCCAGACTAGACATCTTCTCACTTTGGATAAGCTGGAGTTGGAGACTTTTTAGTTCCTGAAAAGCTTGTTGGAGATTTTGGGTTTGATGTTTGAGTAAAGCTTCCGACTCACGCAGTTGCTGAGCTTGTACATGAGCTTGCAGCGCACTCTGCTCAGACTGGGTGTAAAGGTCTGATTGTTGAATGGCAATGCCCAACTGAATGGCTAGCCGATGCAATAGCTTGCCTTCCTCCTCTTTCCAAGCTCTTGAGTCGCTACATTGATGAACAATCAGCAACCCCCAGAGCCGATCGCACACCACAATCGGGACAATTAAATTAGCCTGAACCCGCAGTCGTTGCAAAAACTGGAGATGATTAGAGTCTAACCCCGCTTCTAGGATGTTATTAATCGCCTTGATCCTGCCATTTCGGTATAGCTCCAGACACTCCACCGAAAAGCAATCATCTGCCGCTTCTCCTAGGGTCGGAAGCCAGGGTTCAGCGACATCCTCAACAATCACCTGTCCGCGCCAGTCGGCATCGAACTGATAGATCACAGCTCGATCGGTTTCAAAAAGATTACGAACTTCACAGACTGTAGTTTGCAGAATTGTGGGCAGATCCAAAGACTGCCGAATTTGATTTGAAAGACGATTTAAGAGTTCTTCTTGTGTTGCTAAGTCTCTAAACTTAGCCTCAGATTCCTTAAGGCGGTTTTCACTTCGCTTCAGGTCAGTAATCTCGCTAAACGTACAAATCATCCGAGTTAGAGCGGTATCAGGTCGGTGCAAAGGAACCGCATTCACGAGTAGTGCAGTTGGCTCTGGGCGAGTTGGGGCGGCGCTGTAAACAACTGTATTCTGCACAGACTGCCCAGCAGCAATTCGCTGCAATACGTGTTGCAGCGACTGGAGACGCTCGTCCTCTGAAGAGTCGGAAGAAGATAAATTTAGATTATTGGTTACTATTCTGTTCCACAATTGTTGCAACTCTGCGGTGCTAGAAAGATGTAATAGATCAAGGACAGCATGATTTGCGGCCTGAACTTGAATATCATCTCCGATCACCAACACCCCGACCTGAATCCCTTCTAAAATTACCCTGAGAGATTTTTGACTCTCCTGGAGTGCCTGGGCATAGATGACCTGAGCAGACAGCCGACGATCGAAAAAAGCCGCCAACAAAGTCAGACCTAAAATAATCAGGGTCCCAATAACGACAGCCGCCGCTAAGGGGACTATGTTTTCGGGAGGCTGTAAGTCCGATTCCAGCACCGTATTAGGCATAGCCATGAAACAAGCTGCGGCCATACCGGTGTAGTGCATCGTTGGAATTGCTATCCCCATGATGAGGGCAGCTAGGAGCTTTTTCCAGGTTTGATGCGGCGTTATTTCTTCCCGCAACTGGAACACTAAAAGTAGTCCCACAAAGGAGACTGCGATCGCAATCACAACAGAGAGCAAAACAATCTGGGGATCATAATGCATGACTGCTGACATGTGCATTGCAGTCATACCGAGATAATGCATTGATGCAATGCCCAATCCCATAAAGATGGCTCCTGCCAATAGCCGGAGCCAACCCAAGGTCGGGCGACTAACTAAAAATAAGACCAGTCCAGAGGCAATTATGGCGGGCAAAACGGAAACGAGAACCGTTAGAAAGTCGTAATGAACGAGAACGGGTAATCGAAATGCCAACATACCAATGAAGTGCATCGACCAGATGCCAGTACCCATAGCAGCGGATCCACTGATCAACCAACCCATTTGGGCACGGTTCTGGGTCGCATTCACTCGTCCAGCTAGGTCTAACGCCGTGTAGGAAGCTAGTACGGCGATCGCGACAGAGACCAAGACGAGTTGTAAACTGTAACCCGTGGCTAAGGGATGAGTCATGGAATTGAGATGGATTTAATGATTAGCATACGTGATAGGGATTCTCTAATTCTATGACTCTAGCTGTTCAGTCCTTTGAGAAGAGTATCAATGGTTCTTTACTTAGGAATAGCAAATAATCAACTCACACACGTTCCAATTTCACATTTCCTATACGACTTGTTGTGCAGCGAGATTTCTGATAGACTATGTAAGCTAGGATGCATGGAGAGATGGCTGAGTGGACGAAAGCGGCAGATTGCTAATCTGTTGTATGGATTAATCCGTACCGAGGGTTCGAATCCCTCTCTCTCCGTTAGACAGATAACCTAAGAATAGTCGTGAGTTGTGACCTAATTCATGGCTATTCAGTGTATTGAGAATGTACAGGGGCTTTCCAAGCTTCACGATCGGCTGTAACCTTAGGTTTAATTCGGAACTTGGGTTGTGAGGCTTGTGTTATGGCTGTGAAGAGAACTGGAATAAGCGTTAAATGCAGCGTAATAGCGATGGGTCTAGCGGTAGGACTTGGGATGATCACGGCAGCCTGTCAGGAAGCCGAAACTCCAAAAACAGGCACAAGCACGACTAACGCTGAAAATCCAAAGCAACTCAAGTTAGGTTCTCTGCTACCTTCCACGGGTGACTTAGGGTCATTGGGTGGACCGATGATGGCATCCGTACCGTTGCTTGTGGATACCGTCAATCAATGCGGTGGGGTAAATGGTCAACCTGTGACCTTAGTGGCGAGTGATGATCAGACTGATGCGACTGCTGGAACCGAGGCAGTCACCCGTCTAGTGAATGTCGAGAAAGTAGCTGGAGTTGTGGGATCGTTTGCTAGTGGGGTCTCGATGGCTGGAGCTGCGGTCACTTCTCGCAACAAAGTGATGATGATCTCCCCCGGAAGCACAAGTCCAGAACTCACTAAAAAATCTAAGGAGTTTAATGGCTACTGGGCCAGAACTGCGCCATCCGATGCCTATCAAGCGCCTGCTATGGCTAAGCTCGCCTATGACAAAGGCTACAGAAAAGTCGCAACGATCGTTATCAATAATGACTATGGCATCGGCTTTGAAAAAGAGTTCATCAAAGCATTCAAATCTCTGGGCGGCGCGATCGTCAACGAGGCTAAACCGACCCGCTACGATCCCAAAGCTACCACATTGAAAACTGAAGCCGCTGAGGTCTTTGGCAGCAAGCCAGATGCCGTTGCCGCCATCATGTATCTAGAGAGCGGCAGCCTCCTGCTTAAATCTGCTTACGAACAGGGACTAAGCCAAAATATTCCCGTGTTACTCCCCGACGGCATGTACTCTGACGATCTCGCTAAAAAAGTCGGTCAGACCAAAGACGGCAAATTCATTGCGGCGGGCGTTCTGGGGACGATCCCCGGCGCAGATGGGACTGCCCTCGCAGGATTTACCAAAATTTGGGACGCTAAACTTAAGCGTCCAGTGGGAGCCTACGCAGCTCATTCCTGGGATGCCGCTGCGCTCTTGGTGTTGGCGGCTCAAGCCTCCGGGAAAAACACAGGTGAAGGAATTCAAAGCAAAATTAGTGCTGTTGCAAATGGTCCTGGTGAAGCCATCACGGATGTCTGCGAGGGGCTGAAGCTGTTGAAAGCAGGAAAACCGATTAACTACCAGGGGGCAAGCGGAAACGTAGATCTCGATGCGAATGGGGACGTGATCGGCAGCTACGACATCTGGACGGTTAAGGATGATGGCACGATCGGTAAGCTCGGCAACGTGAAGTCTAAATAATCTACGCGATGGCAACCTCGTAGCAGTGAAGCTCAGGAGCGATGTGTTCTGGGCTTTTGAGGATGACGATCGGGAACAGAAGCGGGAGTGCGTCACCCTGAAAAATAGCCTGTGAGAGGACGCAAGCATCCCAGCGGCTTTGGACAGGAACGTTCAGTTGTTCGCACTGTCCCCCTCGTCGTCCTTCGTGAATATAGTGACGGCAGTGACGGCAACTGCTCGAAATAGGCGCATGAGTAATACTGTTCGCTGTGATTTTGTCATCTGTTGGACGCAAATCTATCAGCGATGTGACGACAATGTGAGAAGAATATTCCTCAGAAAAGTAATCAGATTTAGGAAGGATGTAGTAACGGGGATCAATATTGTTCATAGTTATGGAGAGTTCTTTGGTTGAACGCTACAGCTATTGTCCAATAAGTCTGGGGATCGCTTTCTGAGGTCAAAATCTCGTTGCGACTACTCACGCAATGCTTCCCGCGATTGTGATCCCCGATCGGAGCTTTAGATTGTCTTAAGAATTGATTGACAGATTGCAATCATTGATACAGCAAGCATTTCAGTCTGCATAAACAAGCGAATTTGGGTACCGAGATCACCGTCTTCATTATGCGTTGATCTCCCTAAGTTGATTTACTGAGAATGTTGCACGTGGAAGTAGCTATCTAATTTTATTTGTCAGAGTTCTAACGATTAATTAGTTTTAATTGACCGTTGCTGAGTTGGAGGATGGGTAAGTCGGAGGTGCGGATTAAAGCTTCGTCGTGGGTGGACATGAGAATCGTTACGCCGATTTTGTTGAGCTGTTTAAGGATGTTTAGGATCTGACGGGAGTTATCGGGATCAAGGTTTCCGGTGGGTTCGTCAGCTAAAAGAATGGGGGGAGTGGCGACGATCGCCCTTGCAATACTGACGCGCTGCTGTTCACCGCCAGACAGTTCTTCTGGAAAGCTGGTGGCTTTGTGTTGGAGACCGACCATTTTTAGGGCTGGGGGGAGGCGACGATCGATTTCAGCGCGGCTGTAGCCCTGTGCCCAAAGGACGAAGGCAATATTTTCGGATACGGTGCGGCGGGGTAGGAGTTTGTAGTCTTGAAAGACAATACCGAGGGTTCGACGCAATTCGGCGAGTTTGTTGCCTTTGACGGTGTTGAGATGATAGTCATTTACCCAAATATCGCCACTGCTGGGCAGGTCTTCGCCGTAGAGCAGTTTAAGTAGGGTTGATTTACCGGAGCCGGAGGTGCCCGTGAGCAGATAAAAATCTCCAGCAAAAATATCCATGGTCAGGTCACGCAGGGCGGCGGTACCATTGCGATAGGTTTTACTCACGTTGTCGAGACGGATGACACGAGGCTTGCTCGTTTTTGGGTCGGGATGCATGATTATTTTCCGGTGATGCGATACAGGATCGATCGCCATGCAAATTTAGGGAGGGCGGTCATGCGTTTCCAGCGCCACGGTTCTTGATAGAGCCGATAGGTCCATTCTAAATTACGATCGCAGAGCCATTTTGGAGCACGAGTTTTGGTTCCCGCCCAAATGTCAAAGCTGCCGCCAATGCCAATCCAGATGCTATCGGGACAGAGATGGCGCACGGAGTCGATCCAGAGTTCTTGGCGAGGCACGCCTAGCCCAACATAAATCATGCGGGGTTGCAGTTTTTGGAGCCGATCGCACAGTTCATCATCAGGATTCACGTAACCATTTTCGGTACCGATGATCTGTAATCCAGGATATTTGACCGTCATCATGTTAGCCGCCTGAGCCGAGACTTCAGGTGCGCCGCCGTAAAAGAACACGCTGTCTTGGGTTGTGGCTGCATGATTTAATAAAGCTTCAGCCAGCTCGATTCCCGGAACCCGATCGACCCGTTTGCCGTAGAGCTTGAGATAGAGAACAATACCTGCACCATCGGGGATGACCAGTTCAGCACGGTGGATGATGTCAGAGAGTTCGATCCGATCGCGCCCTTGCATCGTCATTTCGGCATTGAGCGTCACGACATGGGTGCCTTGCCGATCGGCAAGACGATCTTTGAGGGTTTGAGTGGTATTCGGGAGTAAATGGACGGGAATTCCCAGAATAGGGAATTTAAACTGATTCAGGGATGCCATATTCAAGGAGCGATCGGGTTCTGAGCTATATTTTGGGCTGTACTTTAGGAGATGATTCTAAGATGCAATATTGGATTATTGAGCATCCAGTAACAACCAAAAACCAGCAAACTCTTCGGACTCAGGACTCGATTGAATGGCTAAAAAATGTACTCCCTTTGCTTCTTTTTTACGATCCTCAAACTGTCTCGCTTCCGCTTGCAACGGCATATTCAATAATTGCGCTAAGGCCCACCGATCGATAACCCCTGTCTCTAGGACCAATTGCTGACCGTCTTGCATGTCGTACCGCACAGAGGCTAGCTCCAAACCAGACATCCAAGCGGCGATCGCCAGCGATCGTTGAGAATATAAAATTAACCCTGGTACCAAGGTGTCCGGCGAAAGTTCTAGTTGAGCGATCGGGTAGGCTTCACCAAAATCAATTTTCCAGTCTCCCATTTCCGAGAGCGCCGAGGCTTCCAGTGCGACGGTGCCCCATTGCTGTGCGAGAAGAGCATCTTGCATCGGCTGAGGTGGAGTCAAGGGAAATGAAACAGCGGCATTCGATCCCGCTTGGTATCCTGGCTCTAGTGGATAGACCGTCACCGATCGTTCCTTCATCCATTGATTCAACATGTAAGTCCGGCGGCTGGGCTGACAAGGAATTCCCGCATCCGAACAGGCTTTCGTAATCATATTATTCATGGATTGACGGAAAAACCGGATCCGATCGGGCGTGATGCCAGCTAGGGCGATCGCTTTAACAATAGCTTCGCTGAGTTGACCCGAATTCACTTGAGAATTAGAACAATACTCGGCATAGTGAAAAAGATTTGAAGCATCCGCCCCAACCTCCGTCGGACTTTCACAAATCAATACTTCCCAAACCTTTTTTTTGTTTTCATCCACGATCGGTCGCGAATAAAAATCCAATTCCCAAATAATTGTCATGATTGCCTTAAAACGATCGTTGAACCAACCAAAACTATCTGTCTAACGTCTAGTGTTCTTTCGTTGTGAGTGAGACCCGATCCCCCTAAATCCCCCTTAAAAAGGGGGGCTATGAAATAAGATTTGCTCTTGTTCCCCCTTTTCAAGGGGGCTAGGGGGATCGCATCCCACTCACAACCCCTGACTCCTCAAACACCCTCTCAGAAATTCACTTAACCCAATAGCGACTTACGCGCCCGGTCCTTACGTGCATCTGCTTCCTCAATCAACTTATCGAGATTATCCAAAACCTCACCATCGTACTGTTCTAGAATTTTAGTTGACAGCGAAATTCGGCTCTTGCCTTCGTCTATGTTGATCACTAACGCCTTGATCACCTGCCCCACTTGGAACAATTTCTCCAAATCTCCGACTGTTTTTTTGCTCACTTGGCTCACGTGCAGCAACCCAGTGCAGCCTTCAAACTCAACAAAAGCACCAAATACTTTCAGACTGGTGACGGTGCCTTCAACGAGCTGACCGACCTCCAATTTGCTCATGTTGACGGCGCGGCTAGCTTGACGATTGGAGAGGACAATTTTATTTTTTTTCTGGTCTAGGTCAATGACACATGCGGTCAAGGACGTACCCACTAAACTTTCTAGGTTTTCTCTCTCGTTGAGCTGCGATCGGGGAATGAAGCCACGTAGCCCAAGCGCGTTAACCGTAACGCCACCTTTGTTAACATCTAACACTTTTACTTGCAGACTCCGATCGGTCTTCTGCATATTTTTAAGATCATCCCAAATCAGGCGCTCTTCCAGTTGACGAATAGAGACCGTCACTTGGCCTTCTGCATTTTGGTCGCCAATAATTAGAAATTCGCGTTCTTCTTGGAGCGGTAAGAACGAGCTGATGTCGTTGATGCGATAGACGCTGGCTTCGTCGGTGGACAAAAATGCAGGAGACTTTCCGCCAATATCAATCAGTGCACCATCACTTTCGTAACTGAACGCTTTCCCTCTGACGACCTGACCCTTGGCAAAGGCGTATTCATGTTGGTTCAACGCTTTTTCAAAGTCATCCATCGAAAAAGATGGGGATGCGGAAGTTTTCTGAGCCATAGCTAGGATGTTGATGATGGGAAGTTTGTAATTTTAGTCAGTTTGTCTAGTGTATTACGGCACGGCGCGAGAATTACACAAACTACTCGTCAGCGACTCGTTGGACTGGTGCTGATCCCACTAACTTGATTGTGAGCTGAGTTTGGTATGTGGTTTCAAAACTGGTTTTCTTATTGTCAAGGCTCCAGAGTTCTAAAGCGCAGTCGTCTTTAGGATCTTTGGGATGGACGATCAGTTGCATGATTGGGGCGGTGGGAATCAGTTCAACCCGATCGATCGCTCCAATTTGACGACGATCGAGAGCCACGGCTAATCGCAACAATGGACTCAGTTGATCCACAACCTTACGATGGCGTTTGCTGCTGATGGTTCGGTAGGCATCATGTTTCTTTTTAGGATTACTTTTGCGATGGTAACGGGCTAGATTGGCGATCGCTTGAATTTCGGCTTCTGTAAATCCCAATAATTCTGTATTACGAATTAAGTAATATGAATGTTTATGATGTTCAGCATGATTGATGTGGTGTCCGCAGTTGTGCAAAATTGCCGCGCTCCATAACAATTCGCGTTCTTCAATTCCCCAACCGTGGAGATAGCCTTGAGTTTGGTCAAACAGTTGAAGCGCTAGCTCGGCGACCTGTTCACTGTGGGCTAAATTGACATTAAACTTCTGGGCTGTTTTATATACATTTCGGCGACGAACCGAGGCTTGAAAACGGAGTCGGTCTTCAATCAATCCGTGGGTCAACATCCAATCAACCACCACGCCTTCCCGCAGCGATCGTTCACAAATTTGAATCGTATCCACCTTCATTTGAGTCATGACTTCAAACAAGATCATCGCCCCTGGCAACAAAATCTCCGCTCGGCGTTCAGACATGCCGGGAATCAATAGCCGATCGCCATAGTTTAGACCGCGCAACTGGTTAATCCAATCCTTTAGGTTTTGTCTAGAAAATTCGTAGCCATGCAACGGTTGAGGAACGCTTCCGGTCGTGGCTTTGGCCTGTAAGATGGCGATCGCTTCAATGGTGCCGGATGTGCCGACCATTTTTAGACGTTCACCGGGTTTGATTTTAGCTTTAGCTTCTTCAATGGGCCGCTCTAACATGCCACAGATATAGGATGCTAAGGTCGTGAATTCCTTGTTGCTAATTGGATCACTCGTAATGTACTCATTCTTCAGACGGACGGCCCCGATTTTGGTACTACTGAGGGATCTCGCTTCCGTGCCATCGCCCAGAATCAATTCTGTGGAGCCGCCACCAATATCCATGATCAAATGAGGCCGATCGTTGAGGCTCATTCCCGACAGAACGCCCAGATAAATCCGCCGTGCTTCTTCAGATCCCGAAATTAGGTTAATCCAAAGCCCTAAGCGCTTTTCAACTTCCTTTAGAAACTCGGCTCCATTGGGTGCTTCTCTCACTGCACTGGTCGCAACTGCAATAACTTCTTCCGCCTGAAGTCCTTTGGCTACCGTCAAACACCGATCGAGGGCAGTCATGGCACGTTCTATGGCAGCGGGGGTTAGATCTCCTGTTACCTTGTCCCGATCGCCCAATCGAACGGTCGATTTTTCGCGGGCAATAATGGTAAACGCTGGAATGGAAGGCTGAACTTTGGCGATCACCATATGAATCGAGTTGGTTCCCACGTCTATGGCCGCCACGATCGAGTCACGATCCCTCAGGCTAGGCTGATTTTGATCTGTTAGGGGCATAGCGAGGGCATCAGACATGGCGTTACCAACTCCAACAAACGAGATACAACAGGACACAAACAGGACATTTCAACCCTTTTTCAGGTATCTTAGCGCCTATAGCCTCTTCTCTATCCCCACGCTTTAAATCCCATGTCTTTACGTTCTGCATCGACTTTTAGCTCCATTATTCGTCTACTGCGTTGGGATAAACCGGAAGGGCGATTGATTTTGATGCAGCCTGCGCTGTGGGCGTTGTTTTTGGCCGCCAAGGGAAACCCGCCGGGATTGTTGGTGGCAGTAGTCGTGGTGGGTTCGATTGTGACGAGTGCGGCGGGCTGTGTGGTGAATGACTTGTGGGATCGCAATATTGATCCAAAAGTGGAACGGACTAAAAATCGCCCCCTTGCGTCCCGTGCCTTGTCGGTGAAGGTTGGCGTAATTGTGACGGTGGTGGGGTTTCTCTGTGCCTATGGATTGACGTTTTTTTTGAATACGTTCACGGTTTGGCTTTGTGTGGCAGCGGTTCCCGTGATTGTGATGTATCCAGCGATGAAGCGGGTGTTTCCGGTGCCACAGTTGGTATTGGCGATCGCGTGGGGGTTTGCTGTGTTGATTTCTTGGAGTGCGGTGAGCTGTGGGGCGACTCCGGCGGCGACGGTTTGTTTGGGGACTGAAACCTGGCTGTTGTGGGCGGCTACTGTGTTTTGGACGTTGGGGTTTGATACGGTGTATGCCATGAGCGATCGGGAGGACGATCGGAAGTTGGGCATCAATTCAAGTGCATTATTTTTCGGCAAACGAGCACCAGAGGCGATCGGGATATTTTATGGTTTGACGGCGTTGGTACTAGCGAAACTGGGGCAAGTCATGGGATTGGGCTGGCCGTTTTGGGGCTGCTGGGTGATCTCGTCTGGGATTTGGGGATGGCAGACGGTGCAGCTGATGAAAACGAAGGTTCCTCATCGGTTTTATGGGGAAAGTTTTCGGCAAAATGTGGCGATCGGATTTATTTTATTAGCGGGCATGATTGCGGGAGTTTGGCAATAGATTCAATCAAAATAATTCTGATAGAATAGTCTCAGTCAAATAGATCTGAAGCATTTGTTTAAAGACTCACTCTGTTGTTCCAACCAAAATTGTTAAGATCTAATGAATACTGCTACCCCAAATACTAAAGTCAATCCTTGGCTAACTCAAGCAGACTATGCCAAAAAGCTTCGTCCCGATCTTCCACCCGAAGCCTTTCTACCCGTTCAGAATAAGCTTTTGATATTGCTGATTAATCAGGCTATCTTAATTCTCGGCTGGGCGATGGCTAGTTATCTCGATCGTTGGAATGGGTGGATGCTGTGGCTATATCTTCCCTTTGCAATTGTTATGGGAAACAGCGTCGTTGTGATGCTATTCAGTAGCCATGATTTAATGCATAGTCGTGCGATTCAAAATCCTCAATTGCGCTGGATCATTAATTTGTTCGGATTAACATTGTTATGGATGCCCCCAACCCTTTGGAAAGCCGTTCATAATCGTGAACACCATAATAAAACAAATGCCATAGACGATCCCGATCGGAACTATCTCCAATCTCAACCGAATACCTGGGGGAAGTGGATTCAAAATGCATTTGTGCCATCAGTTGATGTAAACCCATTGGTCTTGATTGTTGGGATGGCTAATGCTTGGGGTGTTCATGCCTTTCGTAATTTGACTTCTGTATTGCTGTTCAATCGGCGCGGGGCGACTTATCCTGTTGTTGCATTTGATGTGAGTGATAAAGACAGAAAGACGATCGCGGTTGAAGTGTTAATGATGGCTGGCATTCATTTTACGATCGTAGCGGCGATCGGGTTTCATCCGGTCAAGCTCCTGCTGGGATACTTTTTGCCGATTTGGATTGGTTATGCTGGAGTGATGTTTTATATCTACACCAATCATATGCTTTGCCGTATGACCAGTGTGAATGATGTATTAATCAATAGTATTTCTCTGCGAGTTCCTAAACTCTTTGACATACTGCATTTTAATTTCTCGTATCATACCGAACACCACATTTTTCCGGGTCTCAATTCTGACTATTATCCCAAGGTTCAAGAGCTGTTAAAAACGCATTACCCCGACCGATATAATCTGTTAGATGCGGGTGAAGCGTGGCGGTTATTAATGACGACTTCCAGGCATTATCAAGATGACAATACCTTTACAAATTGGAATGGCGATCGGTCAACAACTTGTCCCTTGTCCGATCCGGCTAACCCACGGATGATTTAAATTCTGAAATATCACCTCTAATAATTCGGATAAAGATACGTTAGAGGTGATTGGAAAGTAATAAACAAATTGACACTATGCTGCGACTCACTGAGATTAAATTGCCGTTGGACCATACTGAAGAAGAACTACGATCGTCCATTTTAAAACGGTTGCAAATTGGTGATGGCGATCTTTTGCGAGTTGAAATTTTTAAGCGTAGCTACGATGCCCGAAAGAAGGGAAACATTCTGCTGGTTTATGTTGTAGATATCGAAGTTAAGAACGATCGTAGTCTTCTAAAACGGTTTAAGAAAAATCCACATATTTTAGAAACGCCCAATATGGATTATCAGCCCGTGATCCATAGCTCAGAAGGCATTAAGAATAACTGTAATAACAACGATCGACCCATTGTCATTGGCATGGGACCATGCGGCATCTTTGCGGCCTTGCTATTGGCTCAAATGGGATTGCGACCTATTGTGCTGGAGCGGGGAAAATCGGTGCGCGATCGGAGTGTTGATACCTTTGGGTTTTGGGTCAAAGGACGATTGAACCCAGAGTCAAATGCGCAGTATGGCGAAGGCGGAGCCGGGACATTTTCCGATGGGAAACTCTACAGTCGAGTCGGAGATCCCCAACACTATGGCCGAAAAGTATTAACCGAACTCGTGAAGGCCGGAGCTTCTGACGAGATTTTGTACATCAACAAGCCGCACATTGGCACCTATCGGCTGGTGAAAATTGTGCAGGAGATGCGCGAGGAAATCATCCGGTTAGGCGGCGAAGTTCGATTTGAATCACGAGTTGTGGATTTTACGATCGATCGAAACTCAACCGAATCCAGCGTAGAATCGGGGCAAATGCGGGGCGTTCATTTGGCCACAGGTGAATTTTTAGCCTCTAAACATGTAGTGGTTGCAGTGGGTCACAGTGCGCGAGATACGTTTGAAATGCTGGTCGATCGGGGTGTTTATGTTGAAGCAAAGCCGTTTTCAGTCGGGTTCCGAGTTGAGCATCCCCAAGCCCTGATCGATCAATGTCGCTTTGGTACACAGGCAGGTCATGAGTTGCTGGGAGCCGCAGATTATAAACTAGTTTATCACTGTGCAAATGGTCGCGCCGTCTATAGCTTTTGCATGTGCCCCGGTGGCAAAGTCGTCGCGGCGGCCTCTGAACCTGGACGGCTCGTGACTAATGGAATGAGCGAATATGCCCGAAATGAATCTAATGCTAACAGCGCGATCGTGGTCGGCATTACACCCGACGATTATCCCGGACATCCATTAGCCGGACTTGCATTACAGCGAGAGCTTGAGACTAGGGCATTTGAATTAGGCGGCAGCAATTACAACGCCCCCGGTCAATTAATTGGGGACTTTCTGGCTGGACGCGCTTCGACGGCGCTGGGATCCGTTAAACCGTCCTACACCCCAGGAGTTCGGCTGTGTGACTTGGGGACAAGTTTGCCAGATTTCGCCATAGAAGCATTAAAAGAAGCGATTCCGGCTTTTGAGAAACAGATTCGCGGATTTGCCATGCATGATGCTCTATTGACGGGCGTTGAAACCCGCACCTCGTCGCCGATTCGGATTAAGCGGGATGACTCGCTTCAGAGCTTGAACACCCTCGGATTGTTTCCAGCGGGCGAGGGGGCAGGTTATGCGGGTGGGATTCTATCGGCTGGGATTGATGGGATTCGGGTGGCTGAAGCCGTTGCCTTGAGCATGGTGCGCGATCGGTAGACAATGGCGCACCAAGACGATCGCGCTATGAGTAGAATCTATCAGCGGATCAGAATCAAGACCCTAACCCACGCTCAATAACGTCGTTTCAATCTGCGATCGGTTGAGCTGTTTGCCAATGAAGACCAGCTTAGTTAATCGAGGTTCTTCTGGTTTCCAAGGCCGATCGTAAAAATCTTCAAACCGAGATCCTACGCCCTGAACCACCAACCGCATGGCTTTATCGGGGACTGAAACAAACCCCTTGACTCGATAGACTTCCTGCTCAAGTACAATTCGCTCTAGTCCCTCACGCAGCAAAACAGGATCAAAGCTAGCATCAAGCATGATGTGGGTTGAATCAATTTCTTCATCGTGGTCATGCTCGTCTTCGGCATCATGATGACTTGGACGATCGGCTAAATGATCTTCTACAGCAGCATTAAACCCCAACAGTAAGTCATTCGGAAGATCGTCATCATTACGACCATGGACGACCATTTTCACTGCTCTAGACAACTCCAGTTGAACCAAGGCTTTAACCTGCTTTAATTCTTCCTCTGTTACTAAATCAGATTTGTTCAAGACAACCAAATCCGCACAGGCTAACTGATCTTCAAATAGTTCTTGAAGCGGGGTTTCATGATCCAAGTTGGGGTCGGCTTTGCGTTGGGCTTCGAGTGCGGCTAAATCCTTGGCTAATGTTCCAGTTGAGACCGCCTCACAGTCCACCACTGTCACCACACCATCAACGGTCAGAGCATGGCGAATGTCTTGCCATTTGAAGGCTTTGATTAGGGGTTTGGGTAATGCGAGTCCAGAGGTTTCGATCAAAATACAGTCGATTTGATCCCGGCGCTCTAGAAGTTGCTGCATAACAGGGTAGAACTCTTCTTGCACGGTGCAACACAGGCAACCATTGGTCAGTTCGACGATGTTGCTGGCGACGATCAGCCCATCTTCCTCATCACACACTTGGCAGGATTTTAACAATTCACCATCAATTCCTAATTCTCCGAATTCATTGACTAGAACCGCAATCCGACGACCTTGATTATTTTGTAAGAGATTGCGAATTAGGCTGGTTTTGCCGCTACCTAGAAATCCGGTGATGATCGTAACGGGAATTTTTGCTGCCATGAACGGTTGCTTTTACTTGACGGGGTTCAACTTCATGGTCTTAGAAGTCTGCCTCATCCGTCAACTGCTCAATCAGTAGCTCCACCTGCGATCGTCGTTCTCCCAAAAACCGATCGCATTCTTTCAAATACGCGGCGGCAACCCCAAACTGTTCAAACACATCGTTCAAACTCATATCTCCAGATTCCATCAGTCCCAGAATGTCTTCAATTTTTTCAACGGTACTTTCATAGTTCCAGGGTTCGGCGGTTTTGGTTTTACGTGAGACGGCCATTTAAAAATTCTCCTAAGATTATTGTTGACTGCGGTTTTGATTGAAGCAAATTTTAAGCGTCGATCGGTTGGTTATCGATCGCAACGATTTTTGCTGTCGCCCGTCCCTCGCCCAATTGCAGTTCGACTGTTTGCCCGATCGTCAAGTCCGTTGTCGATCGCACCACTGTTTGCGGGTCAGCCAATTCCGATCGCACTACCCCATAGCCTCGTGCCAAAACCGCATAGGGATCGAGTGCCATTAGTTTGGTTTCCAGCCGCGTCTGGGTAGCTTGATGGTGGGTGAGCTGAGATCGGATAGCTTGGATCATTTGCTGCTTCAACCAGTGGAATCGCTGCTGGGCTTGATCCAGTTGCCGATCGGGACGCACCAGTCGCAACCGTCGTTGGAGTTGCTGAAGTTTAGATTGATGATGGGACATCGCATAATTCACCGAGTCTTGCATAGACATGACCCGATGCAAATGCTGATCCAGTAACGCTTGAAGATCTGGCACAACAATTTCAGCCGCAGCCGTGGGCGTGTGAGCCGCATAATCTGCCGCCAGATCTGCGAGAGACTCATCCCGATCGTGACCAATGCCCGAAACAATGGGAATAGTGCACGTTGCAATAGATCGCACCACCCGTTCATCATTGAAGCAAGCCAAATCCTCCGTTGCCCCACCGCCCCGCGCCAAAATAATCACCTCCGCCCGTCCATCAACCATCACCCGATCGATCGCCTTGGCGATGGAATTCGGGGCTGTTTCACCCTGAACTGTGGCTGGAGATAACAACACCGTTAAACCAGGATAGCGATTGCGTAGCGTGGTTTGAATATCCCCCCAAGCCGCTGCATTCGGGGAGGTAACGACAGCGATCGTCTGAGGATGTTGAGGCAAGGGCAATTTAATATCAGGATCGAAAAGACCTTCTTCATACAGCCGATCGCGCAATTGCTGATATCGCAACGCCTGCAACCCTTCGCCCGCCGATCGGATTTGGACGACATTTAGTTGATAACGGCTTTGTTGCGCGTAGGTTTTAACACTGGCAAGAACAATAACCTGCTCTCCGGGTTGGGGCTTCACCTCAAGCCGTTGATCGTAGCTATTCCAAACCACGCAGGCGATCGCTTGATTTGAGACGGGGTCTTGCAGAGTAAAATAAGTCCCTTTCCCGCTACGATTGACGCTAGAAATCTCCCCCAATACCCAAATCTTTTGAAGATTTAAATCGTCTTCCAAACACACCTTGATGTACAGGGCGACGCTCTCCACGGTCAACGTGCCTTGGGGAATGTTGGAGCCGCTCTGAGAACGAGTAGCCGATCGTCCCGATTCCGATGCAGTCACCCCAGATCCCGCGAACTCGCTCAAATCCAGCCCATCCAACTCAACGCCATCCAACCGCAAAGCCGCATCAAATCCAGGTTTGTAAGCACCAGATTTAACCACACCTGTGATCTGCGGTCGTTTCTGGTTCCCGATCGAGTCCTTCATTTCCTGCCTCTCAAGCCCATCAGAGATTACCTTGTAGAGTGAATTGTAGATTATTTTGCAAACCCTATCAGTATATTTGTTCTACTCTCAGAAGTCTATGATATGTTTGTTCTATCAAAGAGCAACTGTGATATAAAAGTGAGGTAAGAACCTTGGCTAAAGAATCGCTAGACTTAGAAGCACCCGTGACCGACGTTGCGAGGGTCGATCTATCAGTGGCAGAAAATTTGCCAAGTTCAAAGAATTCCACACGTTCTAAGGACAGTTCCAGAATGCCACCAAAAGCAACCCCTGCGGATAATGCCGCCAGTAAGGCAAGTGCAGAAAAACAAAAAGCGCTTAGTCTTGTTCTCGGTCAAATTGAACGCAACTTCGGTAAGGGCAGCATTATGCGCCTCGGTGATGCCACCCGGATGAAAGTCGAGACTATTCCCAGTGGTGCATTGACCCTGGATTTGGCGCTAGGCGGCGGGTTGCCTCGTGGTCGTGTGGTCGAAATTTATGGCCCTGAAAGCTCCGGTAAAACGACTGTCGCACTTCATGCGATCGCTGAAATGCAGCGGAGTGGCGGAGTAGCTGCTTTTGTTGATGCAGAACATGCTCTTGACCCCACCTATGCAGCGGCGCTCGGTGTGGATATTAATAATCTTCTAGTGTCGCAACCGGATACCGGAGAATCTGCCCTGGAAATCGTGGATCAATTGGTCCGATCGGCGGCAGTGGACATTGTGGTGATCGACTCGGTGGCAGCGCTGGTGCCTCGGGCTGAGATCGAAGGCGAGATGGGCGACCACCACGTTGGTTTGCAGGCGCGTCTCATGAGCCAAGCGCTACGGAAGATTACCGGAAGCATTGGTAAATCTGGCTGTACGGTCGTATTCTTGAATCAATTGCGTCAAAAAATTGGGGTGACTTACGGAAGCCCTGAAACAACGACGGGCGGACAGGCTCTTAAGTTTTATGCATCGGTACGGCTAGACATTCGTCGGATCCAGACGCTGAAGCGCGGGAATGAAGAGTACGGCATTCGCGCCAAGGTGAAGGTGGTCAAAAATAAAATTGCACCTCCGTTCCGAATTGCAGAATTTGACGTGATCTTTGGTAAAGGGATTTCGACATTGGGCTGCTTGGTGGACCTTGCCGAAGAAACGGGTGTGATTACTCGTAAGGGGGCTTGGTATAGCTACAACGGCGACAACATCAGCCAAGGTCGTGACAACGCGATTAAGTATGTTGAAGAGAAGCCTGAATTTGCCAAGGAACTTGAAGTTCTAGTGCGTCAAAAACTGGAAATGGGGGCGGTTGTTTCTGCAAACTCTGTGGTTCAACCGGATACGGGGGATGAAGACGAGGATGGGGATGATTTTGACCCGACGACGATGTAACGTACAGTCTTGAGAAACTAATAAAAGCGGGAAGGTCACTACATCAGATGGCTCTCCCGCTTTTTAATATGAGTTGGATTTAGACAACAAGCTGCGAATTAACTACGATCGTCGCCAAAAAGTGAGAGAGTCTTTCACCGTATTCAAATCCCATTTAACCTCAGGCTTACTGCGAGAATTCCGCATCCGCGCATAGCTTCCGCGCCTACGAAGCCGGGTTTGAGCGACTTCCTCTAGGCTATCTTCTACAACAATTTTTTCAGCCGCAGCGTTGGGTTTCGCCTCCCACCAACCGACAATAAACCCAGCCGAAACACCCGCGATCGCCCCCAGCATAATGCTCAAGGGTGCAGGATATTTTAGGAAATAAAACGCTAACAGAAAAATTAGCCACACTTGGATTCCAGCGCTAAGTCCCTTGGAAAGTACATCATTGGCGGAAGGAAGACTCATAAAATTGTGGGAAACTACAGAAACAAGGCTCTCTTATTTTGTCCTAAGTTTTGAGTTTAGATTCACTCATTTTTCCCCAGCCTGTAGATTAGCTAAAAAGAACCCCACAGGAATTCTTATTTCGTCAAAAGCTATTTAATAGGGAGATATTGCTCATTGGAAGTAAAGCCCGGTTGTCGATCGCAGTGGTAGTCCCAAAGGATTCAAAGTATTCTCGGATCGCCTCTGGAAACTCTGAGAAATTAAATACCGCATCACCTTCAGCCACTGCCGTCCAGAAATATCGCAAACTTGGTACTAACTGTTTAGCCTCGGCTTCAGGTAAATTCAACGGCGCTTGCATTAATAATCGCAGCATGTAGGACTGTCCTCTGTTGCTCATGAGTTCGCGGGTTTGCTGTTTGAGATTTTCCCAACCCGGTACCGACTCCACATAGTGCGACTCCATTTTTAGCCAATGGCGATTGTACTGATCAGTTTGGTACTGGAACAGACGAAATGGATGGGGATAGCTGATTAACGAACCTGTTGTGATGTCGTAGATACCATTTTGGTAGGCGACATCTTGAATGTGGAGATGACCTGTGAATACGATGTTCACGTTGTAGGCTCGTAGAATGACCAACAGCTCAGACGCATTTTGCAGCATGTAGCGCTGGCCCAAACCCTGAGTCGATTGCTGGGGTAGATGTTCCAGTACGTTGTGATGAATCATCACCATCACCAGTTCTTCGTTTGCGGCCTGAGAGTTTGATAGGGTCTGCTGGAGCCACTGAAGTTGAGGTTCATCCATCCGACCTACTTGATGACCTGCTAGATCGAAGGTACTAGAATTTAAGCCAATTAACCGCACGCCGGGGAGTAGTTTGCGAGTGTAGTAATGATGGTCGGTATCTTCGTAGCCAAACCTGCGATAGAAGCCCGGAAATTCATCAGCGGCGATCGATTGTTCATTCGCTTTTAGGACTGGAATGTCATGATTGCCGGGAATCACATAGACCGGATAGGGAAGCCCTGCAAAACGTTCAGCAATCCAAGCGTGATTTGTAGCTTCGCCGTGTTGTGTCAAATCACCGGGTACTAATAAAAAGTCAATCTCTTCTTGGGCAATCCGATCGAGAGCTACTTCTAGAGCTGGAATTCCGACTTCGACTAGATGGATTCGAGCGGGATTTTGCCACACGGTCTCAGGTAGGGCGATATGGAGGTCACTTAAAACAGCAAAGCGAAAGTTAAGAGGCGTATTCATATCGGGCATCGCAACGGCAACGTTTAAGGCAGAAATTGAAGGGCAAAGGTCGTGGCGAAAAAGCGAAAAGTCGTTAGAGAATCAAAGAACGTCGTAGACTACCGATCGGTCCGCTATCTATTAAAATTCATAAGCTTTTCCTATGCCTCTTGCCCGTGTCCGTGAACATGTCAATCCTCTCTCAGCGAAGTATCAAGTTCCTGCGATCGCTCCAGATTGGCAACAGATCTATTCAGATCCTACCCGACCACTGCATTTAGATATTGGCTGCGCGCGAGGAAAATTTGCATTTCAACTGGCGCAGCTTGAACCGAGTTGGAACATTTTAGGCTTAGAAATTCGTGAACCGTTGGTGACCCAGGCTAATCAACTACGAGACGAGGAGAATATATCGAATCTTCATTATCTCTATTGCAATGCAAATAATTCATTACAACCAATTTTAGAATCATTACCCTCGAATACCCTCCAACGGGTCACGATTCAATTTCCAGATCCGTGGTTCAAAAAACGGCATCAAAAACGACGAGTGGTGCAGCCCGGATTGGTGAAGGATTTGGCTGATTTTTTACCAAGGGGCGCATTGGTTTTTCTTCAGTCTGACATTCTCGATGTGGCCGAAGAGATGCGCGATCGGTTCCAAGAAAGCCCTGACTTTGAGTTGCAAAATCCAGATTGGTTGCAAGAAAACATTATGCCGATTCCGACTGAGCGGGAAATTGGTGTTTTGGATGCAGGAAATCCTGTTTATCGGGCATTGTTCACGCGAATTTAAAGAATGGCTCAATCACAATTTACCACTTTCGTCTGAGGGCACTAGCTCCCTCGACCCAAGAGGGAAGCCACATTCGCGATCGATAGCCCACCTCATCTAAAGGTAGACCCAAAAACATAGGCATCCAGAAGATAAAACCCACAATACAGAATCCGATCGCAATCCAAACCGTGCGCGTTAGGGTGGGATTCTGTCGGCTTAAGACCCGATCGCCCCACCAAGCCAACGCCAGCGTTGCAAACACAGATGAACCCATATAGTGATACAAAAAAGCGCATCGACTAATTCCCATCCAAGGAATCAGATTTGCACCATAGCCGATCATGATGGTCGCTAACACAAATGAATCACTAAATCCTCGCCCATACCATCTATTCCACAACCGTAGGAACAACGCAATCCCGATCGCAATAATTGCAGCAGTTGTCATCCACCACATGAGTGGATTTCCCATGGCATGAACGGCATAAATTGAGGCACCGGGTAATAGGGAACCATTGGGGGTATCCAATGCGATCGGTTCGGTTGGATCAATGCCTAGTTTATAAAAATAAGCCACTGGAATCAGCATGGTCAGCCAGGTTTGCCAGGTCGAGCAGTAGGGATGGACATTGCCAATCACGGAACTGCCTTTGTGGTAAAGATAAATTTCTTGTTGAAGTATCCAAAACTGACGATCTGGGTTTTGGGCAATGTGAGGAATCCAAAGCATGTAATAGGTGAGAACGGGGACGATCGCGATTCCAAAGACGATCGGAATTAATGGAATATTTGTAATGTGTTGAGGAAGCGTCGGGATGTCATTTGACTCGTTATTTTTAGACATCGGGTCAAGCCAACAAAACGCCCAGGCTAATACGTAAATCCCCACAACTGAAATCAAAAACCAAAGTCCATTCCATTTAATAGACGCAGAGCAGCCCAAGAAAAAGCCCGATACTGTCATCCAAAGCCAAGACATAGACGGACGAGTGAATGACGTTTTCCAGGATTCACCATGGTTCACTTGTCGAGCGGCAATTAAAAAACAAACTTGTCCCAACAATCCAAATAGTACTAAATAAATATTGTTCAACGCATAGCGCGACTCAACTAAAAACAATCCGTCTAAGGCGGACAATACACCCGCTAAAATTGCTACCCGCGATCGGTGGGTTAATTGCCACGCTAACCCTGCCACGACCAAGGGTATAAAGGAACCCGTCAACGCATTCAACCAGCGATAACTCCAGCTTTTCACCACCGAACCCGTTAAATCATTCACCACGCCGGACCCAAAGGGTAGCTTTTCACCGATCGCAATACCGATCGCAATCAAATATTGACTCAGCGGCGGATGGGCATTAAAAAATGGCGTTTTAGTTAGGTAATTGTTGGCAAATTTGGCATAGTAAATTTCATCAAATACAAAGGTATTAAAACGCTCTAATCCCCAAAAGCGAATCGCCAAGGAAAAAACTAAAATTCCGACCATCCAAAAGTAAAAATTGGACGATCGGAGTTTGGAGGTAAGGTTGGGCGATGTCGTCATTGAGGTCAGCGAATCGTTACGCCTTAGAACTTATCGCAGATATTGGAGTTTAAGCAAATTCAGGAGAGGCGTTTTTCGATGTATTGCCCAATCATTTGTTGCTCACCAAACCGAGAAATTATGGTCTGCCGCGTCCGATATTTAGTACCGATTAGTTTCACTTCTTCCTCAAATACTGACCCTTGATACTCCGTCCGCAGCGCTAAGGTTTCCGGGTTGCTAAAGGAAAATACTGCGGTAATGGGCTTGGGTGTGGCAAATCCTCGATCGCGATACATCACCTCGCCACCAATGCCGAACAGGGTCGAACCCTTAGACATTTCCTTGCCCAAAATTGAATTTTTGCTATCCCACGTCACCGCAGCCCCACAGCTCATTAGTATGTCATTTTCAAGACCATGCAATGCCGCCAACGATCGTAACTCGTTGCAACCCTGAGCTAGATATTGAATGGTAATTAGGCTTTCCACTTCCTGCACTTTCCCGTCTGGCAATGTAAAATATCGCCGCTCCGATCGCCATTCCCCAACCGATCTTTGAAAAAAGTCTGAAATCAACCGATCGAGACCCGGTTCCACCGTCAGACGTTGTAGAGAGATAGTCATGGGCACCTGCATCAAAAAACTGAAAAGATAGAAACTGGTTGGGCTTGCGCTCAGGGCTGCAAAACTTGTGTCAAGCAAACAGCAGTTAGTTGTTACTATTCTTAATATTAAAGTGCGATCGAAAAACGCGCAACCTCAAGAAACCTTTAAAGTCTTTGCCTTGGTATCAGAGACTCGATCCCCCTAGCCCCCTTGAAAAGGGGGAACTAGAATTCAAATTTGCCTCTCTAGTCCGTTTCCCTCAAACCCCAGAACCTCATGTCTTCCGTCCTCACCGCTACCAATCTTCAGAAAACTTACCGAACGCCCGATACAGTTCTAATGGCGGTCAAAGATGTGTCGCTTTCGATCGATCGGGGCGAAGTCTTGGCGTTTCTCGGTCCGAATGGTGCGGGCAAAACTACCAGCATTAAAATGATTGCGGGATTAATCCAGCCCGATGAAGGTTCCGTGAGGGTCAATAGCTATAATCCCCACGCTGACACCCGTGCATTTGCCAGCATTGGGGCGGTGCTTGAAGGAAATCGCAATCTTTATTGGCGACTAACTCCTGAGGAAAACCTGGCCTATTTTGGAGTGCTTCGTGGGTTGTCACCTAAGGTCGCAAGACAACGAGGTCGAGAGTTACTCGATCGCTTTGAACTCAGTCACAAACGTAAATCCGTGGTTCAGCAGCTCTCACGAGGGATGCAGCAAAAAGTGGCGATCGCAGTGGCTTTAGTCCATGACCCCGCGTTGTTGCTGTTGGATGAGCCAACTCTTGGGCTGGATGTGGAGGCGACGGAAACGGTGAAGCGCTTGATTCGTGAAGTAGCGGCAGAAGGAAAAGGGATTTTGTTAACCACCCATCAGCTCGATGTGGCGGAGGATTTAAGCGATCGGACAGCCATTATTAATCAAGGCGAAATTGTCGCGGAAAAAGCCACTGCTCAACTCATTAAAGAATTTTCGGGCACCGCATACCATATTCAACTAACCAAACCCTTGGACGATCGGGATGACGATCGGGATTGCATCGCAAAACTGAATTATCTGGGTATTACGATCGCCCCTCAATCTGATAGTCAATCTGGCAGTCAATCTGATGGTCAACGCATCACCATTGAAGACCCAACCCAACTTTATGCGGTACTGGACATTCTCAATCCACGCACGATCGAAAGCCTGAGCCGCGACAAAGCAACCTTAACGGATGTGTTTCTTGCCCTCACTCGCAAAACCTGAACCAAAAGTATTCTTATTTTTATAGAAAGTAATAAGAGATTTCGAAGCCTCCAGAATTGGGGGGTGGGGCTTCCGGAATGACTAATTTAAGCTTCAGATGAAAATCGTTTTGAGATCCAGCTTGAGGCTCCACTAATCAACGCTCCAGCCATCATTATTCCTAAAGCTGGCTGCATGACCGGTGTCCACAAGCTGACCCATAGGTCAAAGCCCAAGGTAATACTGTTGAGCTTCCCAATTAGGGCGACAACACCCCAAAAAAAGCAAAACAGCACAAAAAACAGATCCACCATCAACAGCAGATTTACTACTTTTAAAATCTGATCTTTCATACAACCCGATCGCTACTTTCTAGGCAGAACAACAAACAGCATTTCCCAGACCCATCTTACAAGGGAGCGCGAACCCCCAAACCATTGTTGGCATCTCGAATTTGAATACTACAATTTCGGGATGGTAGAACTTGGGACGATCGGGTTGTTGTCGAACAGCTATAGGTTGCAAGGGGTTTCTGACCTTGGGCTTGGACTTGGCGATTAAAAACGCGTAGGTTGTAGCCTGATTTGAATCGTTGGTCAGGCTGGTCGTTTCCATTGCCAAACTGTTGCAACAATTCATAGCGTTCAAAATAATCTAAAAGCCCCCAAAGCTGACTATTCACCACCAAATCTATTCGTCCCCGATCGCTATTAGTGCTAGGACAAACGATCCAATTCTCAAACAATTTGCTACTGAATTTAGCCCGCGCTGTAAAAAGATCTCGGTTTAACCAAAGACTGGGCTGAGCTAATGCTGGATCAAAGGGCACCTCGGACAGTCGATCCTGGACTCCGGGCACTTGGTTTTCGCATTTGCCGTACTCAGAAGATTCTATATCGACAGAATTTGGCCGAAAATCACTAGGGTCTTCTTTCATCGCGTTTGCCGGAAGCACCACAACGCCATAAGCCAAGGCGTAGGCGAGCAGATGAAATCTCATAAAACTGTTGCTGATAGAAGAGAAATGAAAGATTTGAGGCATGGTACTGAAATCTGGACAGGACTTAAAGCACCTGGACCGAAAACCATAATATCTTTGTTCCCAAAGCGGTTAGGGACAAGGATTAAGTAAATTGTAGGGTTTATTTGTTTTTTTCGTTAGGTTTGAGGTACGGCAAGTCCGGGGCGCAGCAATGCCGGGGCGCAACGAGTCCGGGGCACGGCGAGCCATGCCCCTACGGGTATTTGAACCTGGATCTGTAGGGTCTACGGATCTTCGCCC
>JAYVUU010000040.1:0-25131 GCA_043787635.1 Synechococcales cyanobacterium | reverse complement strand
GGCTACAAACGCCATGATGAAGGTAGTAGCGGCGGTGGCAGCGGCTATCAAGGCGATAGTCCCCGTCGTGAAGGTGGGGGTGGGTACCAGGGTGACAGTCCTCGACGTGAAGGCGGCGGCTATCAAGGCAGTAACCCCCGTCGTGAAGGTGGGGGTGGCTATCAAGGCCGATCGGAAGGTGGTGGTGGATACCAAGGCAACAATCCCCGACGTGAGGGTGGCGGCGGCTACCAAGGCAGTAATCCCCGTCGTGAAGGCGGAGGTGGCGGCTACCAGGGTCGTTCCGAAGGCGGCTACCAAGGGCGATCAGAAAGCAGCGGCGGTTATCAAGGCAGCAATCCCCGACGTGAGGGTGGCGGTAGCGGTTACCAAGGTCGATCGGAAAGCGGCGGATACAAAGGAAAATCAGAAGGCGGCTATCAAGGTCGATCGGAGAGCGGCGGCGGTTATCAAGGCAGCAATCCCCGACGTGAAGGTGGCGGCGGTGGTTATCAAGGTAGCAATCCTCGACGTGAAGGCGGCGGCGGTGGTTATCAAGGCGGTAGTGGCGGCGGATATAAAGGTCGTTCTGAAGGGGGGAGCGGTGGCTACAACCGTGACGAAGCCCGATCGGATTCCGGTGGACGGCCATCCTTCGATCGTAAACCTCCCGCTCGGCGGGACGATCGGGATGCTCGCCCCAACCGTGAATTCAGCGAAAGTCGCGGCGATCGAGATAATCGAGGTGGTTACAACAAATCTGAAGGCGGTTACAAAAAGTTTGAAGGCAACAGCAAGTTTGGCGGTGGAGACGACGGTCAAGGTCGGGCATTTACTGACGAAGAAAAAATCGATCGCTACGAAAGCAGTCGCCTAGAAGCGTTCAGCGTCGCATCTCCTGAAACAGAAAATGCACAGACTGAACAGGATGACATGATTTATGGTCGTCACTCGGTTCAAGCCGCCCTCGAAACAGGTCGCACCCTCAACCGAGTCTGGGTTACAGCCCGTCTGCGCTACGACAATCGTTTCCACACCTTACTCAATGATGCCAAATCTCAAGGCACTGTCATTGACGAAGTGGAACCTAAGCGTCTGAGCCAAATCACTCAATTCGCTAACCACCAAGGGATTGCGGCTCAAGTCTCGCCCCATGACTACAAAGACCTGACGGAACTAATCACCGCTGCCAAGGAAAAAACAAGCCAGCCCGTAATCGTGGTCGCAGACGGAATTACCGATCCCCATAACCTAGGTGCGATCGTCCGAACCGCCGAAGCCATGGGTGCCCAAGGACTCGTGATTCCTCAGCGCAGAGCAGTAGGCGTAACCTCTACAGTGCGTAAAGTTGCCGCAGGTGCCCTTGAATCGTTGGCGATCGCCCGCGTTGTCAATCTTGCCCGTGCCCTTGAAGAACTCAAGGACGCTGGATTCTGGATTTACGGAACCTCTGGTGAAGCCTCCGCTCAGAACATCCAAACCGTCGATTTTGCCAAAGCAACCGTCATTGTTATCGGTAGCGAAGGCGACGGACTAAGCGTAGTAACTCAGAAAGCCTGTGATCTTTTAGTCTCCATTCCATTGTCGGGATCAACCCCGAGCTTGAATGCATCCGTCGCAGCGGGTATGGCGTTATATGAAGTTTATCGTCAACGAGTGAGTGCAACCCTTGATCCCTGGAAATTAAAGGCATCTACCATTGAAAATCCAGTGGGGAGCGAGTATAAAGAGGATTAGCTATTTGACAAACTAATCTATATGAAAGAATTCATACTCAGTGCTATGGAGCAAGTTGGAATGGCATGGTGGGTTGAGGTAAAAACCGAACTGCCCACTTGCACTTACTACTTTGGTCCATTCTCGTCTTCCAATGATGCAGTTGGCCATCAGCCCGGTTATCTCGACGATCTTCGGCAGGAAGGGGCACAAAACATCTATTCAGAAGTTAAACGCTGCAAGCCCAAAGTTCTCACAATTAGTGATTGAATTCGACGATCGGTCATTATTGCAGTCCGATGTGGCTTGAACCTAGACAAAATACCTCTGAGTTCATTTTAGCCCAGAGGTGTTTTGATTGTATTACCCGTGTGCTACGTCCTCGGATATCGATCGGACCATTTCTGGATGCGCTGTCAGCCATTGTTCAATGCGTTTTAATAGTTCTTTCGGACATTCCCAGGGAATTAAATGAGCCGCATCAAAGGTTGTCCATTCGCACCTGACGATCGCCTTCGCCGTCTCAAGACTAGCTGCTGGCGCAATATGCCGATCGAATTCCCCAATCAACATCAGCGCCGGACAGGTTAGTTTCGGCAAGTCCGGCACTCGGTTGTATCCCGCCGCGATCGCCCGACTTAGTGCCTGGTCTGCTTGACGTGAGGTTTTAAAATAGGCATACACTGCTTCCCGCGCGAGGTAGTGGTAAACAGCAGGCGTTTGTTGTCGGATGAGATAACGGAATAACGATCGTGATCCCAACTGGTTAATATTCCATTGCCAACCGGGACGCAAAATATTCAAGATCCCCGATAATCCAGTAAAAAGATTGTCAGCTAACGAAATTTTTGGATGATTCCCCCAAGGTCTCGCCGCTGTCGCCACCAAAATCAAGCCACTGACTCGATCGGGATATTGCAACGCCAACTCCATCGCAAAAATCCCACCCAGTGACCAGCCCAGTACCATAGTCCGATCGATTCCTCGCTGATCAAGGAGCTGAATCAAATCATCAATATGTTGCGTAATTTCAAAATGTTCCTGAGTCTGACTTTTGCCATAGCCTCTCAGATCAGGCGAAATCACTCGAAATCTGCTATTCAGCCGCGTCGCAAAAATGCTCATACTTCGAGCCGAACCCGGATGACCGTGAAGGCAAAGCAATGGAAACCCACTTCCTGAGTCTTCGGTGTATAAAGAAAATTGAGTCATAGATAGGCTTCAAACTGTATGTTGCACCCGAATTTAATTCAGTTGTCTGAATCGTTTATGATATTTGACAATAATGAACCAGATTTTAGCCATGCCTGACGAAAAAGAGCCGATTATCGCGGAACAAGTCGAATCAAAAATCGAAAAAAAAGCAGCAAAGAGCGCGACTCCTGACGCTGAAAAATCTCCGGCAAAAAAAGAAAAGCCCCCTGCGATTGAAGCCAAACCCTTCCAAACCTTCATCAATGAGCATTACCTACCAGGACTCAAAGCCGCATTTGATGACGCTGGCATTGATCCCGTTGACCTCCAACTTGTGAAGCAAAAAGTGGAAGTGGTAGGCTACGAGAATGCCCCCGAATGCTGGCAAATCCAGGGTAAATGGGATACTCCAGACGAAAAACGCCAATTCAACCTCTATTTCTACACCGAAGATATTCAAGGCCAGCGAGGGTTCTCCGTAACCAACACCGCCTCGAGCGCCAGCACCCTTGAATCGTTCCGGATTGATGAGCGCAAAGTCACCCTTGACTTATTGCTGCTCGGCGTGACCCAACGGCTGAATGGTCAAAAATGGTTCATCCGCAACTAGCAGTAATGCTCGCAAGCAGACCCAGAAGCGTTATGAATTCTTAAGATTTGATCTAAAATGTTGAGATAATGTAACAAAAAATCAACATCCTGAGTTTTTCGATCGAATCCCTCTAGCGCTTTTGGTACACTGAATGGACATGTTCAAAAACCCACGTCAACCCGCCAAGCGCGCGCGATCGCACCCATGGTAGATTCTCTCAAAAAACCTGCATTACAAGAGTCGCGTCCCGGTACGTTAACTCCGTCCAAAGAAACCATCCTCACCCCACGCTTCTACACCACCGACTTTGAAGAGATGGCGAAGATGGACATGTCGGTCAACGAGGAAGAGTTGACCGCATTGATGGAAGAGTTCCGCGCCGATTACAACCGTCATCACTTTGTGCGTAATGAGCTGTTCGATCGCTCCTTCGATCACATCAGCGGCGAAGCTCGTAAACTATTTATCGAGTTTTTGGAGCGCTCCTGTACGGCTGAGTTCTCTGGGTTCTTGCTGTACAAGGAACTCTCCCGCAAACTCAAGGAACGCAACCCTCTCTTGGCGGAAGGCTTCGCCCTGATGTCTCGCGATGAAGCTCGTCATGCTGGGTTTCTGAATAAAGCGATGTCCGACTTCAATATGTCTTTGGATCTAGGCTTCTTGACCAAAAGCCGGAAGTATACCTTCTTCAAACCAAAGTTCATTTTCTACGCGACCTATATCTCCGAGAAAATCGGCTACTGGCGCTACATCACCATTTATCGCCATCTAGAGCAGCATCCTGAGAATCAGCTCTATCCGATTTTCAATTTCTTTGAAAACTGGTGCCAAGATGAAAACCGCCATGGCGACTTCTTTGACGCAGTGATGCGTGCCCAGCCTTACACCCTGACGGGTCTGAAATCTCGCCTTTGGTGTCGTTTCTTCCTGCTTTCTGTATTTGTGACTATGTACCTGAACGACATGCAGCGTACAGGCTTCTACGAAATGCTGGGGTTCACGACTCGTGACTTTGAGCGTGAGGTGATTAACAAAACAAATCGATCGGCTGGAAAAGTTTTCCCCGTCATCATTGATGTCGATCATCCTGGGTTCTACCCAAGCCTTGAGACCTGTGTAAGTAACAACGAAAAACTTGCAACGATCGGTGCATCCAGCGCCCCAGCGCCGCTTAAGTTCTTGAAAAAGCTGCCCTATTATGCCAGCACCGTGACCCAGCTCTTAAAGCTGTACTTCATCAAACCGATCGACATGGAAAAGCTCCATGGAACGGTTCTCTAAACCATAATCTGAATCCTTGGTGTAATGCTGAACAGCCCAGGATTGAAGTTACTCCCACTGAAATTGATACGATGACAAGGCTTCACAACTGTGGAGTCTTTTTTGTACTAACTATTTTCTCAGCGACAATACTCTGTGACCCCGTGCGTGCGGTGACCATGCCCATTGATATTCCTCCTCAAATTCGCAATAGTCCAACCCTACAAAAATGGCTCAACCATCCCCCTAATATCCGTCGCGAGATTGCTAACGATCCAAGCTTTCGGACTCGCCTTCAGGTTGGCTATTCACGATTCACCCAGGCTAATACAAATGCTGTGACGATCGGGCTTGAAGATCTACGTCTTGGGCAAACCCCCGTTACCCTGAGTTCCCATTTCAGTAGCGGTGGTAATGTGAGCAAATTTGGGGTTGATGCCCAGACCTATTTATTACCCTTGGGCGGATATATCAACATCGCTCCTGTCGTCGGATGGCGATCGGTTTCTACCGCCAATGCTCAAAACCAAGGCTTAAACATCGGAGCAAAACTGATGCTCATTCCGTCTCGTGGGGGTGGGGCAGATGTTGCATTGCAGCAGACTTGGGTCAACCTGGGCAGCGATCGGGAAATCGGCATTGGTAAAATCTCCGTGGGCTATGCTGTAAGCCCTCAACTGCGTGTAGCCACCACGATCGAACGCTGGCAGGGTCGAGCGATATCGGAAACCCGGGGCAGTCTTTTACTAGAATGGATGCCCTAGTTTCACCAGCCGCCACGTTTGCCATTCGGTTTCACGGTCATCCAATTGGTTTTCGCCATCGCCAATTGCTCTGGTGTAACTTTTGCCCCCGTCAAGTTTGCCCCCCCCAGATTTGTGCCACGTAGATTCGCGTTGAATAAATAAGCGCCGCGCAAATCTGCACCACGTAAATCGGCATCCTGAAGGTCCGCATTACTCATATACGCCTTCATCAAAATTGCATCCCGCAGATTTGCGCCACAAAGATTGGCTCGACCCAAATCAACACTGGTCAAGTTGGAACCTTGGAGATTGACTTGTTTGAGGTTGGCCTGATGAAAGGTCGCCTCCGTCAGGTCAAGACGTGGAAGCTGGAGCCTCTCTAGATTATGAGCGGCGAAGTCTCGTCGGCCTTTAGCATAGTTAGCCTGAAGGCTCGCGGCATTTAACCGGGCAGGAGTAGCCCCACGACCTGCGGTAGTTCCACCATTGATACTGTTGCCCTTCGAGTCGTCTCGGCCCGTAGAAGTAGGAACCGATCGTGCTGCTACCGATCGTTGACGGATAGACTCTGGCGAACTTGGTGAACTAAGAGTAGTCGCTTCTTTGAGGGGTTGACGCGACTGAATCGCCATGGCTGTACGGGCGGCAGGGGAGATTCCCTTCCGGTCAGAGGAGTCTGGGGGAACCGATGGAGGACTGGTTCGTTTGGCTGTCATGCTGCTATTGAGGCTATCTAGATAAGGTTCAAGATCTAGATCGCGAAAAACCTCTGTTGCCGTCTGATATCGATGTCTGACGGAGATTTCTAACATTTTCGACAGAACCCTAGCAAAATGATTGCTTACATTCACATGTTTCTGCCAGAGCATTTCTCCTGTCATGGTGTCGTAGGCGAGATCCTTCGGTGGCTTCCCCGTCAACATATAGACACAGGTGACACCCAACGCATAGAGATCACTGGCAAACACAGGCCGCATCGCCATTTGTTCTGGCGGCGCAAAGCCCGGAGTTCCGATCGCGTAGGAGGTGAATGCGGTGTTCTCGGACCCGCCTGTGACCGTGGTTTGAATCTGGTTTTTGACCGCACCAAAATCGATTAATACAAGCTTCTGATCGTGCGATCGGCGAATCAAGTTAGCGGGTTTAATATCTCTGTGAATTACCTGCTGACTATGAATATATTCCAGCATAGGAAGAATTTCACTGAGGAAATGCTTCACCTTTAATTCACCCATTCCGCCATTCCGCTTCACTTCCTGTTGAATGGTCCAGCCACTCACATACTCCTGAACCAAATAGAATTCCTGACTCGACTCAAAATAATCAAGTAGGCGAGGAATTTGAGGATGGTTGCCAATCCGCCCGAGCGTTTCAGCTTCCCGCTCAAAAAGCTCACGCGCCATTTGCATGATGTGGGGAGCACTGGTGTTGGGACGAAGCTGTTTAATCACACAGTTGGGTTGACCGGGCAACACCTCATCTCTCGACAAATAAGTGGTTCCAAACCCCCCTTGTCCTAGAGCGTGGAGAACTCTGTACCGTCCCCGGAGGAGGAGAGGCGAACCGCAAGATTGACAGGTTTCAGCATCGATTAAATTTTCTGGACTGGCACAACCTGGACTCAAGCAGTAGCTCATGCAACCTACCCCCGCTTAGCTCAATGACGATCGGACTGAAATTAAAGACAGAATCTCGGATACCCAATCTTTGCAACCATGCTCTCATTGTTCTGTTTATCTCACACTCAGTCATAACCTAGTATCGGAGCTTAGGGAAAGGGGGATATGACCCATATTTTCATTATCCCACAACGGATATGGAGATCTCCGCAGAGAATTTGTGCAATACCACTGAGGTTCCCCTTGGGGTCGTCATTCTAGTGGAGACCCCAAGGCGTTACAATCTTTAGGAATTTAACACTCTTCACAGCAAGCGGTCCGATGCGTATTTCTCTATCTTGGCTTCAAGAATTCGTTGATATTTCTCACTCTCCCGAAGACCTAGCTCATCTGTTAACTATGGCGGGATTCGAGGTTGAGGAGATAGAGGATCGTCGGACTTGGGCGGAGGGGGTTAAGGTGGGGCGTGTGGTGAGCCGAGAACCCCATCCTAATGCAGATAAACTCAGCGTGTGTCAGGTTGATATTGGCACCGGGGAGCTTCAGCAGATTGTCTGTGGTGCGGCGAATGTAAAAGCTGATATTTTTGTGGCTGTGGCTACGATCGGGACTTTTCTACCGAAATGTGGGGCGGAAGGACTAAAAATTAAGCCTGCCAAGTTGCGGGGTGAACGATCGAATGGAATGATTTGTTCGCTGTCTGAGGTGGGGCTGACTAAGGAGTCTGATGGAATTCATATTTTTGATGAGACGATCGCAACGCTTGAACCGGGTCTTGATGCCGGACCGCTGCTGGGTCTTGATGAGGTGATTTTAGATTTGAGTTCGACGGCGAACCGGGCCGATGCGTTGAGCATGATTGGCATTGCCCGTGAGATTGCTGCGTTGACGGGTGTTGCGTTAAAAATGCCGGAGACTACGCCTGTTGTGTCGCCAGAGTCCGATCGGTTATCAGTCGATTTAACAAACCCTGCGGCTTGTCCGACGTACATTTCTACGGCGATCGATGGCGTTCAGGTGATGGATTCGCCTCTATGGTTGCAGCGACGATTGCAATCGGCTGGCGTGCGACCCATTAGCAACATTGTCGATGTGACCAATTACGTGATGTTGGAATGGGGACAACCGCTTCATGCGTTTGATGGCGATCGTCTGGCTCACGTGGCGGGTAAAACTCCAATAGTGTTGGGAACTCGGTTAGCGGATGTGGGCGAAACGCTCAAAACCTTGGATGGTCAAATTCGCAGCGCCACGGATCAAACCCATTACATCACTGCAAATAATCATCCGATCGCCCTGGCTGGAGTGATGGGCGGTAGCGAGACTGAAGTTTTTGATGGCACCCGTAATTTGGTGTTGGAAGCTGCGATTTTTGATGCGGCTGTTACTCGCAGATCTGCCCGTAGCCAAGGGTTACGATCGGAAGCTTCAGCCCGTTATGAACGAGGCGTTAACCATGCAGAACTCGAACTGGCTCATCAACGCGCGGTGCAGCTCATTTTAGAATTGGCAGGCGGGCAAGTGGTGGCGCAAACGATGGAAGATCATCGACCCGAAACCTTGACCCGCAGCATCGATTTACGATTATCCCGAGTTCAGCAAGTGCTGGGTTTAGTTGAACGAGGGGACGATGATCTCGGTGAATTGGAAGGGGCAGAAGTCGAAAAAGCATTGCGATCGCTCAATTGCCTGGTGACTGCGACTCGTAAGGGTGAATGGACGGTTACGGTACCTGCCTATCGATACCGGGATTTGGAGCGGGAGATTGACCTGATCGAAGAAGTCGCCCGGATGTATGGTTTCAACAACTTCTGTGACACATTGCCTGAAAAGGGAGAAGCCGGGGCGTTGTCCCTTGAACAGACCGTATTGCGTCGTCTCCGATCGGCCTTGCGTGGGACCGGATTGACCGAACTGATGCACTATTCCCTGAATAAATCGGGGAACGATCGGGAAGTCATTCTCAGTAATCCGCTGTTGGTTGAATATTCTGCACTGCGGACCAATTTGATGGACGGCGCGATCGAGGCATTCCAGTACAACTGGGAACAGGGCAACGGTGCGCTAAATGGTTTTGATATTGGCCATATTTTCTTCCAAGACGAAGAAGGATTTGGTGAAGCAGAAGTTGTGGGCGGCATCATGGGTGGCGATATCTCCCGTGGACGCTGGCCCAAAAGTGGAAAAGAGTCTCCCATAAGCTGGTACGAGGCTAAAGGGATGCTGGATTCGGTGTTTGATCAATTGGGGTTGCCCGTTGAATATCAGCCCGACAGCCGCGATACCACTAAGCTCCATCCCGGAAGAACTGCATCACTCTGGCTCAAAGGAGAACGACTGGGCACCTTGGGTCAATTGCATCCACAGTTTGCTCAAGAGCGCGGCTTGCCAGATGGTGTTGTTACCTTTGAATTTGACCTAGACCTGATTTATAAACACTTCGATGCAGATGGGGGAATGGTGCCGATTTATCAGTCATTCTCGACCTATCCGGCCAGCGATCGGGATCTTGCCTTCTTCGTTAAGACCAGCACCTCTGTTGCTGAACTTGAACGGGCCATGCGAAAAGCGGGTGGAGACTTACTGGATTCTGTGGAACTGTTTGATGAATACAAGGGCAAAGGCGTGCCTGAAGGTAAGCGAAGTCTAGCGTTTAGAATGGTATATCGGACGATCGATCGGACCTTGACCGACAGCGATGTGGATCCAATTCAGCAAGAAATTCGCGACGTGTTGGTCGATCGGTTCCAAGTCGAATTACGCAGTTAGTCAATTCCTAGCATTAAAACTGAGAGTTTAGCCATGGTTCTCCAACTCGATCGCACTCCTTCAACCTCACTCCCACTCGCTCGCAAACAATTCACCGTCACCGAATTCCAAACCATGATCGAAACTGGCATCCTAAAAGAAGGATCGCCCTATGAATTACTGAATGGAGAAATCTTTCACATGGCCGCAATTGGGAGAAAGCACGCCGCAAGTGTCAACAAAATCAATGCAAAACTGCATGACAAGTTCGGAAAGGTACATATTGTCGCTGTCCAAAACCCGATCGAACTCGGCAGCCTTTCTCAACCCGAACCTGACCTCACAATCTTGCGATGGAAAGACGACTTCTACGAATCCGGTCATCCTACTGCTCAAGATATTTATCTGCTGATCGAAGTTTCGGACACCACCCTCGAAACCGATCGCACCCTCAAACTGCCTCTCTACGCCGGAGCAGGAATCACAGAAGTCTGGATCGTTAATCTGCAAGACAATCAAATTGAAGTTTACCGAAACCCATCAGATAAAACCTATCAACTAACCCAAACATTCACCCAAGGGCAGACTTTGACGATCGAACTCCTTCCCGAAATTACCATCGCTGTCTCTGACATTTTAGGTTCAATCCAAAGCTCCGAATCATCACCAAGCTAGCTAAGTTTTAGAACGGTAAAGCCTGATTTTAAACCACAGAAAACTAGGCTTTACCGTTTTGAGAGCTATGAACTTTAAGCCTCGGCTTGTTGATTTAAAAACTGCTTCAGACAGAGCAGACTCAGGCTTTGCCCCACATTAATCGGTAGCCAAGACACGCCTTCAATCCGAGACTGAACCCAACCGTCACCCCACGCCCATTCATGAAATCCGTCAATCCCCTGACTTAAGGTAAATCGGATCCGGTTTCCTTCTAGTAGCTCTACTTCATGGCTCACCGGAACGGTCCCGCCCGCCAAGCTCAGAAACTGGTTGCCCACAGTTAGCGTCTCAGGCAGATCGGCTGGAAATCGCTGTAAGGTCAGCCATTTTTTTAATAACTTTGGGTCCGTAAAGCAGGCTTTTAACCGATCGCCCTCTGCATCGACTTCAATTCGGAGATGGCTATGTTGAAATGTTCCCAGCATGAAATTTTCCTATTTGTAAATTTAAAAATGAATTGAAACTTCTATCTAAAACCTAGTTGATCACGGTTTATCACTTAGGCAATGATCCCATTCCCTCAAAAGTGTACCGAGTCTCACAGAAATAATCGCTTGTGTGACAAATCCAGCCGTAAAATGTAACTAGATGCGTAAAGAACGGTAAAGAACAGCTATGGCAGACCAGCTTATTCGCGCCACGGCAGCGGACAACGGAATTCGGGCAGTGGGCGTAATTACAACTCAGCTCACTCAGGAAGCCAGGGAACGCCACGGCCTTTCTTATGTGGCAACAGCAGCCCTTGGACGCGGGATGGCCGGGGCTTTATTGCTTGCGTCTAGTATGAAACAGCCTCAGGCACGGGTGACGTTGAGAGTGAAGGGCAATGGGCCGATGAAAGGGCTTTATGTGGATGCGGGATTGAATGGGACTGTACGGGGCTATGTGGATGATCACACCGTTGAACTGCCGCTGAACCTGCAAGGCAAGCTGGATGTGGGAGGGGCGATCGGAAATGTCGGTTATCTGAATGTGATTCGGGACATCGGTTATGGTCAACCGCACTCTAGTACTACCGAACTGATTTCGGGCGAAATTGGCGAAGACTTGACCTATTACCTCGCCACCTCTGAACAAACCCCTTCTGCGTTGATGTTGGGTGTGTTTGTGGAGAAAGAATCTGTCGAGGCAGCGGGCGGATTGTTGATTCAGATCATGCCGAAAGCGTCTATCGATGAAGCCTTGGTCAGTTTGTTGGAATCTCGAATCTCAGGATTACAGTCGTTTTCGACCTTGCTCCGATCGGGAAAAACCCTACCAGTTATTTTCGAGGAATTGCTAGGCGATCTGGGTCTAAATATTTTTGAAGAGGTGCAACCTGTACGTTTCTATTGCCCTTGTACTCGCGATCGGGTGACGGCGGCGATTCCGTTGTTGGGAGAGTCAGATTTAGCCGATATGATTTCTCAACAGGAGACGGCAGAAGCAACCTGTCATTTTTGTAATCAGACGTATTACGTTGACCCACTTGAACTCCGGGAAATATTAGCCCAGGTCCGATCGGGTTCGTTAGCTTGATGATTAAGTGAGATTCTCTGTGAATATGAGCAAAAAACAACTGAGAAAATCATGGCTGATGAGTTAGATGATCAGTTGAAATAGTGGAGCTGGTCGATCGATCGGGTGAAATTTGCAAAGAAATCTATATAAAATCAGTGTTTCAGCACTCAGTTTAGAAAAAATAGACATAGAATTGGGACTTCCGATTCTTACCGTGTCATCCCAGGAGACAACTCATGAACAAAGGCGAACTCGTTGATGCAGTGGCAGAAAAGTCTAACATCACCAAAAAAGAAGCAGATGCCATCATCTCAGCCACCATTGAAACAATCATGGAAGCCGTTTCGAGCGATAACAAAGTAACCCTCGTGGGCTTTGGTTCCTTCGAGCCTCGGGTCCGTATGGCGCGGGAAGGACGCAATCCTAAAACCAATGAAAAAATGGTGATTCCTAAAACAACGGTTCCAGCCTTCTCGGCAGGGAAAGCCTTTAAGGATAAAGTCTCGCCCAACAAGGCATAAGATCTGTTATTAGGCATGGGTTTACCCTGGCAGACCCATACAGACGAATCCTGATTCACACTGACAACACTGAGAGCAGACGTTGAAACGACCGACACATGGGGGGAACTTAAGCTGGGCAGCGGAAATTGCCGACTGCTCCCCCGATGTGCTGCTTGATTTTTCCGCCAGCATCAATCCGTTGGGAATCCCGGACAGCGCGATCGAGGTTTTGACCCAATCTATCGACGTGCTGACGGCTTACCCGGATCCAAATTATTCTGCATTAAAAGGTGCGATCGCCGCTCACCATGACATTGATCCTCATTGGATTTTGCCCGGAAATGGCGCGGCTGAATTGCTCACTTGGGCTTGTCGAGAACTTGCCGAACTCAAAAAGACCTATTTATTCACGCCGGGATTTGCCGATTACGATCGTGCCCTTGCCGCCTTTGGTGCCCGCGTTACCCGTGTCCTGCTTACAGATTTTGGTCAGAGCTTGTTACCCACAGCCGGATTGCCCCCATGCTTGAGGGTATCCACGGCATTAAAGCAAAACAATGGAATTTTAATCAATAATCCCCACAATCCCACCGGGCAATGGGCGATGGCTGAAACCTTACGATCGGAAATTTTAGAGAATCCTCACTACAGCTTGGTGGTGGTGGATGAAGCCTTTATGGACTTTTTGCCAGAATCGCAGTCTCAGAGTGTCATTCCCTGGATCCAAGATTATCCACAGCTTGTCGTGATCCGATCGTTGACGAAGTTTTATGCAATTCCGGGACTACGGCTGGGGTATGCCATTGCTCATCCCACTAGATTAGCCCGATGGCAACAGTGGCGCGATCCTTGGTCGGTGAATACCTTGGCGGCGATCGTGGGTGAAGTGGTGCTGCAAGATCGAGCATTTCAATCCAAGACCTATGCTTGGTTAGCGGAGGCGAAACCGCTATTTGTGGATGGATTACGATCGATTTCTGGGTTGCAAATCTACGAAGGGACCGTTAATTTTTTACTCATCCAATTGAACTATTCGGTAATGGAATTACAAACCAGGCTTTTGCGAAATCATCGAATTTATATCCGAGATTGTATGAGTTTCCCGGAATTGGGCGATCGGTTCTTTCGCGTTGCTGTGCGGACTGTCGAGGATAACCAAGCGTTAGTAGCAGCATTAAAGGTGGAGCTTGCAGCAATGGTCGAGATCGCATCATGCTGATTGAATATGACTTAGTGATTATTGGTGCGACTGAGTTGGGCTGTCGGATGGCGTTGCGGGCTAGACAATTGGGTGCGAGGGTGGCACTTGTGGAACAAGGGGAACGACCTGAAACGACGATCGCATGGCGACATTGGCTGACGGCTGACCCGGCAAGGCTTGGGACAGAACTTGACCCACAACTTGAGGCGATCGCGATTTCTGATGAGTGCAAACCCCTCACTCCAGAAGCATTGCAAATTCAGGGCGTGGATTATTTGGCTTCAACTGGGACTTGGATTGAACAGCCAAAAGATGGGTTTCAGGTCGGCGATCGGCTTTTACGATCGAGTCATTACGTCGCAACCTTGAATCCCGATCGCCGTATTCCTGTTGCCCTCTGGGGAATTCCTTGTCGAATGCCGGAAGATTTTATCAGTCGTAAATCCATCCCCGATCGAGTAGCTATTTTTGGAGATACAGCCGTTGCCGTTGAGTTAGCAGTTGCACTCCGATCGCGAGGGGCAACGGTTATTCTGATTGTCCCAGCTTCACAACTACTACCCCAAGTTGATCCCGATGGAGCTATTCAGATTCAAATGGTCTTGGAAGCATCGGGCATTCAGGTCTCAACAAAAACACGAATTGAATCGGTTCAAACTGTTGGGTTTGTTAAATATTTGACTCTTTGTAACTCTCTTCATCATCAAAGTGTTTACGTCCCTCAAATTCTCGAAGTTGATGAAATTGTTCTGGCCACACCCTTTGAACGACTAGATCCCGATCGGTTAGGACTTCGATCGTTGAGTTCAAAATCGCTGCGTTCCCATCGACTGAGGCTTGTCGGGTCTCCAAATCGGTCTAGACATCGGGTGATACCGACCGATAGTTTGACCGCGAATTGTGATTCGATCGCCCTTGCTGAAGTTCAAGCCATTTTGCAACCTTGGAAATTAAAAAGACCTGTTTCAGTTGGAAGACTGATTCGCCCTCAAAGTTTCTGGATTGGCCCAGTGCCCCACAAGCACGATCGGCTGGTGTCGATCACGGGTCAAACATCATCCGAAAATCTTTGGTATAACCTGAAGCTGAATCGCAAAGCTCAACTCGTGAATGCAACATTAACGGGTGAACTCGCGCCGCAATTGGCTCCCATTCTGAGTGTTGCAATTCACACAAAAACATCACTCCCGATGCTTTTGACAATCCCCTTCAGCGACCCCGCCCACACCCAAGTCATTTCCCAATGGATTGAACAGTGGGAACACAATGTCCGATCGCGGCAGCCCTTACGCCATGAGTTGTTTTTAGATTGGTTAGGAATAATACGGCGATCGGTTTGAATGGTTTAGGGTTTAGGACACGGCGAGTCATGTCCCAAACCTAACGAAGAATGCGATTAGACTTTACATTCTGTTGAATCTTCATGCTCTACCGAATTGGCTTGAAATTCTGGGTGAAATCCATCCAGCTTCTGACCTTGCCTCCAGTAATATTCAAAGTCGGGACACGGACCATACTCGGCTCCTCGATTTCGGCCATAAAGATTCCCGTCGGTTCAGATTTACCCACACCGTAAGCACGAACCAGATCATTCGCTAACTTACAGCTAATCCGAAAGCGACCCATACTTTTATTAGTGTCAGCGAAGTAGAACCAGGTTCTATCTCTACGACTGCGGGTGGTATTGCATTGCTGATAAGTAACCTCAACCATTTTCGCAATGTGCACATCGTAAACCCGCAGCATTCCACCGTCAAAAGGCTGTGTTGTATCCGACACAGGGGTACGCATAAACCAAGTGTCGCCATCTGTACCGATCGTCGTCCCGTCAGAAGCAATACTCTTGGGTGATGCATCAACATTTGGAGCGACGATCGCACCTAATAAAAATGTAGTAAGTGTTGCCGTGAGAACAGATCTAAAAATCATAAAATAGAGATTGGGAGAGGGGTTTATATCAAGGTTAGTTAGTGGCGACGCACAACATCGATCGTTGTTCAAAGTGTACCCAAATCCCAAAATTTAGACTTACGCCGATCGCCATAAGGAATCTAAGTCTTCTCTTCAAACTCATCTACAACTTCGACAGCCGCATCTACAGAAGATTCTGGTGCGATCGACACCACCGTCGGTTTCGGTTTGATAAGTTCCGGTTTGATAAGTTCCGTTTCGCCCCCTACATCACCAAAATCAAAATCATCATCGATCGTCGCCTCGGACACAGATTGCTCAGATGTAGGTGGCTCCGCGACAGTTCTGAACTCTTTGCGTACGTATACTTCTTTTGAAGCCACATCCTTTGGAGTATTTAACCCACTAACCAACCCCTTCGCCCGATCGAATAACCCACTGAACAAACTTTTAGCAACAGGTGTGGAAAATGACTTCATCGAAGGCTTAGCCGCCGTCGTATCCACCACAGCCTTGGGTGGATTGCCAAAATCTTCAGGTTTCAACGGGACATCAGCCCGCTTCAGCAAGTCCGCCGTTACATCAGATGTCGGGTTTCCCGTAGATTGTGTCCCCGCTTCTACCGGAACACCCAGATCTTTAATTTTCTCTTGAGCTTTACTAACAACGCTTTGGGCCTGTTTTTTTAGGTTTACCGCTGTATCCGATCGGCTTAACCCCGCCAAACTACTACGCCAGCCCGCCACCTTCCCCGTACTCACGCGCTGAGCTTCTGGAACCGAATTCCAACGTCCCTCTATCATCTGCCACCCCATCCAGCCTAGCAACGTCACACTTGCCATCTGACCCAGTAACACTCCACCCGTAATCCTGCCCGCACAGACCCACAGCACTAGCCCATAGAATAATCCTACGCCACTCCAGACGAGATCGTTTTTCCGCGACACCTCCGGTATCACAAACGTCGTGCTGTACAAGCCTAAGCTCGCCAGAACCACCACTAGGGCCAAAACATAGGTCAGCATAAGCACTGCGCCTCCACAGTTCAAAAAATTAAGCCGTTTGTCTTTATCCTGAACGACAAAACCATAACAGCCAAGGGGGACTTTCCGATCGAAACCCCGCTGATCCCAAAAGCTTTTAGTCTGTTTTAATCCACTCCTAAAGCGACACGTTACCCTAAGGACGTAAACGACGATCGTTTCCTTAGACCTGAACTACAACATAAAACTTATGACTCAAAGCTTTGGTGTGATTGGATTGGCCGTCATGGGCGAAAACCTAGCCCTCAATGTGGAACGCAACGGCTTTCCAATCGCGGTCTATAATCGTAGCCGCGAAAAAACTGACGAATTCATGAAAACCCGCGCCGTTGGCAAGAATGTCAAAGCTGGCTACAGCCTTGAAGAATTTGTGGGTCTCCTAGAACGCCCCCGTAAGATTCTGATCATGGTAAAAGCAGGCGCTCCAGTTGATGCCGTAATTGAGCAACTCAAGCCACTCCTTGACGAAGGCGATATTTTAATTGATGGTGGCAACTCGCTGTTCACAGATACCGATCGCCGTGCCGCCGATTTAGAAGGGTCCAAATTTACCTTCATTGGCATGGGCGTGAGTGGCGGCGAAGAAGGAGCCTTAAATGGTCCGAGCCTTATGCCCGGTGGGACTTCTACGGCCTATAAATATCTAGAACCGATCTTAACCAAAATAGCGGCTCAAGTAGACGACGGACCCTGTGTCACTTACATCGGTCCCGGTGGTGCGGGTCATTACGTCAAAATGATCCACAACGGGATCGAATATGGCGATATGCAGCTCATTGCAGAAGCCTATGATTTGCTCAAAAACGTGGCGGGTTTGAATGGGGATGAAATTGCTCAAACGTTTACTGAATGGAACAAAACGGAGGAGCTAAACTCCTATTTAATCGAAATCACAGCAGACATTTTCCGTAAAAAGGACGACGATTCGGGGAAAGCGCTGGTCGAAGTGATCATGGATGCGGCGGGTCAAAAAGGGACCGGACGCTGGACGGTGAATGATGCGTTGGAACTTGGGGTTGCAATTCCTACGATCACAGCAGCGGTGAATGCTCGAATTTTGTCGTCTATCAAACTGGAGAGAGTTGAAGCGGCTAAGTTAATTTCGGGTCCAAATGTCACCTTCGAGGGCGATCGGACCGAGTTTATCAATCAAGTTCGTGATGCACTGTATTGTTCCAAAATCTGTTCCTATGCCCAAGGAATGGCGTTGCTCAGTGCGGCATCTAAAGCCTATGGGTTTGATTTGAATTTGGCGGAATGTTCTCGCATTTGGAAAGGCGGCTGCATCATTCGGGCAGGCTTCCTCGACAAAATCCGGGCTGCATTCAGTACCAACCCACAACTTGCTAACCTACTGTTGGCTCCAGAGTTTCGCGATACGGTGATGAGCCGTCAGACTGCATGGCGAGCTGTAATTATGGAAGCGGCCCGATCGGGAATCGCGGTCCCAGCCTTCAGTGCATCGCTCGACTATTTTGATAGCTATCGCCGCGATCGTCTTCCCCAGAACGTGACCCAAGCCCAACGTGATTTCTTTGGGGCACACACCTACGAGCGGATTGATAAGCCCGGTGTGTTTCACACGGAATGGATGAGCTAGAAGTCATCTCATAAACTCGCTGATTTAGAGGGTTTAAACCCCTAATTTGAAAGGCTCCCAAGGTAAAATCTTAGGAGCTTTTTATTGGAATCTTTTGTCTACCCGATTCCAGAATCCCAAAACAATATTATTTTAAAGTTTTCTTCACCAAACTGACCTCATAGCCTTAACCACCGTGCTTTTCTATGGACTTCAGTGATAGCGCTTAGGTCACAAACCTGGTAAATTTGGCAAAAGTACCAGTAAGCTTCAGAAAATATAAATGAAAGTCTTAGTAATTGGTGGCGATGGCTACTGTGGATGGGCAACAGCATTACACCTTGCAAATCGGGGCCACCAAGTTGGTATTCTCGATAGCCTTGTTCGTCGGCACTGGGACAATGAGCTACAAATTTCGACCTTGACTCCGATCGCACCCATTCAGCAACGGATTCAACGCTGGAAGGACTTGACAGGTAGGGCTATTGATTTATTTATTGGCGATATTTGCAACTACGACTTTTTACTGAAATCGCTGCTCGCATTCCAACCCGACGCGATCGTCCATTTTGGTGAACAACGATCGGCCCCGTTCTCCATGATCGATCGTGAACATGCGGTTCTAACCCAAAGCAATAATGTCATCGGCAACCTGAATATTCTCTACGCAATTAAAGAGAACTTCCCAGACTGTCATTTAGTCAAATTGGGCACGATGGGCGAATATGGTACACCAAATATTGACATCGAAGAAGGCTACATCACCATTGAACACAATGGCCGCAAAGACACGCTACCCTATCCAAAACAACCAGGTTCCTTCTATCACCTGAGCAAAGTCCACGACTCCCACAACATCCACTTTGCCTGTCGTGTTTGGGGATTACGGGCCACAGACCTGAATCAAGGGGTTGTGTATGGCGTTCTGACGGATGAGACGGGCATGGATGAGGTGCTGATCAACCGTCTAGACTACGATGGAGTTTATGGGACCGCGCTCAATCGTTTTTGTATTCAAGCCGCAGTTGGCCATCCGTTAACGGTGTATGGATCAGGCGGACAAACCCGTGCGTTCTTAGACATTCGGGACACGGTGCGATGTGTTGAGTTGGCGATCGAAAAACCAGCCAATCCAGGCGAATTCCGCGTATTCAATCAATTCACAGAAATGTTTAATGTTGGCGACTTAGCCAAGCAAGTCCAAAAGGCTAGTGAATCTATGGGTCTCAAGGTCGAAATCCAACATATCGAAAATCCACGGGTTGAAAAAGAAGATCACTATTTCAATGCAAAAAATACTAATTTGCTAGACCTTGGCCTACAGCCCCATTTACTCTCAGATTCATTGTTGGATTCATTGCTCAACTTCGCAACCCAATACAAACACCGCGCCGACTTGAATGAAATCATGCCTCGCGTCAAATGGAAATAGTTTGGGGCTAACAATATCAGGCTGAAGTTATTTGTAAAGTCTGCCCCCAAACCCTCAATTCTGGGGGCTATGATTGTTGGTCTGACTCCCCAAACTTTGGCACGGGGCGGATCGCCAATTTAAATTCTAAAATTCTCAATTAACTATTCAACATGAGAATTGCTCTTTTCACTGAAACATTTCTACCTAAAGTTGATGGCATCGTCACCCGTCTCAAACATACTGTTGAGCATCTTCAACGCCAAGGCCATCAAGTTCTAATTTTTTCCCCAGATGGTGGGCTTAGTGAATATAAAGGGGCGATCGTCTACGGTGTTTCTGGCTATCCGCTTCCTTGGTATCCCGAACTCAAAATGGCCTTCCCCGGTCCAGCCCTTCGCCGGGAGCTAAACCGTTTTAAGCCCGACCTAATTCACGTCGTTAATCCGGCCATTCTGGGACTTGGTGGGATCTATTACGCTCAAAAACTTAATATTCCTTTGGTTGCGTCCTACCATACCCATCTACCCAAATATTTGGAATACTACGGACTAGGACAGTTGGAAGGTCTGCTGTGGTTTTTGCTTCGTCAAGCTCACAACCGTGCCCGTCTTAACCTCTGTACCTCTAGCGCCATGGTCCAAACCCTCACCGATCGTGGTATCCATCACACCGATTTGTGGCAGCGCGGAGTTGATACTGAAACGTTTCATCCCAGTTTAGAAAGTCAAGAGATGCGATCGCGCCTAACTGAAGGACATCCTGAGGATCCACTGCTGCTATATGTCGGTCGGTTAGGGGCTGAAAAAGAAATTCATCGAATTAAACCCATTTTAGAAGCCATTCCTAATGCCCGCCTTGCCCTGGTTGGGGATGGACCTAACCGCGAAACTCTCGAACACCATTTTGCAGGGACTAACACTCATTTTGTTGGATATTTAGCTGGGAAGGAATTGGGTTCGGCCTATGCGTCGGCAGATGCGTTTATTTTTCCATCTCGCACTGAAACCTTAGGATTGGTGTTACTCGAAGCGATGGCGGCTGGCTGTCCGGTGGTGGCGGCTAATTCTGGTGGAATTCCTGACATTGTGACATCGGGTGAAAATGGCTATCTCTTCGATCCAAATGATGACTTGAGCGCGATCGTAGCGACCCAAAAACTTCTAGCGACCCGCCAACACCGATCGACGTTACGCCAAAATGCCCGTGAAGAGTCAGAACGTTGGAGTTGGAGTGCGGCGACCCAACAACTTGCTTGTTACTACGAAAGTGTTTTAGGCAAAACTACGATCGTGGTTCCCACAAGTTCCCCAAATTAACAGCATTAGTCATACTAGAAATCCCTCCAAAACTTAAAACTCTGAAGGGACCAATTAATTGATTAGATACTGACCTTAGTTTCTGGCTTTAACCTGCTTCAGCATCTCCAAAATGAGGAGTTACCTGACCAATACCTAAACTTTTCTTACTTCGCTTCAACTCTTTCCAGAGAGCTTTAATCTCTCGGTAAGAATCTTCGGGGGAAATTTTACCGCCTGTCTCAAGATTTGAGATTGTCATCACTCGACCCGCAAATTCTTGAAGATTGGCATTAAAGGCCAAATTTTCGGGTTTAAAGTGGCCGCGATAACGACTACGAGGATTGAAAAAGTTAGATTGGTCCGACATCTTGATAGACGCTCCTGTTTGAAACTAGTGAAAACATTACTCAACTAAAGGTTTATCGACTTCCGATCGGAACCCGGCTTCAGTTTTTTGCTCCATCAAATAGATCTCCCTTCACTTGAAGGCTTGAAATGTATGGATTTAAACTATGCTTAACCTAACATTAACCTCAGGGAATGCAAAGTATGGGTGGACACTTTTAACACTATTTTTGAGAATTTTCAACAATTCTTAAGAACTATCTTGACGGTGTCTCACATCTAAAACCAGCAAGATTTGACTTGGGCAAAATGGGCAAAATTAGTTCTACTCCTTTAAGCTTCTCGCTCTACTCATCGCTTCTTTTCTTAAGTCCTCGGCAATCCGGAACATCTCTATTCCATCATTTAGATAGGTTTCATCATAGTTTTGGGTGAAGAAATCTAGTTCATTCAGCGCATCTGCCAATTGGTGCATACAGTAATAAAGATTTGCGGAGACGGCGGCGGCGACCGGAGGGTTTGGCAGCACACAGGCAAGCATTTGGGATTTATCGATTTTGGTTCGGCAGTCTTCGATATAGGCGATAAACGCGTCCATCAGTTCATCATCAAATGGGTCGGCTGATAGTGCCTTAATCTGCGATCGGAGTGGCTTTAGGATTTCGCCCATCAATCGCACTACAGGTTTATAAACTCGTTTCATCCATTGGTCTAGAAGATCATCGGGTTCTGCAGATTCCTGTTTGCGTCTGGCGTTGTACTGTCGTCTGGCTGCTTCTGTCCGATCGGTGCGGGTTTCGGTACTTTGGCTTGGACCATAGCGCAACATTTGATCATAAGCTCGACGTTGATGGTGGTCGCTAAGGACTTCGTAAGCGGCGCTGAGGATTTGAAATTTTTTCAGAAACTGGGCTTGTTGGGTGCTGTTGGTATGACGATCGGGGTGAAAGATTTTGGCCAATCGCCGAAAAGATTGCTTAATCTCATCTCCTGTAGCCGTGGCGGGGACTTCTAGTAATTCGTAATGAGTGCGCGAAGACGTTAGATCAATCATTTCTAGAACGCGGCTCCTGATTTACAGGCTTTGAAGATAGTTCTGGTAGAGATTCAGCTCGCTCAATTCGCTGGGCCAATTCCTTCCGATGTGCCTGAATCATTAAGGGTTCCAACTGTTGAGCCACATTCGCCCGCTGTTCCACTTGCTGCGAACTCGACACCAATTTACTCAACCCATTAATCAAACTTCGCAAATTTTCCCGCAATTTCGGATCGCCCATAAGATCATCCAAATCTGTAGTGAGCTTTTGCGTATTCTGAAACGTGGCTCGCGCCGAATCCAAAGTCTGCTGAAGCATCAGCACATTAGTCGGATCATTGACGGTTTTCGAGGCATCCCGCAAATTAACCGATGCGATCGCCGCATTTGCCGATAATGTTTCTAAATTTTGCATCAACTGTCCGCCCGTCACCCGATCGATCGCCGGGCCCATCTTAGCCACCGCAACTTTCAACGATCCACTGCTTTGATTTAGATTGTCCAACGTCCCAACCAGCAGCGATCGGTTTTCATTCATCAAGCCACTCACTTGAGCAAGCGTCAGATTAGCCCTATTTGAGGTTTGGGTTAGCGACTGAGCCGTAGTAGAAAAATTTTGCATTGTTGTCATACTAGTCCCCGACACCGATCGTAACTCCTGACGACTGGTCTGTGCCAATAGCCCGAATTCTTTACTGACCTTCGCCAATTCCAACGCTGCTGCATTGGAACTTTTGGTCAACGCGATTAAATTCCCCACAAATTCAGGGCTACTGTAGACCGCTGTGAATTTGATGCTTTCCTTCAGCAAAACCTCCGTACTCACTCCAATCTGCCCCTTCACCTTTGCACCATCACAGAGAATTACCGCCCGATCGCAATTTCCATCCCGAGGTTTAGTCGCCGTACTTACTCCAACCTCCGGCGGCACAATATCCAAGCTACTTGCGCCTAAAAAACTAGATTGATTCACATTAAAAAGCGAGTCTTTCGGCACCCGCAGCTCGGCATTATCAATCCTCACCTTCACCGCCACGCCCTCGTCTCCAAAGATCACGCCTCTTACCGAGCCAACGGTACTCCCCCGATAGCGCACGGCAGCTCCTTCAGATAACCCCAATGTGTCCTTAAACTGTACTACTACCTCATAGCCGGATTGCACCAAGGTTACGCCCCGGATCCAAAGTACACTAGCCCCCAATGCGCCTAATCCTCCCAAAATAAATAGTCCTAATAGTCCTTCCCGACCTAGCCTTGTTTCCATCGTTCCAAGCCCCACTTAAATTCGGTAAAATCTAACCGTAAAAATTCAACTTTGACTAACCCAAAACGCGAATTGGTCCTGTCACGCTGCCCGAAAAAAATTGGCGTACTAACTCATTATCCGTCGTATCAATCTCTGAGATCGGTCGATCCCACTGTATTTGACCATCATATAAAAACAACACACGCTCCGCTGTCCGTCGAATTGTACTTTCCTGATGCGTCACCATCACCGAACTGCGCCCCCGTCCTACTTTTCGACGAACTTTACAGACTAAATCTTCAATAATAGTAGAGGCGATCGGATCCAAACCAGCTGTCGGTTCATCGTACAATAGTACACTTGGCGTATCGTCTGGGTTTTGCGGATTTTCCAAAATTGCCCGTGCAAAACTTACCCGCTTGCGCATTCCACCGGATAGTTCCGCTGGATACCTGTCGCCAATATTCGGCAATCCCACGGTCTTCAAACATTGGTTCACCAACTCCCGGATTTCGGCTCGGTTCAAGGTTGAATGTTGATGGAGCAGAAAGCCCACGTTTTCTTCCACCGTCAAGGAGTCAAACAGCGCTGCCTGCTGAAACACCATACCGATACCGCTGCTAGCCAAGTTGTCCTCTACCAATCCTTGACGGAGTTTTCCTTTGACAAGAGTCTCCCCTGAGTCCGCCGCCACTAAACCTGCAATCACCCGGAGCACCGTCGATTTCCCGGTTCCGGATGGTCCAATAATTGCTAGGGCTTCGTCGGGATAAATTTTTAAGTTAATGCTGTCTAGAACCTTTTGTGCCCCAAACGATTTTGATACATTTCTCAGCTCGACCAACGGTGGTGCTATGGATGCTGTTACAGACGGTGTCATTTCACGAAGCCCGATCTACATAACTCAATCGATTCTGGCTATGTCGTCCATCTTAACGGAAAATGAAGAAACCCCTCGTACTTTAGCCGGGGGATAAGTTCTAGTGCCGATTTTAATCGGTCTTGGAAGATCCGCTATCCGTGATGTGGGTCATCTATTATGTTTGCCGTAACTTTTGCTGTACTCACGTTTCCCGTTGAATAAAATCTATAGGAATGTCTCTACAAGATCCAGACCCCATGACCACAGACAGTCCCAATACCCTGATTGTGATGACGATCAGCGGCAGGTCTCGTAAATAATTATTGTAGACAGATCTATATTCTAGTATCTTATCAGAATAGCCGTAAAATCCTGACGCTTTAGCGCGGGATGTAGAGGCGCGTGACGGACCAACGGGAGGGAACAATCTTGCAATCGTAGGAACTTTTGTTCAATCCGTTGAAGCTGGGTTCAGGTCTGATAAAATCTATATACCACGAAGAAATGTAGTGGTGTCTAAACCAGCCGTTGGGCTAACGGTGTTAGCCTGTGGAGCAACTGTAAGACCAAAAGTATCTAATACTCTAGGCGGGTGCGTTGAAGCAGGAAGTAACAGCAGTGA
>JAYVUU010000039.1:0-36384 GCA_043787635.1 Synechococcales cyanobacterium | reverse complement strand
TCACTGCTGTTACTTCCTGCTTCAACGCACCCGCCTAGAGTATTAGATACTTTTGGTCTTACAGTTGCTCCACAGGCTAACACCGTTAGCCCAACGGCTTGTTTTAGATACCACTACATTTCTTCGCGGTATGTAGATTTTATCAGACCTGAACCAAGCTCCAACTGATTGAACAAAAGTTCCTACGATTGCAAGATTGTTCCCTTCCGTTAGTCCGTCACGCGCCTCTACATCCCAGCCCTAAAGCGTCAGGGTTTTACGGCGATTCTGATAAAATTGACACTCTCAAGACGAGATCGGGCTGGTCATTACTAAGTCAGGACGCAAGTTCATGGCATGGCGCAAGTATGGATGGTGAATTTTTCGGGTGGGTTCGGGGGTGTTGAAGTGGAGAAGCAGACGAATACAACGCTCTAGGCTCCCCGCCACGTTCATATGCTGGAAGTCCACTAGGGGAACTTGATCCCATCCTGCGCGTGACCGAGCGATCGCGGCGGGAAAAATTGCATCTAGGTCTTGGGTGACGGAGAAGGTAACGCTAATCACCTCATCTAGGTCCAATGGGTTGTGAGCTTCTAGTTCATCCAATAACTCTGTGACCGCCTGTGCGATCGCCTCTTTGGTATTCACCGGGACTGTTGTTGCACCCCGAATCGCCCGAACTCGCCAATGCACGTTTGAGTACTCCAGAAAAGATGGATTGAATTTGTTAATTTATGATAGTCGAAGTCATAGTCGAAGTCAGAAATTTAAGGGCGATAGAGCCACAGCGGTAATCCTTGTGTTTCTAATTCAAATTCCAGCCAATTTAAGCCCGCTTGCGTTGCTGGGGTTTGCCCAAGAGCCTGAACTAGGGCGGATGTTGCGGTTGAGCCTGTAATTTTGCTTAACAGCGGTTTGGGTTCTTCAAAGGTGAAGACTTTTGTTTTTTCAGGATCCAGTCCTGCGAGTTCTGCAGCCCAACAGCGTGCATCTTCCTCGGTGCCAAGCCGATCGACGAGTCCCAACTTAACGGCCTGTTCTCCTGTGAAAATTCGTCCATCTGCAAATTTTTTCACTTCAGCCACATCCAGTTTCCGGCCCTCAGCCACCACACCGACAAATTGCTCATAACTACTATCAATCAAGTCCTGCAAAATTTGCTGCTCTGGTTCGCTGAGTTGCCGATCGAAGGACAAAATATCCTTGTAGGGTCCAGATTTAATCACTTGAAACGAAACTCCAACCCGATCGAGCAAGCGCTCCAGATTATTCCCGCGCAAAATTACGCCAATGCTACCCGTTATGGTGCCGGGATTTGCCATCACATGGGGAGCCGCTGCCCCAATAAACACGCCCCCTGAAGCTGAGATATTGCCATAACTCGCTACAATTTTGCACTTGCTTTGAAGCCGTTTGATTGCCGAATAAATTTCAAAGGAGTCGCCAACGGTGCCGCCGGGACTGTCAATTCGCAGTAACAGCGCCGGAAATTTGCGTTCTTCGACTTCTTTGAGGGCCGCTAAAACACGCTTACGAGTCCCAGAGGCGATCGCCCCGACAACTTCGATGCGGGCAATTTGCTTTTTGTAGCGGGGACGAAACGGAAACATGGCGAGCCTTTGGTACGGGTCTATCTGTACAATAAGTGAAAGAGAGTCTTCACATAACTATACATATTACCCCACGCTTCGCCTTACTTCTGCTATGGAAACCCCGCCTTTGAAGCCGATAATCCCTACTGTTGCCTCGCCGATCGCCTCTAGTTCATCTAGGCTGTCTATTCTGGAGTCTCCGATTTTCCGATCGCCGATTGCAACAAATCTATTGCTGATTGCGCCGTTTTTCTTTTGGGGAACCGCAATGGTGGCTATGAAAGGTGCAATTCAGGACACAACGCCGTTTTTTCTGGCTGGGTTTCGGTTGGTGCCTGCTGGGATTTTGGTTCTGGTGGCGGCGACGATCGCTGGACTGCCTCAGCCAAAGACTTGGCAAGCTTGGGCCTGGATTATTGGATTTGCTGTTGTTGATGGGACGTTATTTCAAAGCTTTTTGGCTCAGGGCTTGACCCGGACGGGCGCGGGCTTGGGTTCAGTGATGATCGATTCACAACCCTTGGCGGTGGCGGTGTTGGCTTGGCTGTTGTTTGGTGAGGTGATTGGCGGAGTGGGCTGGATTGGGCTGACGATCGGGGTTGTGGGCATTGGATTACTAGGGTTGCCGAAGGATTGGCTGATGGGGTTGTTCAATGGACTGTTTCAAAATGCCAGCATCGCTCAAGGTGCAACGAGTCCTTACAATCTGCTGGATCCGAGTCTATTCGACAATGGCCAATGGTTAATGTTGATGGCGGCGCTGTCGATGGCGGTGGGGACGGTGATGGTGCGCTATGTTTCCCGATATGCAGATCCGATCGTTGCGACGGGGTGGCATATGATTTTGGGTGGATTGCCATTATTTGCGCTATCAATCCAAACTGAAACGGATCAATGGAGCCGATTGGTTCCGGCTGAGTGGGTTGCCTTGATGTATTCCACGGTGTTTGGTAGTGCGGTGGCCTATGGGCTGTTCTTTTATTTTGCATCGCGAGGTAATTTGACAAGTCTGAGTTCATTGACATTTCTAACGCCTGTATTTGCGTTAATGTTTGGCAATTTCTTTTTAGATGAAACTTTGGAGACGTTTCAATGGTTTGGCGTATTCTTGACGTTAGTGAGTATTTATTTGATCAATCAACGTGAGACCGTTCGCAAGTTCTTTTCATCATCAAAATCTGTTCCCGTTATAGATTCTATTGCGGACGTAGTAGATTCTGAGATCGTCGGTAAGCCTTAGGGATCCGATCCTCCTGAATCCCCGTCATTCGCTAGACTCGATCCCCCTAAATCCCCCTTAAAAAGGGGGACTATGAAATAAGATTTACCTTTGCTCCATGAAATAAGGTTTACTCCTGTTCCATGAAATAAAGTTTACTCTTGTTCCCCCTTTTCAAGGGGGCTAGGGGGATCGAGTCTTTGAATTCCAACGAAATCTTTCAAAACGTTCTCTTAGTCCATTTATTTTCCTAAATTATCATGTCATTTCTTCGTTTTTTAAGTGCCGTTAGTCTTGCTGTTTTTCTTTGGATTACGCCATCTTTTAGTGCCCATGCCGTTCAACAATATGCGGTTTATAGTGAATGCGATCGGGGTTCATTTGATGGTATCGGTAAGTGTTATTTTGGTCGTGAGATTTCGCAAATTTTGGGTAAAGATGGGTCTGATTGGTTAGATCGACCTAGACGTGGGGCAGAAGAGAAGCCAGAGAAAGCGATCGAAGCTTTGAAGTTTTTACCGACTGATAAGGTAGCAGATATTGGGGCTGGAATTGGCTATATGTCTTTTTTGATTGCGCCAACTGTTGAAAAAGTTTTTGCAGTTGATATTCAATCTGAAATGCTTGATATGTTAAGAGAGCGTCAATTAAAAAATGGCATTACGAATGTCGAAACTGTGAAAAGTGAGGAGACCTCGGTTAATTTGCCTGATGGTGCGATCGATTGGGCGATCATGGTGGATGCTTACCATGAGTTTACCTATCCAAAGGAGATGATGCAGTCAATTTTTATGGCATTGAAGCCCGGTGGAAAAGTAGTATTGCTTGAATATAAAGGTGAGAATCCTTTGGTTGCAATCAAACCTCGTCACAAAATGACCCAGACCCAAGCACGGGCTGAAGTGGAAGCAATGGGATTTAAATTTCTAGAGAGTAAGCGCGTTTTGCCCCAGCAACATGTGTTAATTTTTCAAAAACCCGTGAAGGTTTAACCGAATCTATTAATTTAAGTGTGGAGCATCAGGGGCCATTCTACGTTGCTAATTAACGTCAGTTTTGGATAAGATAGTCAGCTAGAGTTAGTTTTAGCTCCTACGAATCAAACAGAACTGACGTTAAATTATCCTATTTGTATCCGGTCGTAGTATTTCTCTATCTAGGCTGTAGTAATCTAGCTCAAATTCAGAATTGTAGTCTCAAGATTTAAAAGGTCATTTATTCTAGCCTGAGGGGTCTCAAATTTTTCCACCAATTCCAACTCCGCCGCCTCTAATTTTGGTTCGGGTTCGGACGGTTGAGATTTCAAAATAGGCAGTTTTTCCCGTATCTGTAAGTCCTTTGTTTGAGCTTCAGGGAGAGCTATGGTTTCTAAATTCTGGAGCTCTAGAGCTGGCAGTTCTAAATTTTGTGATGATGCTCGACTGACAATCCGATCGAATGCTTGAGTCACGAACCCTTGTAAAAATGCCGATCGTTGATTTTGTTGGAACACCATTTTGATGATAGTTTGGAGCCGATCGCGTTGAATGGCTGGGGCTGCATCACTAGATGAACGATCGTCACTTTCCCAATATTCAATCAGCGCCAATCCTGCTATCCGCGTTAGATAGGCACCACTCACTCCCTGCACCGCACCGCCCGCCATATAGGTCAATGCATTAGTTTTAAGTAAGGCTCCGATCGCTTGGGTTGAAACTTCGACAATCCCCAGTTTTATCATCAACTCAGATAATGTTTTAGCGATCGTTTTAGCTTGCTCTAGCGAAAACTTTTGTTGATACAAATTACTCAAATCCGTCACCATTTGACCATTAATTGCTGCTGTTGCCAACAAATCAATTGCCGGAAATGGAGTCGCAAATGCTGCTCCTGCCACTACCCACTGCGATCGTTCAATCATGGGTAAGGCACGAGTTCTACGTTTTTCATTCAGTTGTGCCCTAGCCTTAACTTTCAGCGCTTCAGCATCGCCCAGCGAACTCGCAATAATTAATTTCTGAGCATCATTCAAAAGAATCGTTTGCAACCGCTGGGTCAGTTCATCTACTTGGGGTTCGGGTTCTTCTAACCATTCTTTAGTGCTGCCATCATCTTGATATTGCCGCACTTTAATCGGACGCGGCTGCGCGGCGATCGAAATTACATCATCCGCTGCAATCATTCCCGCAACCCGATCGCGAATTTTGGAGAGCAGTTCAACTTGTTCTTTCGGCAAATATTGATCCTGTTTATTTAACACAATCACCGATCGACGGTAGGCTGCGTTCAATTGCTGAAGAATTTTAAATTCAGAATCAAGTAAATCGCCCATAATCACAAAAATAACTAAATCTGCTGATTTCGCTATTGCCAACGTATCCGCGTCATCGGCGGTCGTCAAAATCGATCGGGTATCGGTAATTTGAACGTTATGCGACAATTCCTTGAGCCGATCGTCCTGAAGCCAATGGACACCAAGCCATTCATGCAGCGTAGTTTTGCCGACCCCTTTGCTGCCCAAAATCGCAAACTTCAAATGATCGCGTTTCAGCGCCGCCAAAATTTCATGCAACTGCGATCGTAGCGCCTCAGCCTGTTGACTCGATTGCTGCCGATCGGATTCATCGATCGCAAGGTCTTGCAGTTGGATCGCGACTTGACTTACCACCACCTCAGCTTCAATAATCGCCGATTTAACGCCTGCGATCGTCACAGGTTTTCGCCTAATTAGTCTGCCCGTAGGAAGATTAGCCGCTTGCAAGCCCAGCCATGCAAGCCCGCTTCCTAACACGATTGCAGGCATCCAATCGCCCAACACATCCGTCATTCCATCCAACGCCCAGATTGCACCAGAAAGACCCAATGCTCCTAGCGCAATGGCTTGAGTCTTATTCGCTAACCACTTTGAAGACTTATACGAAGCGTTTTGCTGCGATCGATTTCCACCCAACGGTACTGCCATACCCTCAAACTCCTCGTAAAACCTACGTAACCAATTAGCCGTGCCCTTAGAATAGTGTATTTACGAGGGTTTAATAAAGTTGGAGTCCCGACTGAGAATAGAACAAAAAAACCAGTCCCTCTGAGACAATTTTGAATCAAAGGGACTGATTTAGGATAGCGGGACATGGATTTGAACCAAGGACCTTCGGGTTATGAGCCCGACGAGCTACCAGACTGCTCTATCCCGCGATGTGTATCGAACTGAAGCGCTTGCTTTTTTCGACCCACCCAATATAGCAGAGTAATTTAAAGAGAACAACCCCCAATTTTAGAGGTGTCTCTGGGACGGGCAATTAGTGTGGAAAACAGAGTTGATAACTGGTTGTATATTAAAGGACAACGCAAGCCACCCCGCGACACAACACCATGCAGATATTGATTGTTGAAGACGAAATTGAAATTGCGGATCTGCTTCAGCTTTACCTAGAAAAAGAGGGCTTTATCTGCCGGGTCTGCCGGGATGGAATCAATGCGCTGGTGGTTTTTCAGGAAATGCAGCCGGATTTAGTGATTTTAGACCTAATGATTCCGGGGCTAGATGGTCTGGAAGTCTGTGCGCGAATCCGTCAGAAGCCTGGTCTGAAGGATCCCTACATTCTAATGTTGACGGCAAAGGGAGAAGAACTCGATCGGATTATTGGTCTTTCTACTGGGGCGGATGATTATATGGTGAAACCTTTCAGCCCTAAGGAACTCGTCGCCCGTGCCCGCGCATTATTAAGACGATCGCTGAGACAAGGCGGTCAAGGCAACAGTTATCAAACCGCCAGCTTTACCTTAGATCTTGACCAGCGATCAGTCTCTCGCCACCTAAACGCGGGAACCCCCGAAGTTCTGGACTTGACAACCTTAGAATTTGAATTGTTGTCTACTTTTCTGAGCTATCCGGGTCGGGTCTGGAACCGATCGCAATTAATCGATAAACTGTGGGGCAGTGATTTCTTCGGTGATGAGCGCGTGGTGGATACGCACATTGCGAGGTTACGCAAAAAAATAGAACCCGACCCCTCAAGTCCGACTTTTGTTAAGACGGTGATTGGGATCGGGTACAAATTTGAAGATGTCTAGATCTGAAAGCTAGGTCTAAGAGGAGTTTGGAGAGTCTTTTCGTTTGGGTCAAAAGATTCGATCCCCCTAAATCCCCCTTGAAAAGGGGGGACTATGAAATAAGGTTTGCTCTTGTTCCCCCTTTTTAAGGGGGCTAGGGGGATCGGGTCTTTTGATCACACCAATCGGCTCCTGAAACCAAACCTAAGCTTTGACAACTTCCAGTAGTCGAGAGAAGTAAAAACTTGTTTTCGTCATCTCATTACGGGCGACTTTCCAGCCATTCTGTTCCAGAATCTTCACCACATACGCCTCAGGATGCAGATAGGCGCGGGTGGCTTTGCTCGGTCCGGGGAAGAATTCGCCGATTTTTTTCAAGATGGAGTAGTACCAAGTCTTCGGCGCAAAACTCAAAATAACCCGCGACTGGGCCAATGAACTCAGATGCGCGATCATCTCACCTGCTTTTTCCGGCGGATAGTGAATCAACACATCCAGACAAATAACGGTGTGATAGCTCCCCGTGATGGTTTCGAGATCCTGAGCGCTGAACGTAATCGGATTGACATCTCCCAACGCTACGATCGCCCGTTCTTTTCCTTCACCTGCCATTTTGTCGGAAATATCGCTAGCTGCGATCGATTTTGCCCCAGCCTTTGCTAAGGGAATACTCAAGCTACCTACTCCACATCCCGCATCGCAAATCGTGATCTCGCTCAGGTTGCCATCTGCTGTCAGCCAACCCACAACGTGATCAATCGTCTGCTGATGCCCGGTGCGAATATCAAGCTGCACTTTGTTAACATCATCGCCTTCACCATAAATCCGCCGCCAACGATCGAACCCTGTGGCATTAAAATACTCACGAACCTCGGTCTTGTCATCCACTGAATTCATAAAACTCTGTTCAAAATTGGGTCTGTGTGAATCCTAGTACGGCATGGACACTCTAAAAAATAATTACAAAATAATTTGCTGCCAAGTTCCCGGTTGAGACTTGGACCAACGCAGGAGCCTACCTTGCGCAGTGTTGATATTAGAATCGGCATGAATTGCAATTCGAGGTGTGATGGTGGCTATAGCGATCGCTTGTTCTAAACTACAAAGTCCCCATTGCATTAGATTTTGAACCCCAACCAATAGCCCAAACGTAGTACCCGATAAGGTTCCATCAGGTAAGCGAGCCGTGCCGTGTATGACTTCAATGGTGCGGCTGTCCCAGGGATAATGACCATCGGGAAGCCCCAAGGGGGAGAGGGCATCGCTGACTAGAAAAAGACCCCGATCGTAGTCACTGGCTCGTAGCAAAATATCAATCATTAATGGTGTAATGTGCTGACCGTCGGCAATAAATCCACAGAGAACATTCGGGTTGACGATGGCGCTACTCAAGAGACCGGGAGTCCGGTGATGTAGGCTAGGCATGGCATTAAAGGCATGAGTTACCAGGGTTGCGCCGCTTGTAAATGCATGGTCGGCTTGCTGTGCGGTGGCGAGGGAATGACCGAGGCTGACGGTAATGCTGAGAGATTTTAGATATTCGATCGCTCCCGTTTCTGCTTCCATTTCGGGGGCGAGGGTAATGATTTTGACTAAACTGGCGTAGTCACCGAGGACGCGCTTGAGGTTGTCGATCGTCAGGGGCAAGATGTGTTCTTTGGGATGGGCACCGCGTTTGGCTGGATTTAGAAATGGACCTTCGAGGTGAATGCCTGCGATCGTGGCTTGGTTCGGTTGTGGATTGTATTGAGATCTAAAGGTGGCAAATCCAGCAAGAGCAGTTTGAATTTGCGAGACGGCGGTGGTGACGATCGTGGGACAGTAGGCATCAAGTCCTTGAGTCCAAAGAAAATTAGCGATTTCGATAAGTTTTTTGCCAGAGTCGATCGTCACGTCTGGAAATGCGAGTCCTAATGCTCCGTTAATTTGTAAATCCATACCGCCGAGGGAAAGCCAGTCACCGTCTAGATCGAGTTTTATGGGCGGTGCATCGGTGAGTTCTTGAATGCTGGGGACGATCGCAATAATTTTCGCGTTCTCAATCCAAAGATTCTGCGGGGACTGATCATTTGGAAAGTTATGGCGCAGTAATCGGGCATTGGTTAAACGGTAGCGAGACATGGGCAATTTAATCGCAATTTAGTAGGGTGAACGATTGATTTAGCGTCAGCTTCTATTTTAAGGTGATAGTTGTATTGATCTCATCACAAAGGACCACTCCCATGACCACTCCACTCATCGGCATTATTATGGGCAGCGATTCGGATTTGCCAACGATGCGAGAGGCGATCGTGGTTTGTGCGGAGTTTGGGATTGAGTGTGAAGTTGAGATTGTCTCAGCCCATCGCACGCCCGATCGGATGGTGGAGTATGCAAAAACGGCTCATCTGCGCGGCTTGAAAGTGATTATTGCAGGTGCAGGGGGTGCAGCACATTTACCGGGAATGGTTGCGTCACTCACGCCGTTACCTGTTGTTGGGGTTCCGGTTCAAACTAAGGCGCTCAGCGGTGTGGATTCATTGTATTCAATTGTGCAAATGCCGGGGGGAATTCCGGTGGCGACGGTGGCGATCGGCAATGCGAAAAATGCTGGATTGTTGGCAATTAGAATGCTGGCGAATCATGATGCAGCACTATTGGATCAGGTGTTAGCCTATCAAGAATCGCTCCGATCGATGGTGATGGAGAAACAAGAAAAATTGAATTCTTTGGGGTATGAAGCGTATTTAAAACAGATGTAATTAGACTACTAATCCATTAATAATCTAGCTAGAAAGTACAAGATCATGATGCATAGTTTTATTCCGCCCGATCGTTTTTTTCCATACCTAACTTGGACTGATATTCGCGATATGCCAGACAAGTCAAACGTTGTAATTATTCAACCCGTTGGTGCAATAGAACAGCATGGTCCTCATTTGCCATTAGCGGTCGATAGTGCGATCGGATTGGCCGTTATTGGTAAAGCTTTAGAACGATTAGATTCTAGTATTCCAGCCTTTGCAATGCCGTCGATTTATTATGGCAAATCTAATGAACATTGGCATTTTCCAGGAACTATTAGCATTTCAGCAGAAACGATGATTCGAGTATTGATGGAAACAGGAGAAAGTTTGTATCGTGCAGGGTTTCGCAAATGGGTATTGATGAATTCCCATGGTGGACAGCCACAGATTATTGATATTGTGGCGCGGGATTTGCACGTGAAGTTTGAAGATTTTGAAGTATTTCCCTTTTTTACTTGGCGAGTTCCCCACATTACGAAGCAATTGATGACTGAAAAAGAAGCGCGACTCGGAATTCATGCGGGAGATGCTGAGACGAGTTTGATGATGGCGATTTTGCCAGACCAAGTTAGGACCGATCGATTGGTTTGTGAATATCCTCATGGTTTGCCGGAAGATAGTTTGTTGACCTTAGAACGTAATTTATCAATTCCTTGGACGACACGCGATATTAGTAAAAGTGGTGTGATTGGTGATGCGACGGTGGCAACAAAGGAGAAGGGCGATCGGATTTTAGACTCGTTAGCGCAGGGATGGGCTGATGTGATTGTGGATGTGCATAAATTTGTGCAACCGCAGCTTTGGAAAGAGAACTAAAGTGATTCCTAAGAACAAATCCAGAGGCCCCCAACCCCCAATTCTGGGGGCTTCGGAATCTTTTATTCCCCCAATTCCGGGAACTCTGAATAATAATCTTGTTCCCCCAGAATTGGGGGCTAGGGGGCGGTTCGGCAGAGACTCCGACTGGATTCCAGTCAGTTGTGTGTACACAGCAACCCAGACATTAGAACCAAGGGACTTCTGGTGTATTCATTGTGAGGAATGATCTAAGTGGTTAAGTTTGCATTCCAGACCTATACAAGAAAGTTTGTAAAACCCTTTATGACGGCGCATGGGGAATGGTCGGTCCGATCGGGAATTTTGATTGCAATAACAGATAACAATGGCGTGGTGCGGTTAGGAGAGATTACACCATTGCCGGAATTTGGGACGGAAACATTAGCTGAAGCGATCGCATTTTGTGAGTCGTTGGGAAATGAATTCGACACGTTACATATTCCAGAGAACTATTCCTGTTGTCAGTTTGCATTTGAGATGGCTGGACTTTCTCAAACTACTTTTAGTCCCCTCATAGTCCCCGTTAACAAGGGAACTTTTTTAGGGTCGATCGCGGGCTTATTGTCCGCTGGGGCTAAGGCTTTGGATGAGTGGCAAGTATTATATTCACAGGGAACCCGATCGTTTAAATGGAAAATTGGCGTTGCTGAGATTGCATCAGAACTCGAAATATTTAAACAACTTTGCCAAGTATTGCCCGACGATACAACATTACGACTAGATGCAAATGCTGGATTGAATTTAGAACAAATAAAACAATGGCTTAATCAATGTGATCGCACTTCAAAAATTGAATATCTAGAACAGCCTTTAGGGATTGATGAATTTGATTTAATGATGCAACTGAATCAGGAGCACAAAACCCCGATCGCCTTAGATGAATCGATCGCGACTTATACTCAACTCGAAGATTGTTACAATAGAGGTTGGCGCGGAATTTTTGTTGTGAAACCTACGATCGCAGGTCCGCCTTCTCAATTGCGAGAATTTTGTAAAACTCATAAATTAGATTTAGTATTTTCATCAGTATTTGAAACCTCGATCGGACGAATAGCAGGCTTGCAATTAGCTCAAGAGTTAGCTCAAGAGCTAGGAAGTGGGCGAGCCGTAGGATACGGTACCGATCGTTTTTTTGATCCAACCACTAGAGAACCTGTTGGGATTTTAGAACCTGATGCAGGTACATTTTTAGTAAAATTTTGGACAGCGATCGTCGAAAACCGATCAATTTTTCTGGGAAATCCACTATGGGGACGATCGGAATTAGAACAATTTGAAATTAATATTCAAGCAAACACAGACAATAAACCTTACATTCATATTCCAACAGGCGGAACATCAGGAAAACTCAAGTTTGCAACTCACAGTTGGGAAACCCTCAGTGAATCTGTGTATGGAATGCAACAACATTTTAATATTAATCAAATCAACTCATTCTGTACTTTACCACTACATCATGTCAGTGGATTAATGCAATATTTACGATCGTACTTAACCAATGGTCAATTTATCAGCTGGGATTGGAAACAACTTGAACAAGGTAATTTTTCTGATATTGAATTAGAAACATTCTTTATTTCCCTAGTTCCAACCCAATTGCAACGGCTCATTAATCAACCTAAACTCAAGCAATTTAAAACCATTCTTCTGGGCGGCGCACCGAGCTGGGAAAGTTTGCTAACGATCGCCCGACAAAAAAAACTTCCGATCGCCCTTACCTATGGCATGACCGAAACCGCCTCCCAAGTCACAACATTATTGCCCAGTGAATTTCTTGCAGGGCAAACCAACGTCGGAAAACCACTTCCCCACGTAAAAATTCAAATCTTCAACGATCGAAACGAAATTTGCTCACCAAACGAAATTGGTCAAATTCAAATTCAATCCAAATCTCAAATGATCGGTGTGCCAAATATTTGCCCCGATGACCTCGCCTATCTTGACCCAAATGGTCATCTTTACATCGTTGGACGCAACAGCGACAAAATTATCACAGGCGGAGAAAACGTATATCCCAGTGCCGTTGAAGCCCTAATCCGAGCAACAGGACTAGTTCAGGATATCTGCGTCATTGGAGTTCCCGATGAACTGTGGGGGCAACGCGTTGTAGCCATGTGGGTTGGTGAACAGCTCCTGAAACCCTCTTGCTCCCCTCTGACCAAAGAGGACTGGGAGGGATCGACCCACCAATACCCAAAACAATGGATTCAACTTCCCAAACTTCCCCGCAATGCCCAAGGAAAAATCGATCGCACCCTACTGCTGCAATTGATTCAAAACCCAGTCGTGTAGTACAAAACTTCGACAGATTATAAATAAAATACTACACTCGTAATACACATTCACCAATGGAGCCGCCCACCATGCACGCCCTTACTCGAATTTCTACCACCGATATGGAAGTTACCAGCATTCGCCTAGAACGTGAGCTAAAAGAGCGACTAAAAGGACTCTCCGGCGGTCAAGGCTATCAGGCACTTATCAGAGATGTTCTCTGGAATTTTGTTCAACAACGATCGCAAGATTTCCTGCCAATCATTACCTCTACTGACATTCGCGCCACCATTAAGGCCAAGGCTGAACGATCGGAACATTGCTCCCTATCGGGTCAAACTATTCAAATCGGTCAAGAAATTTTTCTAGGATTAACAACTGAGGGAAACCTCGTGCCCATCCATCCCGATAGTCTAGCTTAAGACAAAATTTGGTGTTTCTCGGATTGAAGAGTAAACTTACGGTCAATCTCGCAACGTCTAGATCTGTATCCCATTTAGATTGCACTGAACATTCTCATTCCGTCATACCAAAGCGCTATGGTTGTCAAACGCAACGTTCCGAATCCTAGTAGAGACTCTAGACCCGCCCAGCCCGAATCTAATTGGGATGAGTTGAAAAGAAGCAAACGTGAAAAAAGACGATCGCAACGGCATGGCAAACCCTCCCAGAATGCCTTGGACCCGGAGCTAGAGCAATCGAGTGTATCCCCTTTCACGCGCGCGAAACGATTGCTTCTAGACTGGCGATTTGTCACCATTGCCGGATTAATCCTGACCACCAGCCTCACGACGCTCTCGATCGCATTTATTCTCAAACTCCCCTCCATCCCCAATTGTCCATCCATCTTTTGGCCCCTAGCCACAGCATCCATCCGGCTCCACTGTGCCCAGATTGCAGCGGGAAAGCGTACAGTCCCAGATTTAATTGAAGCGATCGAATTGGTGAGCGGATTGCCTAAGGAACATCCATTGTATAAGGAAGCCAGTCGTTGGATTGAAGACTGGTCAAATGATTTATTAGATGCAGCGCAGGACAAATTTAATACGGGAAAACTAGATGAAGCGATCGCCGCTGCAAAGAAAATCCCCCCCCATGCCGCTGCTGCCCAGCAAGTTGAACAACGAATTGCGACTTGGCAAAACGTTTGGAAGGAGGCTGAAAGCATTGTTGCAAATGTAGATAAGTTTTTATCAAAACGCAATTGGAAAGACGCGTTTAATCAAGCCACTAAATTGTTGGCTATTGACAATCCCTATTGGCAAACTCAGCGCTATGGCGAAATTTCTGAACGAATTGCGATCGCTAAAGATGAAATTACTAAATTAGCCTCAGCCGATCGAGCCATTAGAAATGGTGATGTCGATGAATTAGTTAAAGCATTCAAAGGTCTGACAACTATTCCCGAAACAAGCGACATCTACAAAGATGTGCAAGATATGAAACCGCGCATTGGTAAACGGCTGATGACCTTAGCAGAGAATGCCGCCGATAGTGGGGCACTAGATCAAGCCGTGAAGATTGCCAATAGGATTCCAGAGACCATTAAGGTCAAACAAGATGTGGATGATTTTATGGTGTTGGTGAATGCTCAATTGAGAGTAAATAAAGGTCAATTGCCTGATATTGATGATGCGATTGCTCAAGCCGAACGAATTCCGGTAGGACGATATTTCTACGATCGTGCCCAACGACTCGCAGTCAAGTGGAACGCCGTAGCCCGTGACATTGCTAAGCTCGATCGTACCCGCGACCTAGCCCGATCGGGAAGTCCGGGAGCATTGCAAGCGGCGATCGCAGAAGGAATTGGGCCATCTAATCCTAAATTCAAAGAAGCCGATAAATTTATCAGTCAAAACAATAATGCTCAATTGCAAGCCGACCAGGACCAAAACATATTAGACCAAGCCAATACGATCGCGTCAGCAGGTGATCCAATCAGTATTCAAAATGCGATCGACCTCGCCCGACAAGTTGAATCCGGTCGTCCGCTTTACAGCCAAGCTCAAGCCCAAATTAAAGGCTGGTCTGCGGCCCTTAGATCCCAGGAAAATCCTACCGTCTCCCCAACGCGTCCAGAATCGATCGCCCCTAATCCCGCGTTCTCACAGGATGAGTCCTTACTAGCCCAAGCAAACGCCATGGCACAGTCAGGCGGCGATCGGCCCGATGACCTATTAAACGCAATTTCGATCGCCCAGCAGGTGTCCCCATCCAGTCGGAGTCAAGCCCAACGGTTGATTGAACAATGGAGCGGTCAGGTCTTGAACGCCGCCACAGGTCAAGCCGCCTACGATACCCCCGGTGCCATTAGTCTTGCCTCACGGGTTCCGTCGGGGACAGCAGCCTACGGTCAAGCCCAGAATAGTATCGCAGCCTGGAAAAAACAAATTGGTCAGCGCTAAGTTACAAACGCCTCAACCCGCTCTGGACTGCCATACACCTACAAGTCTGAAATCTATCATCCGCTAGCCTCGATCCCCCTAAATCTCCTTTGAAAAGGGGGACTATGAAATAAGATTTACTCTTGTTACCCCTTTTTAAGGGGGCTAGGGGGATCGGGGCTTAATGCAAATAGGGAATAGATGCCTCGACATGAAAAAACGATGTTCAAATTATGGCAAATACCAAAAAAAATGTTTATCATAGGTGTGTAGGGAATCCTGAATACTATCAAGATTGTCTGTTTGGGTTTCAATCTATCGTTCTCTATATTGTCCAGATTGTCGTTGAGATTACGAGCAATCTGCACTGAACTAAATTTAAGTGAATACAGGCTGATTTACTCAATTTGTCTATCCCTAAAGAGGTGTCCTGTGGCTCTGTATGCAGATCTTCATCGCCACTTAGGTGGCTCTGTCGTACCCAGAATTTTGTGGCGTTATTTGGAGCGTAGTCAATCTAGCCTCACCACTCAGTTTGAGACCTATGCTAATTTTGAAACGTTCTACACTCGTCCGCGAAATACATTAGAAGAATACCTTGAGCTTCATAGTTTGGTCGAAAAAGTTCAAACGCCTGAAAGTCTTCCTTACTTCATTTGTCGGCTTTTGCGAGGTGCCTACATTTTTGAGAACCTAGCCTACTTAGAACTTCGATCGACCCCATATTTGAGGACCGATGAAACCTGTTCTCAGTCCGATCGGATTGAGCAAATGAGTGAAATTGTTGAAATTATTGGTCACGCAGCTCGTCAGGTGGACTACCCGATCGTAATGAGTCAAATTGTTTGTATGCACGCAAAATTACCCTACGAGGTGAATAAGGCGATCGTAGATTTAGCAATTAATCATCCGCAGTTTGTCTGTGGTATTGATTTAGCCGGAAGCGATCGGGCGTATGGTGAGCGGATGCCTGAGTTTGTTAAGCTCTATGCCTACGCCCGCAATCATGGTGTGAAAACGACTGGACATTTGTATGAGACCGTGAATGGGTGTTATCCAGAGCTGTTGCCCTATCTGATGCGAATTGGCCACGGGATTCAAATCCCCATCAAATATCCTGAGTTGTTGAACGAGATTGCGGCGAGTGGTCAATGTTTAGAAGTATGTCCTTCAACGTATCCAAAAACAGGGACATTGAACGATATTTCAGAGTTAAAAGTGGTGTTCGATCGGTGTTTTGATGCAGGGGTTGATATTGCAATTTGCACGGATAATGCTGGATTGCACAATGTTCGGTTGACTCAGGAATACGAGAATCTTTTGACGTTTGACATTATTGGGTTTGAAGAACTACAAGCCTGCCAAGAATCCGCCTTTCGCCATGGCTTTGCTTGGAGTTATCAAGAGCGTCCAGCATCCATGCTCAGTCGGTTGATGCAATGGGAAGGAAGCGGCGCTATCCCGTCTCACCAAGTGCGTTAAGCCCAACGATTCTGGGATCTTGGCGCTGGTGATACCAAACATGATGTTCCGGGGAACATGTGTATCATTCTCAATTAAGCCATCAAACAACTCAAAATCACCCATTGACTCCACAACACAACACTCCATACCGCCCACAGATCCAAGTTTCAGTCACCGTAGGGGCATGGCTCGCCGTGCCCCAAACCCAACGAAAAGACCAATAAACCTCACGATCTACCTAATCCCCGCCCCTAATCACCAGTCAACAACCATCAATCCCCAACGAAACCCAGCCTCTATTCCCAAGCCGGATGGGTCAGCAAACTAGTAATAGCCCGAACACCGCGCAACTGATTCGTCAGGGGCAAATGTCCTTTAGGTGCATCTAAAGTCCAATTGAATGATCCAGGATACCGCGTCCACACATTGCCATCCTTCCACAGAATCTTGCTCCATAGCTTAATCCAATCCCGTCCTCCCGCAAGCCATAGCTCCCGCTGAACCGAATACCCGAACTTACCGTTGGAATGTGCCAACCAAAGGGAATTCAGAGTCCGAAGATCCGTTATGGGCAATCCATTCACCTCAGTAAAATAGATCCATTTTCGCGACAGCGACGCTTCCCCCGCCAACTCACACAGCTTTAAATTGTTCAACTTATCGGCTTCGAGGAACTTCTGATCCGCCAGCAACCTCTGAAGTGGCAAATAGTCCACATTCAAATCAGACTTCAGAGGAACAATCCCCGTGGGAAATACATCCGTCAAAAATGCCTGTGTCGCCTCAGTCTGTAGAGAATAAAGAGCCTGATACGCTCTCGATGCAACAGCATTTACCGCACCATACCTGGCAAACACTTCACTACTATTCGTTTTATAGTCCTGCAGATAGTCCACCAAGACCTGCTGCCCCGAATCATCGACGGCCAAGGTCTCAACTAGCGCCAGTTGCTTCTTTTCAGTGGCAGCGAGAAACTCTTCCCGTTTAGCTTGGGTGACATTATCTAGATTTGTCATGAAGGCGGTCATTTAAGAAACTCGACTCAAAACAGCAACGATCGGGGACAAACGATGGCACAGCTAAAAAGCTTAACCGGAACTCCATAGGAAAGGTTCATACCTTAAGCATATCCACTTATTCCCAACTTTCACCAACTGATTGTATCGGCTGTCTGGTCCAGTTCAGTCACAGATCTTATCTTTAACTTGAATTTCTTAACAATATTCAGCATCAGCCTATTACTTAGCATAGAGACAAATTCTTGTCACCTCAGGCGTACAGAAAAGCCGTCCGGGTGGATAGGTGCCCAATCCTCGGTTGGTATAGAGGCGATTGGGGGCAGCACGTTGGTTCGCAGGTAAGCCATCCCTCTCAATTTCATGATAGCCCCGTTCCCATTCCCAGTTTTGCTTTATCCGACTAAGCCGCTGTACTCCAGGAAATATCCGTCGAATAAACCGAGGAATCGCAGGGTAAGACCGAGCCACGATCGCAGGCAAGCTTCCCCACCCCGGAATATAAATCTGTCCCCCATGGGTGTGACCCGATAGCTGAAGGTCTACTCGCCAAGCCTTGAGTTGGGCGGCACAGTCCGGATTGTGGGCGAGAACAATACGTGGGACATCATCTGGGATCTGGGGCATGATCTGGTCTGGAGAAAACTGCCCCGATCGGATATCGGCAAACCCGACGAATGCTAACCCAGGTCCACAGGGATAACAGACCTCGTTCCAGAGAACCGTAATTCCAGCTTCCGTCAGGGTTTGAACTACCCGCGATCGGTTTTCTAGTGGATAAATATCATGATTTCCTAGGATTGCATAAGTTCCGTAACGGCTTTCGAGCTTTTTGAGTTGGGGCGCAAGTCGATCGATCGGGTCTGGTCTTGACGTGATAAAGTCACCCGTAAGAAGGACAAGATCTGGATATTCCCGATTACTAGCAGCGATCGCCTGTGCCAGCAATGAATCCGACAACCCCCAGGCATCTGCATGAAAATCAGACATCTGAATCAACTTGAGACCGTTCAGAGACTTTGGCAAAGATTCAATAGCCACGTCCAGGGTTTCAACCGTCAACCTACCAGTAACCACACACGGCTTTGATGGCATTCTATTGATTCTCTCTAAATATCGGGATGATAGGATTTGAACCTACGACATCCTGCTCCCAAAGCAGGCGCGCTACCAAGCTGCGCTACATCCCGAAGGGTGATTAATTTCTTAACCAGCCTGTTAAGAACAGCATATCATACATCTTTCAATCATGGACGATGATTTCCTACAAAATAGGACTGAGGATTTGATTTAGTTGAATCAGGTCCGCCAGGTTAGGCGACAGCAAGACATTTGGGTACAGCAAAGTCTCTAGATAATGGACCTTGATACCGTACAAATTTTTCAGATCCTTGATCTGTTGCAAAATGGAGTCAGTGTCGATCGGCCGATCGTGCTTCACCCCCACCACCATCAGATTTTTGCTCGTATGTTCAGGCGAAATAAACTCAAACACCTTCGCATCATAGCCAGATAGCTCCAGAAATAGCGCTCTCAATCCATCCGTGACGATTTCAGCCTGTCGCTCTAACAAAATCCCAAATTTCAGCAGATCTTTTAAGCTCCCAGAAGGGCGGATTTCTTTCCGTATCTGCTTATGACAGCAGGGCGCAAGAATAATTAGCGATGACTTAGATTTGATCCCTTGGTAGAGAGCATCATCCGTTGCGGTGTCGCAGGCATGAAGGGCGATCGTCACATCATTAGCCCCAATCTGATGATCTTTGATCGTTCCATGGTCAAAATGTAGCCGATCGAACTCAACCGACACTGCCACTTGATTGCAAAAATCAACCAAGTTTTTTCGGCTCTCAATTCCAGTCACAGAAACCTGCTTATCTGAAATTGTATTGAGAAAGTCATACAGCGCAAACGTCAAATAGCCTTTGCCCGATCCCATATCAACAATAGAAAACTCACGTTTTTGATCTAATCCCGAAGACTCCAATAGACTCTGAACGATTTCAATAAATTTATTAATTTGCCTAAATTTATCCTCCATCGATTTAACAATGCCGCCTTGTTCATTCGTCACCCCTAATGCGGTGAGATAGAGATTATTTTCAGATTCAATCCAACGTGTTTTCTTACGATCGTGACCTTGAGGCGCGGTTTTGTAGGGATTAGTTGAAGCAGGTTTCAGCAATTTGATTGTAATTTGTTTACTTTTGTTGTACTCAACTTGAATATCGTGTTGAGGCGTAAACAATCTAGCACTCATAAACTCACCACCCAGTAAGGTATTAATAATTGCGAGACCAGGTTCGATCGGATGATTTTTGACCACTTCCTGGATTTTATAGCAATAGGTAAATGATAGCTTTAGCCCTGACTTAAGCTTCACCGCTCTAATCACAATTCGATTCAGCGCATTATCTGGCCCGCGATATTTTCCTAGGGTCAATTTGACAAATTCCTGTGTCTTGAGACTTTCGTTAAGCCGCGATATGAATTCTGCTTGTGTTTCAATACCCATTTTTTAACTCAATTAAACAGTTAGACTTTATTCATAATCCTATCTTTGAGCGTCAACCCTCTTACAACTAAGTCATCTAAAGTTATTCCTCACAATAAATACACAAGTCTGAAACCCGTTATCAGCTAGACCCGATCCCCCTAAATCCCCCTTAAAAAGGGGGACTATGAAATAAGGTTTGTTCTTATTCCCCCTTTTCAAGGGGGCTAGGGGGATCGAGTCTCAATGCTAATAGGAACAAATTGAGTTGTGTACACAGCACAGTGGAATACTTGGAGAGTAAGAAGTTCCGAAGCTCCTAGATTGGGGTTAGGAGCCTCCAGATTGGGGGTATACCTGTAAATTGCCTATTTTCAATCCCGACACATCATGCCATCGACTCCCTTAAAATCAGCCAATTGGTCCCTGAACAATCTCCCCGGCTTGACCCCAGCCGATCTTCATTGTTTATCCGAACTCGGTATCACCACGACCTTTGGATTATTGCGCCAAGCTACAACAAAACCGGGCCAAACTGATTTGGCTAGGCGATCGGGAATTCAGTTGCGCTACCTTCAAAAATGGGTTGCGCTAGCAGATCTGGCCCGTGTACCGACCGTCGGCTGTCAATTTGCCGGACTCGTTCTTCATGCAGGAGTTGCGACCCTCAACCAATTAGCATCAATGCCTGCCGGACAACTTCATCGACAGATCTTAAAGCTTCAAGTTGCAACCTTTCAAAGTTCCGATCGGTGCCCAGATGCCGGACAGATTGGGGTTTGGATCCAACAGGCAAAGCTCCTCACTCAACGCTCTTAACTCGACAGCAGCCGAAAATTTTCGGCTATTGATCAATTTTGCTAAGCGCCACCATAATCGCAAAATCCGCGTCAGTCAGTCATTCAGGATACCAAAACATGCCCTTAATTCCTTCTGGATCTGGGACAAATCCCATATTTTTATAAAAAACTACCACTTGAGGGTCAGCAAACAAGGTGATATTGCTGATGTCTTCATTTCGCAATTTCTTAATCGTAAATTTCATCAACGCTTTTCCATAGCCTTTGCTTTGATAATCTGGATGTACCACCACATCCCAAATCGTCGCATTAAAGGCATGGTCAGAAGTAGCTCGCGCAAACCCAATCATCCGGCGCTTGACTCCGCGTTGTTCCCACATCGACGTAACTAAAAAGCTGTGCTGCATGGCTTTTTTGACTTTACGCAATGGACGACGCGCCCAACCAACGGCATCACATAACTCTTCTAACTCGTACAGATCAATCTCTCGCTCAGTGCTGAAAAAAATACGGGCTGCCCGATCGCCATCGCCTAGGACTGTGTAGCTCTCAACTGTTGCCGAAGAGGCGGTTGAGACATCAGATGAACCACCACTGAACAAGCTTTTCCAGAAACCCATGCGGACGCAGCACAAAGCACGAAATGAACTGTGTCTATTATATCTTGGTATGGAGTTCTACAGAAGGTGAATATTATCTGGCGATCGATCGATAATGACGGTCCATAAAAAGTCGGATACATTCGTCCAGATTAAGGCATTCTTAGGATTAGCACAGTTCCAAAATACAATTCTCGCTATGGCCCTGGGTCTAAAACCAACAACATTGGAACTTCTGAAACGCTTCAATCGCGCGTTTCCACAGTTCTATGAGCAATTTGTCAGCAGTGAAATCCAACTGCAAAATCTTCGCCTTGCCTACCAGCTCTACCGTACCCGTCAGACCATCATTGAGATGAAGCCCGAAGGTACAAAAAGCGCCCTTCACTTTGCTTACCGTAACCAATCCTTTCTTCTCAGCGATATTTTCGGGGTATTGGCGGCTTATGGTCTAACGATTCATAGCTTGAGCCTTTATGGTCAAATTTCTCCGCCCATGCTGGTATTCATCAAGCTCATTGTTTCCCGTAGCGGCAAAACCCTCACCGAAAAAACCTCAGAGAACGTTTGTCGGGCTATTCGGGAAGCCTTGGCAGGGCGCTTTGAAGTGGAAGAGATGTTGGCAGTCGAATTTAATTTGGATGCAGGATTAGAACAAGTTGAAACTGAGTTCTATGTGGATCCTGTTTTTCATCTTCCAGCACTTTTAATTGAAGCCGATAACCAGCCGGGTCTTTTTTACAAAGTGATGTATTCGATTTGGCAGGAAGATTTGCTGGTGGTAAATGCAAATCTACTGGTATGGCGAGGACGAACGCGATTAATTCTGTATTTGTTGGGTCCGAACGAAAGCTTAATTCCAGAGTATCTAGGTCAAAAAATCGCTGAAGGTATCCGACAACGCTTGCTAGGTCGACAATTCTAGGATTCTACAGGGTGATTCTAGAATTCAGAGCGTCCCACATCCGCGTTAGGATTGAATGGCGCTGTGAATTGAACCATGCTGAATCATGCTGAAGTTAATTGTTCGAGACGTTGAGCATCATTACGATCGAACGCAACCCGACACCCCCGACAACCTGCCAGATCCTAAATTAACTGACGCTAAAGGGGCTGAATCGTCTGAACCCATCACCATTGTCTTTATTCATGGCTGGCTTTTAAGTCGATCGTATTGGCAACCTGTAATTCAGCGATTAGATGGGTTCCCCTGCCTAGCTTACGATTTACGAGGCTTCGGACAATCGCTATCAACGAAAAAAACGCTGCCGACTGACCTATCTCCTGAAAATTACACGCTGTTGGCTTATGCTCAAGACCTAGAAGCCCTGCTCGATACGTTAGGAATTTCGCGGGTTTGGCTAGTGGGTCACTCGTTGGGGGGCAGCATTGCGCTTTGGGCGGCCCACAACATGGGCAGCCGAGTTGCTGGAGTAACTTGTGTTAATGCTGGAGGTGGAATTTATTTAAAAGAAGAATTTGAGAAGTTCCGTAATGCGGGTCAGCAAATTTTGAAGTTCCGATCGCCCTGGATGTTGAAATTTCCAGGACTGAGTTATTTGTTTTCGCGCGCCTCAGTGATTCAGCCCATTGGTCTGGAAATGGGTCGTCAGCTTCTCCTAGACTTTATCACAGCGGATCCGATCGCCGCCCGTGAGAGCTTGCTTAGTTCCACTACAGAAGCTGAAGTCCATCGACTACCACAGCTTCTGTCAGAATTGACTCAGCCTGTTTACTTCATCGCAGGCCAGCAAGACAAAATTATGGAGCCTCGGTATGTGCGACACTTAGCCAGTTTCCATGCGTTATTTAAGCATTGCGGAGAAAATATATTGGAATTAGAGAACTGCGGTCATTTGGCCATGGTTGAACACCCTGATGCCGTAGCTCAACAAATCCGCGATGCGTTAGGGCATGAACTCAGGGACGACATTCGAGTTGGAGCCAGATGAATAGATCTGTACTGTGGATACTGGGACTGGGGCTACTCGTCCGGGGAATTATTGCGATGTGGCTGCCTCCGGGCTATGACGAGGCCTACTATTACGTTTATACGCAGAACCCGAACTGGAGCTTTTTTGACCATCCGCCCTTGGTGGCCATTACTACGGCGATCGGGCTGTGGCTGAGTTTTGAGACGGTTTCCCAGTTCACCATCCGCATTGGAACGTTGCTTATTCATACGGCGACCTTAGCGCTTTTGTACCATGCGGCTCGTCGTCTTTTTGATGAACGTATTGGTAAATTGACGTTGATTTTAGCCTCGTTAATTCCAATTTTTACCGTTGCCTTTGGGACAATGACCCTTCCCGATGTCCCGTTGATGTTTTTTTGGGTGGCGGTGCTGTGGGGAGCCGTTGAGGAGTTCTTCGGGGGACCGTCTGAGGATTACAAACCAACCTATCGACTGGCGATTATCTCGGTGTTGGTAGGGATGGCGTGTTTGAGCAAATATCACGGGGTGCTGTTGGGTACGGGGTTAATTGGGTTTTGTCTGACTTCACCCCCCTTTCGGAAGGCGTTAACTTCACCTTGGATGTTGCTGGGGCTAGTGGGATTTGGTATGACGATCGCGCCTGTTGTGATGTGGAATGCAAGCCACAACTGGGAATCTTTTACGTTTCAAGCGGGTCGGGGTGTTCCGGCTACACAGTACAGGCTTCTGGGGGCGATCGAAGCCTTGGGGGTACAGAGTTTATATTTGTTCCCGTTCTTGGGTGTGCCATTAATTTGGGTGACGGGCCGATCGCTTTTGCAGCAATTACGTAGTCCATTTAACCGACGACGACGTGAAGTAGACCCAGATTTTTTGCTTAAACAACGCTTAGTTCTCTGGCTAACAGCTCCCGTGATTTTAATTTTTACAGTTGTCGGCGGATATCGTCAGGTCTTACCCACTTGGACGATGCCGGGTTGGTTCATCGCGACCCCACTGTTAGCCTGTCGCGTTGCAATTTGGCAGCAAAAATCACCGAATATTACCCGACGTTGGCTGATTGGATGCACGATTTCCATTGCAATTATTTTGGGGGTTGCCCTAGGTCATATTCAGTTTGGAATTGCTCAAAAACCCAGTCAGAATACAGTGTTTGGGGGATTAATTCCGATCGCCTTGGACCCATCAACCCAACTTCTAGACGTGGTTCAATTGCGCCAAAATTTCCGAAAACAGCCCGAAATGGTCAAGGCACTGCGGCAATCAGATTTTGTGTTCAGCAATCGGTATCACTTGGCGGGCCACTTGGCTATGGCTCTCAACCCGATTTTCCCCAAGCCCGTCACCTGTTTTGACCCTGAAGATATGCGAGGGTTTGAGTACTGGTCGCGCAGTGATGATTGGGTGGGCAAGACGGGGCTATACTTAACGACGCAAGAATTGCATCTCAAGGAAAACTCTGCGGCGATCTATGGGGACTACTTTAAAACGTTAAAAAAAATTGGTGAAGTTCCCCTCGATCGCGGTGGATATGAGATTAATAGAATCTTGGTCTACCAAGGCGTGGAACTTCTAAAACCTTTCCCACGTCCGTTGCAAAATAGTCAGGGAGCCTAGGATTGGTCTACATTGTTTTAGAAATACGCCACGTTAGGAAAAATTAAAATGTCTTGGATGGGAATTATGCGATCGCATTGGACCATGGCTCAGTTTAAAACCGGATTGACTCAAACTTTACTAGTGCTACCACTGTTGACTCCGATAGCAATTGCGGATGCGGCCCAGGCTCAGGTCACTTCGGCCCAAGTGACGATTTTGGTGGAGGCGTTTCGTGATGTTGCTAAGCAGGCCACCAGCAAGCCAAAAACGCTCCACAGTGATTGGCGAGTCAGTGAACGAAATGTCGGACCTTGGTCAAAGCAATGTCTTCAGAGAGAATTGACTCCTCAAGATTTCGATCGGGATCCTGAGACTGCGACCAAGGTTGTGACGTGCATTGTTGATGGTGTATTTCAGACCGAATACCAAACTGCTAATAATGATGAAGCCCTAGCGATTCGTCGAGTGTCGTCGTGGTGGCGCACGGGCGATGCAAATACCTACGAGATCCCGGACACTGTTACTTACTCCGATCGGATTCTTAAAGCTTACCAAAAACGAAATGGCGGTAAAGCCTTCGCTACTAATTCCAGCGAGAAAGCTTCAATCGGTTCGATCGGGGCAGCTCCGATCGAGATGAAGGTTTCAGAGAAAAAGCCTGTTGACAAAGTCGCAAAGCCAACAGAGACCAAAAAAACTCCAACGATCGTACCCGTGAGTGCGGGTCGAAGTACTGTTTACGATCGATATATGCAAGCTGGCTACCAGGCTAGTGAGAAAAAGAATTATTCTAAAGCCCTGCTATTTTTCCGTCGTGCGTTGGATGAACGCCCTAACGACAACTATGCAACGACTGCTATTCAGAATACTGAGTCTAAGTAGTCAGGGTCCGCATTTTTCAATTCACTGAACTCCATCCTTACAAATTTATGTCTAGATTTCTACTGTCATCTTTAACCGCTACGAGTTTGGCGATCGTTGGTTCGATCGTCGGTTCACTGTTATTGCCTCAGAGTGCGATCGCCGTCACTTGGGTTAAGGTTACGGAAAATGCTGCAAAAGACGGATTTTTTATTGATACGGATTCAATTCAGAGACAGGGAAAAACTGTCAGCTATTGGGAATATCGTGAATTTGTTGAACCCAACAATGCATTCCTTGAAAATGATGTTGCTAAACCGTTGTACGGCGTTGTGATTCGATGGTCTGCTGATTGCACCGCAAAGACTCAGCGGCTGCGTCGTGTAAATGCATTTACGAGTAATCGAGAATTGATTCAGAAGTTTGAATATGGTGAGAAAGGAACCCTCAACCAACCTCGGCCTAGTAGTAGTGGTTATGAAGTCTTGGATATGGCCTGCAATCCACAAAAGCTAGACCAACCTAAGCCTGCGCCTAAATAAGAGATTTGAGGTTTGATGATATTTCGTTGGGTTTGAGGCAACGGCAAAGAGGGCACGGCATGGTCATGCCCCTACGAAAATTTTGTCCAGAGTACGAAAATCGTGTCTATAAAAAATCGTGTCCAGAACCCGTAGGGGCATGGCTTGCCGTGCCCCAAACCTAACGAGTGAGACCAAGGTACAGTTCACCGACTTGAGGGTCGTTGAGTAGATCGATACCGCGACCTTCAAATCGATCGCGGCCCGATTCTAATACATAGCCACGGTCTGACAGTTGCAAGGCTTTTTTTGCATTTTGTTCGACTAACAAAATAGCGGTCCCTGATGCTTTGATCGCTTGAATTTGTTCAAATACCGATTGCACCATCAAGGGAGACAATGCGGCTGAGGGTTCATCGAGGATCAATAATTTGGGTTGAACCATTAGCGCTTTGGCCATGGCTAACTGCTGTCGCTCGCCGCCTGAGAGCGTTCCCGCTTGTTGTTTACGCCGTTCGCCTAATTTTGGAAACCGACCGTACATTTCTTCTTTCAGTTTTTTTGTGGGTGTCTTGCTGATGTATGCACCCATTTCTAGGTTTTCTTCGATGGAGAGCGATCGGAATACATTGGCAATCTGAGGCACGTAGCCCACGCCCTTGGGGACCAGCCGATCGGGTTTGAGTCCTGTAATCGATTCGCCGTTAAAAACAATGGTTCCGGTGTGAGGGGTAATCAGCCCAAAAATTGCTTTGGCAAGGGTCGATTTTCCGGCTCCGTTGGGTCCAATAATGGTGACGAGTTCACCGGGATAGACTTTGATATTGATGCCTTGAAGGATATCTACGTCTTTGATGTAGCCAGCATGGACGGATTCAACGGAGAGCAGCGGGGTGGTCATGGGGTTAGCGAATGGGGATGGGCGGTTTTGAGGAGGGATGTGGGTCGGATCTCGATCGTCACCATGTTGAACGTCTCACCTCGCTCTAAAGTTGGTCGCGACCTAAATAGCGTTTTAAAACTTCAGGGACTGCGATCGTGCCATCTTCTTGTTGATAGTTCTCTAATATTGCCGCCATTGTACGCCCGACGGCTAATCCAGATCCGTTTAAAGTGTGAACAAATTGGGTGCCTTTTTGTCCTGATTCTTTAAACCGAATATTGCCGCGACGCGCTTGGAAATCATAGAAATTTGAACAACTGGAAATCTCGCGATAGGTATTGGCCGAAGGAAGCCACACTTCAATATCAAAACATTTACCCGCCCCAAATCCGAGGTCGCCTGTACACAGTTCAATCGTTCGATAGGGCAATTGCAATGCTTCCAAAATAGCCTCAGCATTCCGCAGCAGGTTGAGATGTTCTGCTTCTGATGTTTCAGGACGGACCAGCTTCACCAATTCCACCTTATTGAATTGATGCAACCGAATTAATCCCCTTGTATCCCGGCCATAGCTTCCCGCTTCTCGGCGAAAACAAGGCGTATAGGCGCAATGTTGAATCGGTAATTCTGCCCCATCAATAATTTCATCTCGATAAAGATTCGTCACTGGGACTTCCGCCGTTGGAATCAACCAAAGATCATCATCACTACATTTAAAACTTTCCTCCGCAAATTTCGGCAACTGCCCCGTCGCAGTCATCGAGTCAGTATTGACCAGCAGGGGCGGCATTACCTCCACATAGCCCGCCGCAATCTGGGTCTCCAGCATGAATTGAATCAATGCGCGTTCCAATGCTGCACCTGCGCCCAGAAGCGCTACAAAACGGGTCTGGGCAATCTTGGTGGCCCTATCTGCTGTGATAATGCCTAGCTTTTCTGCAATCTCGTAGTGAGGTAAAACCGCGTGCTTGGGTTTATGGTCTTGTCCCCAGGTTTTAATTTCAACATTCTCGTCTTCGGTTTTGCCATCGGGTGTCGTTGTGCTCGGCAAGTTTGGGAGCTGTAATAGTAACGTTCCGATCGCAGCTTTTAGGTCTTTTTCGCGAGGTTCGAGTTTACTGAGGTCAGCTTTAAGTTGATTCCCTTCGGCTTTAAGGGACAGAATTTCAGGCTCATCGGGTTTAGTCCCAGACTTCATTTTCTGGCCCACGAGCTTACCGATTTCGTTACTGCGGGTTTGCAATTGCGATCGCATTTGTTCCAGTTCACGGCATTGACTATCCAGACTCAGGATTGCTTGGATGTCGTAGCTGCCGTTGCGTCGGTTGAGTTGAGTTTGGATGCGATCGGGGTTTTCCCGCAGTAGCTTCAGGTCAAGCACGAATGATTCTCTCGGTTTTTAGTCATTAAACAGGATACAAGATGTCTGGCCACTATGTCTGCGTCTGTCGGGAGTGGCTCAGACGTGGTGGGTAGAGCGAAAAATCTTCTCATTGGGTTAATCTTTCCATTGGGTTTAGGACACGGCAGGCCATGTCCCTACAGGTCGGGGTTCCATATGTCGTCGGGGAATGGCTCGCCGTGCCCCAAACCTGACGAAGAACGCGAATAAACTTTACAATTTATTTAATCGCCTACTACCGAGATTATCTATGCCTTTATTCCCTATTCTTAATTCTAAATTTCTCGCGATGCATATCCCGGATGGGTTTCTAAGTTTGCCCGTATTGGGCGTGACTTGGATCTGTGTGATCGGACTTATTGCGATCGCTTTAAAACAAGTCGAGTCTGACTACCAAGACCGAGTAGTCCCGCTTATGGGGGTTTGTGGTGCATTCATCTTTGCGGCTCAAATGATCAACTTTCCCATCCCCGGTGGAACATCTGGCCATTTGCTGGGGGGAACATTGGCAGGGATATTACTTGGACCTTGGGCTGGTTCATTGGTGATGTCGGTCGTTTTTATGGTGCAGGGATTTGTATTTCAAGATGGTGGTATTACCACAATGGGGGCAAACATTTTTAATATGGGATTGGTGGGCACCTTTGGCGGATATTACCTGTTTCGTACTGTTCGTAATTTTGTTGGTCATCAACTTAGAGGCATTGTCATCGGGGCTGCGATCGCCTCTTGGTTTAGCGTGGTTACGGCCTCTGCGATCGCAGCTATCCAACTCGCGATTTCTGGCACGGTACCGTTGGTTGTTGGCATGACGGCCATGGTTGGATGGCATGTGATGATCGGGGTTGGAGAAGCATTGGTGACGGTTTCGACGGTGACATTCATTTGGCGATCGAGACCTGATTTGCTTTACGCTTCATCTAAAAAAATGAATTCTGAGCCGTTACGTTAAATGGAATCGCATTAAACTTTTACGCTCAAATCAATTCAAACTAATTCAAACCAATGGAGATTTTATGCCTCGTCGTTCGATCGCTCAAAACAATCGAATTTTTATCATTACTGGACTTTCAATAGCGATCGTAATGGCTGTATTACTATCGCCTTTTGCCAGTAAGAATCTCGATGGACTCGATCGGGTTGCTCAGGATCTAAACTTTGAGTCAAAAGCGCAAGAAGATTCTCTTGCTAAAAAACTGCCATTCTTTTCAATCTTTGAAGAATACAGAATGCGGGGCGTTCCAGAATCTCTGGCAACACCGTTAGCGGGTCTTTTGGGTACGATCGCGACGTTTGGGTTATCCATAGGATTGGGTAAACTCACCACTCGTCAACGGCGTATATCTCAAGATGATTCGACATCAAAATAGGTCAATCATGCCCCATTCCCACAGCCATAATTTTCATTCTCATACTGACCATCATCACAGCCATTCAAACAATACTATTGCCCCTACGACCCGTATTGTTTGCACCTTAATTATGGTAATTGCGATCGTTGCAACCCCTAATGGTCACTGGTTAACTTGGCTTATTTATGGCTGTGGAACTATTGTATTGTTGGGTATGAGTCGGGTTAATGTATTCAAACTCTGTCAGCGCCTTGCCGTAGAATCAATATTTGTGTGTGTTTCAGTATTAGGAATACTATTTCGTGAGGGTGAGGGCGTTGTTTGGCAGTGTGGTTTCTTAAAGATTACGTTAACAGGGCTTTCAGTGTTTGGCAGTGTCTTGTGTAAACTCGGATTAACACTAGTATTAATGAATTTACTCACCTTGACGATTCCCATTCCAGTTTTATTTCAAAGCTTAAATATTTTGCGGGTGCCTCCATTATTAATTGCAATTCTGGGTTCAATGTACCGCTATTTAGATCTGCTGATTGAAGAATTTGCCATCATGCGACGATCGGCGATCGCCCGCAACCTTTTGGCTGGAAAACGCTGGCAACGATTGGTGATTGGAAATATGATCGGGTCGTTGTTTATTCGGACCTACGATCGCGGCAACCGCATTCATCAATCGATGCTGTCACGAGGGTATCAAGGTGTAGTCGCATCGAAAACGCCAGCAAAATTCAATTGGCGCGATCGGCTCACAGTTGGATTTACTGTTTCATTTGCAATAGTTGGACAGCTAGCATTTTACTATGCACCATAATTCAATTTCAATTCAAAATCTAAACTATAACTATCCAGATAAAACCCAAGCGCTAAAAGGAATTTCTTTAGATATTCATGCGGGCGATCGTGTCGCACTAATTGGCGCAAATGGCTCTGGCAAATCGACATTACTACAGCATTTGAATGGAATCCTATTCCCTCAAACTGGAACCATTACGATCGGCCATTATCCAATGGAACCGAAGTATCTCAAGGAAATTCGTAATTTTGTTGGTCTAGTTTTTCAAAACCCTGACGACCAATTATTCATGTCAACAGTTTGGGACGATATTACGTTTGGACCACTCAATCAAGGTATTCCGCAAAACGTTTTAATCGATCGGTGCGAACATGCGATGAATGCAGTTGGCTTAAACCTCAAAGATTATGCCCATCGTAATCCCGGCAATCTGTCAGGGGGCGAGAAAAAACGAGTGGCGATCGCTGGAATCCTGGCGATGCAGCCGCAAATTATTGCATTTGATGAGCCGTCCGCCCAGCTTGATCCCCGATCGCGCCGTCAATTTATTCACTTACTACAGTCTTTATCTATTACTCAATTCATTGCAACTCATGATTTAGATTTAGCTCTAGAACTGTGTAGTCGAACGGTTATTTTGAGTCAAGGTGAAATTGTTTATGATGGTCAAACCGAAGAGGTTATGTATGATTCAGATTTTTTGTATCGACATTCCCTAGAGCCACCCTTGAGCTATTCTCGCCCCTATTGCGATCGGAAGCATTGAGAATAGGGCAATTCATCTGCTGACCACGATCGAACTCCTATACGATCGGCTCTTCAACCACTCCCACCGACTCCTCCATCGGTAACTCCGACTCTCCCGGCAACCATCCCAGCAATGGCAACGGCAGCATTCCACTGAGATTCGTAATCAGAATCAAGAGCCACAATTGTTCAAAATTGCTTTCTGTCACATGTAAGTATTTCATCAACAACGCGCCCAATTGATAGGACACAAACCCCGAAAAATTGACCACCGACATCAACAAAGCAAACAACGTTGCCTCAACACCAGCCGGACATAATCGCGCCGCCAACACCAACACAGGCATAAACGCAATTTGTCCCATCACCGTCAGAATCAAGCTATCGCCCAAACTAAACCACTGATCGCTAATTCCCAATGTCCGATTGTAATGCGTCACCAAAATCAACATCGATAATCCCAACACCGAAGCAATCACCGTAGACCACCCAAAAATTACCCGGAATGGGACCGTCTTGAGAAATTTTTGAAACACCCAAATGCCAACGATCGCCGCAAAACTTGTCACCAAGCGAACCCGCCCTAAAAACTCCGGCTGAAATCCTAATTCATTCGTATAAAAGTAGAAAAACGCAGACTCTCCACTCGGCATCGCCTGCCAAAGAAACAAAAATGCCGTCGGCAACCAAATACTTCTTTGACTCACCGCCGCCTTCAATTGCGACAACTGACCCTTCACTTCTGCCCACTCCGATCGCCCACTCGATCGCTCCTCCGCAATCAGCCAAGCCACCGCCGCCACAATCAACGGAAACGTCGCCGTAATCAAAAACACCGTCTTTACATCAAACTGCTGCAACAGCGCACCGCTAAAATAGGCCGTAATCAAGCCCCCGATCGCACTCGCACCCCAACATAATGACTGCAGCGAACCCGCCGCACTAACGGATTCACCCCTAGCCCGCTCTACTACCAGCGAATCCACAATCACATCACTCATCGCAATCGACAACGACCCCAGTGCGATCGCTGCCGTGGCCGTCACAGGACTATCAACAACCGTTGCCATCGCCACCCAAGACGAGACTCCCAAAAACCCCGACAGCACCAAATAGGGCCGCCGTCGATACCCAAAAATTGGCAGCCCATCAGAAACGAACCCAAAAACTGGCTTCACCATCCAGGGAATCGCGGCCACCCCCATCAGTGCCGATACCTCTGCCGGACCCATCGCTAGGTCATCCTTTAAAAAAAAGCTCACGGCCAGACGAGCTAGCCCCAAAATGCCTTGAACAAAGTACACAAGCAAAATAGCCAGCAACTCAGGAGAGGGCTGATGGCCAAATAAGACCTTATCGATGAACCGTTGCTTGAGTGGCGCGATCGGGGATTCAGAAACAATCACTAATACTTCTTCACAAATAGTAAAGGGTTCGTCGCTTTCATCATAGATCGCTGACTCCTGAAATAGACACCCCAACCCTAGGAATTTGACCACAAATATCCTAGAACTCGATCAAAGTCACCGTCACTCAAATTCGATTGACAAAAAACTTCGTTACACTTTGACACTTTCTGAAACAATGCGTTACATTATAGAGGAACCGCTCCATACCCCCAAGGTGAACCCCATGGTAGATACTCAAAAGACAGTTGCAACTCCTGCTGGCGATCGTAACGCTTGGAAATTTGGATTCACATCACAAGCTGAACTATGGAACGGTCGTTTCGCAATGATCGGATTTGTTGCAGCGTTGGCAACAGAATATGCCACAAGCAAAGGTGTCTTGGCGTTTCTTGGCTTGATGTAATCCTTGAGCATTTAAATTTTAGTTAACTTTGAAAGCAAGTGTTGGCAGACCTTTGAGCGATCGAAGGTCTTTTTTGTTTTGAGTAAATACAAAAAGCGATCGACTTAGGGTAAGAGTCGATCGCTTTTCAGGATCCTGGAAAGCTAGAATCTAAGCTCTTCAAGTTCGGGCTAGAGTACCAAATTTACCGAATATACTCTTTTAAGACACTATTACGGTTTGGATGGCGGAGCTTGCGAAGGGCTTTGGCTTCAATCTGTCGGATGCGTTCACGGGTCACATTGAAGATTTGACCAATTTCTTCAAGGGTTTTCATGCGACCGTCGTCTAGACCATAACGAAGACGCAATACGTCCTTTTCACGGGGGCTAAGGGTTGCAAGAACGCCTTCAAGATCTTCACGCAAAAGATTTTTTGAGACTTGGTCTTCGGGAGTTTCGCCGTCAGACTCGATGAAATCGCCCAAACGAGAATCTTCTTCCTTACCAATGGGAGTTTCCAACGAGATCGGCAACTGCGCTGACTTCGCAATAAACCGTAGCTTCTCGATCGTCATTTCCATGCGAGTCGCGATTTCTTCCTCGGTTGGCTTACGACCCATTTCCTGAGACAACAGCTTGGTCGTTTTCTTGATGCGAGAAATAGTCTCGTACAGATGCACCGGAAGACGGATTGTTCTGGATTGATCCGCTATTGCCCGTGTGATGGCCTGACGGATCCACCAAGTTGCATAGGTGGAAAACTTATAGCCCTTCTCGTGATCAAACTTTTCAGCCGCCCGAATCAAACCCAGACTTCCTTCTTGAATCAGATCCTGAAACGAAAGACCTCGATTCATGTACTTTTTCGCGATCGAAACCACAAGTCTGAGGTTGGACTGCACCATCTTGTCCTTCGCACGGCGACCCACATGGAGACGGTGACGGAACTGGACAATGGGCATACTCACTTCTTCAGCCCACTCCCGATCGGAGGGTTCGCGTTGGAGTTGCTCTTCAAGCTTGGCATGAACACGCTCTAGCTCTAATAAATCAGCAATTTTTCGAGCGAGTTCGATTTCTTCATCAGCCCGGAGCAGTCGAATCCGGCCAATCTCTTGGAGATAGAGACGAATTGAGTCTTCGGTGTAGTGTTTTTTCTTAGGAACCACACGCTTACGAGCGCCTTTTTTGCCGGGTTTACCCGTTTCAACAGGCTCTACTGCTTCAGTTTCTTCGTCATCATCTTCATCTGCGCCATAGATATCAGGCTCTTGGTCGCCATCGTCTGAAGCTGTCTCTAACTCAAATTCTCGATCGATTACTTGATTTGGCTGGGCCATGCCGCTTTCCTCATGCTCTTTAAAGGTCAGTAGAATGCCGAATTTCCAAAGGATTCGTCACAGTCAGGTGAGTGGGTTGTGCCCAGGAATCTAAATCTCAGGTCAAAATATCCATAATCTAAGGTCAGACAGGACACGTTAAGCCGAGGGTTTCTTATCTTGATCCCATGTTTCATAAGATCAATGAAACCCTATTTCACTTTACAATTGCGCCGTGTATCGAATTATTTGGATGCGTTGACCCAGATCAGATGATCCAAAATGCTGACTGATGAGATTAATAAATGGAACATATCGTAACTCTCCCCTTGATTGTAGCCTTTCTATTTCAAGTTGCGCTCTGTTTGTGAAACTCTTTTGAATGCTATGGGGTCATTCCACTTTCATTTAAACGATTTATCCCCATACTCATGAACTACACTACCCCCCCAATTCCCTTGGATCTCTTGAACCCAGTCGATATTTTGATACTCTCCAATGGTCCCGGTGAACTTAGCACTTGGGTTAAGCCCGTGGTACAGCAACTGCGTCAGCGATTTGGAGAACAACGCAGCCATTGCAGAATTTCCGTGGTCTTATCGCCTTGTCCTAATGCGAGTGGTCAAGAAGGCGAAATTGCTCGTAGCTACCCAGAAGTCGATCGGGTGCAGGATGCAACTCAGTTTTTTCCATTTTTACTGTGGGGAAAAACCGAGGCTCGATGGGATTGGCGATCGAAGGGGATCGTACTTTTTTTAGGTGGCGATCCGTTTTTCCCTGTGGTGCTGGGGCGACGGCTGGGGTACAAAACAGTGGTCTATGCGGAATGGGAAACCCGCTGGATGGGCTGGATCGATCGGTTTGCCGTGATGACGCAGAAACTCGTAGACAATTCACCGATCAACGATCGCCACAAATGTGTGGTCGTGGGTGATTTAATGTCTTCCGCTGCCGTAGAAGACCTAACGATCGCTAAATCAACAGATCGGGTGATTGGAATTTTGCCGGGATCAAAAGCAGCCAAACTGGCTCAAGGGTTGCCGTTGATGTGTCGGATTGCGGATCAACTCCGCAGCTACTACCCCGACCTAACGTTTGTTTTACCGCTGGCTCCCACGTTGACCGTTGAACAATTGGCGATCTATGGCGATGCACAGCAAAATCCGATCGTTGCCATGATGGGCGGTACCACCGTAACCGTTCACCGATCGCCTCCAGAGTTGCCTCCAGAATCTGCCAGAGAGTGGCTAGAAACCTCTGGTGGTACGATTATTGAACTCAAGACCCTTGGCGACAACGGCCCTCGAACGCCCCACTACAACACACTGCGCCACTGCACACTTTGCCTCACTACGGTCGGGGCGAACACCGCAGAACTCGGCGCACTCGCCATTCCCATGATCATCTTGCTCCCGACAAATCAACTCGATGCGATGCGCGCTTGGAATGGAATTCCAGGAATCTTGGCTAATTTACCCGGCATCGGATCTCTGTTTGCTAAGGTGATTAATACGATCGCCCTGCGTAAAATCGGTCTTTTAGCATGGCCCAATATTTGGGCAGGTCGATCTATCGTTCCTGAAATGGTGGGCCATCTGACCGCAGACCAAGTTACCGAAAAAGTTCGGAGTTATCTAGATCATCCCGAACGCCTCGAAGCCATGAAGAAAGAACTACGTCAGATTCGAGGAGAACCCGGTGCAGC
>JAYVUU010000038.1:0-2353 GCA_043787635.1 Synechococcales cyanobacterium | reverse complement strand
GCTATGGACTGCGAAGCGATCGGCACAGTTCTCACCCCAATAGGTCTTAAGTTCTTACAATAAAAAACCGACCCTACGTCACAAGGATCGGCTCCAGATTCTAAAGTCTAGACTTCTCTACCATTTGAGTAAATTAAACTGCTCCATATCCACGGTATTGCGGTTCCGATAAATTGCTAGAACGATTGCCAACCCTACCGCCGCTTCTGCCGCTGCGATCGCGATAATAAAAGTAGTAAAAACCTGCCCTTTTATTTCTTCGGGGTCGACATAGTTTGAAAATGCCATCAAGTTGAGATTGACGGCATTCAGCATCAGCTCAATAGACATCAGGACCCGAACCGCGTTTCGGCTGGTAACGAGGCCAAATACCCCGATACAAAATAGGGCAGCAGCAATGAGAAGAAAATACTGAAGTTGCATATAAATCCTTAAATCCCAATTAAATCCTATTTATCATCGCGGCTCGATACCATTTCCCTCGGCCGCTCAGGCAGCATCAACGCTTCATCTTGACCTGATGACGATAGGTTTTCTGGAACAAACTCGCGTCGTGCCAAGACGATCGCCCCTATCAATGCAATCAACAACAGCACAGACACGAGTTCAAAGGGCAGCAGGAAGTCGGTGAAAAAGTGAATCCCGATCGTCACAATGCTTCCATCGCCAACCGGAGTCACAGACGAAATCGCCCAAGGAGTCGAAACGACCATCGTCCCTAATAGGGCAAACAGTCCCAGGCACACCAGCGCTGTCGCCACTTGACGAACACCCGCGCCCTTAACAACCGCATATTCTTCTTGTTTATTCACCAACATGATGGCGAACAAAATTAGAACATTGATTGCCCCGACATAGACTAAGACCTGTGCCGCTGCCACAAAGTCAGCATTCAGCAGGAAATACAATCCCGCCATGCTAATGAACGACCCACCCAGCAAAAAAGCAGAATAAACCACATTCTTTAGCAACACTACGCCCAATGCTGAGATCAACACCGCCGCTGCTAATATCCCAAACGAAACTATTTGTACGCCTTCTGCCAAATTCACCGATCGCCCTCCATTCCTTACAAACTTAACCCGAAATACTGAATCCCAAGCCGATCGAAATCAACCTTCAGAACTTGCCGAAACCTTCGCCTGAGTCTCCGCCACAATTTCTTGGGGAGTCTTGCCCGCACGTCTTGAACCCTCTGGCAGGTCATGGGGATTCATCACGCCCTTCGGCAAGTAGGCAAACTCACGCATCGGAGTCACCATGGGGTCATCCGTTACCTTATAAGGCAATCGACCCAAGGCGACGTTATCGTAATTGAGTTCGTGACGCTCATAGACTGCTAACTCATATTCTTCCGTCATAGACAGACAGTTAGTTGGGCAATACTCAACACAGTTGCCACAAAAAATACAGACTCCAAAATCAATGCTGTAATGTTTTAGCTCTTTCTTCTTCGTGACCTTATTAAACTCCCAGTCCACGACAGGCAGGTTAATCGGACAAACCCGGACACAAACTTCGCAGGAAATACATTTATCGAATTCATAGTGAATTCGTCCCCGAAATCGTTCCGATGGAATCAGCTTCTCATAGGGGTACTGAACCGTCACGGGGCGGCGACGCATGTGATCAAAGGTGACAGATAACCCTTGGCCAATGTACTTGGCAGACTGAACAACCTCTTTGGTATAGTTCCCAACTTGCTTTAGAAATTTCAACATGATGCGTGGCTCTCTAAGATTTACGATCGCACTTGGATAACAGTCAAACCAGCAAAGTATTCAACTCCAACCTATCCGCCAAAGAACGCAGGAAACGTAAGCTTCAATCCCGCTGTAGCCAGTAAATTAGCCAGCGCCACCGGAAGCAAGAACTTCCAACCGAGGTTGAGCAGTTGATCGATTCGAACCCGAGGAATCGTCCATCGAATCAATACGATGAAGAATACCAATGCATAGGTTTTCAACAGCGTCATTACTATACCAACCGCCCCAGTAATCACCTGTAACCAAGGAGTCGTATCACTGATGTTGAACGTGCTGGAAATCAAACCCACCGGAATCGGAGCTTCCCATCCACCCAGGTAAAGAATCGAAACCAATAGGGCCGATAGGGTCAAGTTGACATAAGACCCTAGATAAAAAAGCGCAAACTTCATGCCGGAGTACTCAGTCTGATACCCAGCTACTAGTTCTTCTTCTGCTTCAGGTAAGTCAAATGGAGTCCGTTCACATTCAGCCAATGCCGCGATGAAGAAAATTACAAAGCCAATCGGTTGCCTCCAAATATTCCAGCCGAGTAACCCATACCCCGATTGGTGTTGAACAATGTCAACAGTACTGAGGGAGTTAGA
>JAYVUU010000037.1:0-12885 GCA_043787635.1 Synechococcales cyanobacterium | reverse complement strand
CCATTCTGGAAAGCGATCGCCCATTTGCTGAATCTGTGGAAGGAGTTCATCGGGAATTTCTAAGGTGATCGTTGCCATGGTGTGATCAACGGATAATTTGCTCTTATTATAGCGGGGCGATCGACAGTCTCGCTCTTTATGAACCAATCGTCGATCGTGAGGCTAAATTATTGTGAAACGACAGGCACAATGAGTACGTCAGGTTAAACTGGAAAAGTAATTCTTGTGGCTAGGAAACAGCGATGACGTTCAATGTGACAACCGATCGTAAAATCATTGTATTCAAAGCCTTAATGCAGACTAATTGATTGACTGTGTTCTGTGGCGATCGGATATTTGAATACTTTTTATTTTTTGAAGTGCGATCGAAATAGGGAAGCTCAGGTGTTTAAGGTGATCGTTACCATGGTGTGACCAACGGATAATTTATTTCATTATGGCAGGACGATCGATCGCCCTGATCTTTTCGCATTTTCAATGAACGATGTGCAGGCTTCCGGTCACATTCGGCGGCGGGGTGACAACGGAGTAGCGATCGCCTTTATGGTTTGGATCAGCCTTAAAGATTTCATTTTCCGCCCAAAACGTTTGCCACTTAGCTTCAGTGGTTTTGGCTTCGTATTGACTGGGGAGTTGGGGGAGAGATGAAGTCATCGGGGCGCAAAGAATTAAGTTTGTAGGATCATATGATAGCGGGATTTGGAGCGGTAGGAAGTCGCTTGGCGGCTTTTGCAGCAGGGTTGATGTTGAAGGGCGATCGGGATAGTACTCTAGCCTTTAAAAGTAGTCCTAAAGAGGACCAAACGAGAACTAATGGATGGCATTCTCTACCAACTCAAAAATGGTTGTAGTTGGCAAGACTTACCCAAAGACTTAACCTCCTTATTCAACCGTCTACTGGCACTACAAACAATGGCGGGCGGCGGGTTCGATTGAAAAGCTGATGACTCTTCTTCATGAGGACGTTCGCGAACAGGCTCAAACAGAAGAAAGTGGACAACATCAATGATGATTGACACCCAAGCGGTTAAAAATATCTGCAATGCAAGCATTAGTTCAAAAGGCTTTTGTAAATACAAAGCAATGAATGGAATCAAGAGGCAATGGACATCATATTGAGTATCTGGTGCGAGAACTGAAAAAGTCTATCCTGGAATAATGAAAAAATCAGATTTGAGCGTTCAAAGAAGTATTCCAAGCAGGAGAAAGAAGCAGGAGAAAAGAAAGGTTTGGTTCCAGCGATTGCCCGTTGGGTCATTGAACCAAATGGGTTCTATACTGGAAAGTGAAACTCTAATTAATCTTTACCCATGGAATCCCCCTCCATTTGCCCAGTGCCCCTTGAGCAGCGCCCCGTGAATGAGTTTCGGGAGTTAACCGAGTCGCAGTATTTTAGGTGGGCCACACTGCGGGGCTGGGATTTTTTTAAGCCATTAGCGATCGCCTTTGGGTCCAGTTTCATCATCTCTGCCCCCACCTCTGCCGCCAGCTACCCGATCGCGGAAGCCCCATTAGAGTGGTTTTTAATAGCAGCAGCGGGGGCTTGTTTAATTCCATTTTTGATGCTGATTCGGCTGTACTTAGGCTGGAACTACATTCGGAGTCGGCTGTTGGATACGAAGATTTTTTATGAGGAAAGCGGCTGGTATGATGGCCAGACTTGGGAAAAGACCACAGATTTTCTCAATCAAGATAAGCTGATTGTCACCTACGAAGTTCAGCCCGTGGTCAAACACCTTCAGCAGGCGATCGTTTTTGCCGGGGGTATGTTGTTTGGGCTGATCATCGCTAGCATTGGATGGGCGTGTCTAGATTAACTAGAACAAGCTTAGGAATAGTTCGATTGACCCTTTAGGATTTTTGATGCCATGACCAGCAGAGCCAGACGCGGGGATACCCCAGAACTACAAATTAAGCTGTTGCGGGAAGGCATTGTTGAATCCGTTCACCATGCCCATGCGGTGGTGTGTGACGATCGGGGGTCGGGTACTTTTGACCGCAGGACAAGCGCTATACGAGACCTTTATCCGATCGTCGCTGAAGCCGTTCCAAGCCATTTGTGTGACTTCGACTGGCACATTAGAGCGATTTGAGCTAACCGATCGGGATTTGGCGATTATTTGTAGCTCCCACCAAGGCACTATGGAGCAAGTCCGTCAGGCATTTAACATTTTGTGGCGAGCCGATATTGATTCGACGGCGCTGCAATGCCCGATTCCGGCAGGGAAAACCAATGCGCTGGAATACAACTGTTCTGGGAAACACGCAGGCATGTTGGCCGCCGCCAAACAAATGAATTTGCCGACGGCAACCTATCTGCAACGCAATCATCCGGTACAGCAGTTGATTTTGACGCGGGTGGCGGATTTGCTGAAAGTGCCAGCGGAAGAGTTTATTGTGGCGCGGGATGACTGTGGGGCACCGACGTACTTGATGCAGTTACAGCAGATGGCTTGGCTGTATGCCCAGTTGGGTTCCGGTGAGAGTCTGGATCTAGAACAAATTGTTCGGGCCATGACGGTACATCCTGAATTGGTGGCGGGCGTGGGTGAATTTGATACGGAGGTAATGCGATTGACGCAGGGCGAAATCGTGAGTAAGTCGGGGGCAGAGGGCATTCAGTGTTTGGGACGAGTTCGCGAAGGCATGGGGATGGCGATTAAGGTCGTGGATGGCTCCAAGCGGGCGAAGTATGCGGTGGCGGTGAATTTGTTGGAGCAGATGGGTTGGATTAGTTCGGCGGCGGTGGATGAGCTGACGGAGCGGTTTGTTACGATCGGCTCGTTTAAGCGATTAGAGATTGAAGGTGAGTTGATTTCATCTTAATCCACACGACTTGATCCAGTCGTATTCGCATTGAGACCCGATCCCCCTAGCCCCCTTGAAAAGGGGGAACAAGAGTGGATTTTGTTTTATAGTTCTCCTTTTTAAGCTGTTAGGATTTGTTCCATGAATCGATCGAATCAAACAATTTTGGCTGTAGAGGGGCTGCGGGTGGAGTTCCGAAGCCGTCGTGATACGTTGATTGCGGTGAAAGACATTTCATTTCGAGTCAATCGCGGTGAAACCCTGGGAATTGTGGGGGAGTCGGGTTCGGGGAAGTCGGTGACGGCGTTGGCGGTGATGGGGTTGGTGGAGAGTCCGGGGCGGGTGACGGGCGGACAGTTGTGGTTTGAGGCGAGGGTGGAGGACTCGAATGGCGGTGTAGATTTACGATTTCTTTCTTCTAAGCAATTAGAAACCCTGCGCGGCAATCAGATTGCCATGATTTTTCAGGAACCCATGACCTCGCTTAATCCGGTTTATACCATTGGATTTCAGCTTGTTGAGGCGATTCAACTGCATCAGCCCCTGACGAAGTTAGAGGCCGAAAGGCGGGCTTTGAGTTTGCTGCAAGAGGTGAAACTGTTGCCGAGTGATGAGGCATTACTGGAGGAATACAATCAATTAGATAATCCCAGAGAGGCGATCGATCGTCATAAACGCGCATTGCTCGATCGCTATCCCCATCAGCTTTCTGGCGGTCAGTTGCAGCGGATTATGATTGCCATGGCGATTTCTTGTGATCCGGTATTGTTGATTGCAGATGAACCGACGACAGCGTTGGATGTGACGGTGCAGGCGACTATTTTGGATTTGTTGCGGGAATTGCGCGATCGGCGGGGAATGGGCATGATGTTCATTACGCACGATCTGGGATTGGTGGCGGAGATTGCTGACGATGTGGCGGTGATGTATGAGGGAAATATTGTCGAAACTGGGTCGGTGATGGATATTTTTTCAAGTCCCCGACATCCTTACACGCAAGGGCTTTTGACCTGTCGACCCAATCCCGATCGGCGGCTTCAGGTGTTGCCAACAGTAGCGGATTTTATGTCGATTACGGTGAATGATCAGGGCGATCGGCAAGTGACGGCTAAGTATGAAAGTATTGCAGACGTGCTCAATACATTGCCAGAAATTAGCGACGCTCAAGTGAATGAGCGATTGATTCAATTGCGATCGGTCGAGCCTTTGTTGTCGGTGAATCATTTAACGGTTTCCTATCCAATTAAGAATGCTGTTGGTCGGGTAGAACGGGTATTCAAAGCTGTGAATGATGTCTCCTTTGAGGTGTATTGCGGAGAGACTTTGGGATTGGTGGGCGAGTCGGGCTGTGGGAAATCGACCTTGGCGCGGACCTTACTACGATTGATGGAGCCGTCCAGTGGAACCATTCAATTTGACCATCAAGATTTGTTGGCAATGAAACCAAATGCATTGCGACAATTGCGACAAGACATTCAAATCATTTTCCAAAATCCATTTAGTGCGCTGGACCCGCGAATGAATGTAGGCGCGGCGGTGATGGAGCCGTTGAAGATTTTTGGACGGGGAAGTAAGAAGGATTTTCAGGTGCGAGCGCGGTATCTACTCGATCGGGTGGGGCTAGAGGGAAGTGCGGAAACCATGGCCCGGTATCCTCATCAGTTCTCCGGTGGTCAACGACAACGGATTTGTATTGCGCGAGCGTTGGCTTTGAATCCGAAGTTTATTATTTGCGATGAATCGGTGTCGGCGTTGGATGTGTCGGTGCAGGCGCAGGTGTTGAATTTGCTTAAAGAATTACAGGCTGAGTTCAATTTAACCTATGTCTTTATTTCTCATGATTTGAGTGTGGTGAAGTTCATGAGCGATCGGATTATGGTGATGAATCAGGGCAGAATTGAAGAACTTGATACGGCTGAACAAATCTATCGCAATCCTCGTCAAGCGTATACCCGTAAATTGATTGATTCAATTCCATCGGGAAGCTTAGATAAAATCCGATCGCGTCAGGCCATGAGAGCCAAATCGTAGCGCAATTGTGATTACACGCCGTAGCCCAAACCTATCGCTGTAGTCTTGATTTTAAAGGGGTCACCGTGAGTTTAAATGCCCCTCCGGTGGTTTCGCCAAACGATCGGACCCGAATAATGTAAGCTCCTGATTTAACAATTCGCATAAACAAAAGTGAATTGGGTGTACCATCGGGACCATCATCATTTTCTGCGATCGGAATGCCCTCTTTAGTCATCAAAATAACCATCGGATCAAATACCTCCGAGACCAAATCCACTGCAATTTGATCTCCGGCATTCAGGGTTACAACATAGTCCCGTGCAAATCCACCTTGCCCCGTGGGGATGTCCCGATCGCTCAGGGTATCCGCCAAGTCTTGACCGAGAGTAATCGGCAATGGGACATATACAGGTCTCTCCGCAAGCAGTTCGGCGGTCAAGCCTGCGGGTAATCCGATTAATTCCCAAACAACAACAGAAGTTATTTGAATTAAAAACTGTTTAAACCACATTATAAAATCCGAGTATTTGGGTAATTACTGAGATGGCAATCGCTTCTCTAATTCTGCGAATGGAACCGCGCCCGACAGAAGCTCTCCGTTGAAAATAATCGCTGGCGTGCCATCAATTCCTAAGGCTTCCCCAAGTTTTTGGTCCGCTGCGACGGCGGCTTTAGCTTGAGGGCTTTGACGATCGCGATCGAATCTGACCAAGTCTAACCCCAAGGTCGTGGCGATCGCAGCATAAGTACTAGAATTCAATGTTTTTTGCTGGTCAAACAAAGCATTGTGATAATCCCAGAATTTTCCTTGCTGTTGTGCCGCCCAAGAGGCATACGCCGCATTCATCGCTTGGTCATGAATTTGGGTCAATGGGAAATGTTTGTAAACCAATGTGACCCGATCGGGATATTTCTCCACAAATTTATTCAATTCAGTGCGCGCCTTTGCACAGAAGGGACATTGAAAATCCGAGAACTCAATCACCAGAATTTTGCCTTTCCCATCCGTCGGCGATTGTCCAATAGCGCGATTACGATCGGTATTTAATGCGGTCAGAGTGGCTTGCTGCGCTTTCTGAGCCTTAAGCTGTTGGTTGCGCTGGTAGCGCTGAAGGGATTCTAAAACCACCTCAGGATTGCGCCTTAGAACTTCTAAGACCTGCTGTTCAAATTGAGCGTCGACTTTAACGTCAGTCGTCGTCTGAGCCGATGCCGGAAGCGGACGGATATTAGTGGTGAGAATTAATCCCATCGTTAAACAGAGCAAGGATTTACTGCAAAATAACTGAAGCATCGGGCGCATGACGATTACTATTAGTACTAGAAATTCGTTCACATCTTCCCACTTAATCGAACCATCCCAAAGCCTCGGTGCTATCTTTAGGGACAACAGTACTTCTCATTAGTGCCATGCCGTCGTTTTTCTCCCAGTTTTTACCGCCGTTTGCGCTCACCGCGATCGCCGCTGTCTTCACGACCATGGCACCTGTTGCCCAAGCTGCCGATCGGATATATGTCAGCTACGGCTTACTGGAGCGTTCCGTTAGCTTTGATGCCTTGGAAAACTTCGCTAAAACGGGAGAACTAGACGATGACCTGTTTGTTTACACCAGCTACGTCCGCCCTAACCAACGAAAACAATTACGATCGGCGTTGCAGACTAAACTTGAGGTCAGCCCTGTTGCAGTCTCTCAATTTCTGTACAGTCCCCAAGGTGAACTATTACTAAAACGCCTTGGGCAAGTGATTCAATCTGAAGCTCGAACCGATGGGGCGATCGGAATTCGATCCGCGTTAATCTTGGCTGCCGCAGATTCTACCGAAGGGTTCTCCCCCCTAAGCATTATTCGGAAATTTCCCACACGCGGAATTCGGATAGATTTACAAAAAACACTTAAGGTTGTCGGGGAATTAGAGAATCTAGTTTCTCAAACCCAACAGACGATCAGCCAAATCGTGACCCTAGCCGATCGGACCGCCGCCGCATCGCCCATCAAGGAAACAATTGACCTAACAAATCCAGGCCAGATTGCTACCAATAGTTTTACGGTCTCTCTCACGGATAATACCCGCGTTCAGATGACCGGAAATAGACAGCCTCGATCGTTTCCGGTGGATGTTTACTTACCTCGCATTAGAAACAACAAGCCAGCGATCGTTATTTCCCACGGGGTCGGCAGCGATCGGACAACCTTTAAATATTTAGCCACTCATTTGTCGAGTCACGGATTTGCCGTCTTTGTCCCCGAACATCCTGGGAGCAACGCCAATCAGATTCAGTCCCTATTACGGGGATTGACGAGTGAAGTTGCTGAACCAACAGAATTCGTCGATCGCCCCTTAGACGTGAAATATTTGTTGGATTACTTTAGTAGTCTAAGTCTCACTGACTCTCGATTTAAATCTATCAACTTTAAAAAAGTCGGAGTACTCGGTCAATCCTTCGGTGGCTATACGGCTCTCGCCCTTGCCGGAGCACCGCTGAATTTCCAAAGCCTAAATGAGAACTGTACCGAAGCAACATTACTCAGCACATTTAATGTGTCCCTGGCCCTGCAATGTAGAGCCACCCAACTGTTCAATCAAGACTATCCTCTGGCCGACTCTCGCGTTGCAGCCGTAATTTCGATTAACCCCTTAACCAGTCTTGTATTTGGTCCTGCCAGCCTTAGCCAAATCAAAATTCCCACCATGATTGTATCAAGTGGATCCGATACGGTAGCGCCCTCATTACCGGAGCAAATTTTGCCCTTCACACAGTTAAAAATGCCCGATCGGTATCTAGTTATGATGCCCAAGGGGAGTCACTTTTCAACCCTAGAAGATGCCGCTAGTAGTCCCGGTTCGGTTAGCGTTCCGGAAGGGGTGATTGGTCCAAATCCAGCCCAAGCACGACGCTACATGAATGCGTTAAGCTTGGCTTTTTTTCGGACTCACCTCACGGATCAAGGAGCCAGCTTCCGATCGTTCTTAACCTCAAGTTATGTCAAATCTATTTCCGACCCAGCACAGCCCATTAGTCTGGTGAATGCTTTGGACCCCAAAATCGGTTCTAAAGCCCCGCCATTTTAGGGCGGCTTTTAAAATTTACGCCTAGTTCTGCGTGTCGGCTGACCGCAATGAAGTGATTGAACCGACTGGGAAGGCGATCGGTTTGGATATGGACTTAGAAATTATTTCTAGAAAATGTTCAACTTCTCCGAAACTATGGCTAGATCTCTAGTAGATTTCATTGCCTACCTCAATATGATTTCACTTAATTTTCTTCCCTCCCTCTCTTCGCCATGACTTCATCTACACCGCCCATTCGATCGCTCTTCGAGTCGTTAGCCCAACGAAGGAATTCTCCGGAAGCCGTCTCTGTGAGTCCGACTACCTTCAAAAGCGTTGTTGGAAGCTGGGTCGATAGCTTACTAGAACAATCGTGTGATGCGATCGTGTGGGCTAAGTTTCCGCGAGGCGACGCTTGGCAGGCCGAACTCTTGAGATGTGCCGCGCTTTTACCTAACGATCGTCAGGTCTATGCCTTAGCAAGTACCTCGGATGAGAGCGGTATTCCTTTAGTGTCTCCTCTGGCCAGAGATGCGATCGTGACTAGCCACGATCGACCGCCCGTGATGATTCAGTTAAATCCAGACAATTCACTACGCCGCGAATTCTTTTTTATGGCAGTGTCTAAGGAGTTCTGCGGATTAGTGGTGGCTCAGCGGGTGAAGGTGAAGCGTCTATCGTCAGACTTTGTTGCAGGCTCGACAGATGGGGACATTCGCCGGAATATGTTGCTTTTATCCTGCGCGATCGGCTGGGCTGAGGTGCATCCACTTCTGATGGTTCTAGAATCGATTTTGGAAACCCAGATAGAAAGAATTTCAGACGGCGCAATCTCTGAGATGACGATCGCGAGCGACTTGGCAAAATGGCGATCGCAACTGGCCGAGTGGAAGTTGACCGACGATGTGGAAGCCATGGCTCCAGTCATAGCAGGTCTGATCAACCGTCAGGTCTATCGTCAAGAAGACCTGTGGCAGCGGATGATGGTGTATCGAAAGCAGGCCGAGACCGTAAGTCGGTTGCAAATGCAAAATGTGGAGTTGGTGCAAACTGTCCGATCGAAGGATGAATTTCTAAATACGGTCGGGCAAGAGTTGCGAACGCCATTGACTAATATGAAAACGGCCCTAACCCTGCTGAATTCCCCCAACATTAAACCGCCTCAACGACAGCGTTACATGGAGTTATTGGTGCGCGAGTGCGATCGACAAACGTCTCTAATCGGCAGTTTATTAGATCTCGTCAGCCTAGACCAAATGGCGGAACGGGACACGCTTCACGCTATTTTCTTATCTGATGTGGTGCCAGGAGTGGTGAGTAGCTATCAACCATTGGCTGAGGAAAAAGGGGTACGGCTGGCTTACAAGATTCCTGACGACTTGCCTCCGATCGCCTGTTTAGTTCCGTGGTTGCGCCAAATTGTAGTAGGGCTGATGCACAATGGCGTTAAATTTACGCCCCCTGGTGGTCAAGTGTGGGTTGAGGCGAAGCAGCAAGGGGATTTTTTGCAACTGGAAATTAGAGATACTGGAATTGGGATTGCGGTGCAGGAAATTCCGAAAATCTTCGATCGGTTTTATCGAGTGCGGCAAGTCAGTGGTACGGATGTGGGCGGGGCGGGGTTGGGGCTGACAATTGTGCAGCAGTTGCTATTGCGCTGCGGTGGGTCTATTTCGGTAAAAAGTCGTCTTGGTGAAGGGTCTGTTTTTAGTGTGATGATGCCGATTTATGTCTACCACGAGTAGAGGTGTCGGGTGAATAAAGAATGGCTTTCTAAGCTCGTGATAGATTAGGGCGTGCAGTTTAAATACTTAAGTTATGACCACTACTTTGACGGTGACGGCGGAACAAATTTTTGCGGTGAATACGCTTGAGGCCGAGGCGGTGATTGATGGGCTTATGGCGGATTGGCGTGAGCATGAGAAGCAGATCAAATTTGAGATTATGTTTCCCCGCGAGGCAACGGATCCGCGTGAACTTTCTGAGATTGCTGAAATTCGGCTGTGGTTTATTCGGCTGGATGCAAAGTATCCGGGGTTGCCGTTGCTGTTAGATTGGCAGGCAGGCGAGCTGGCCCGATATGTCGCGATGTTGGTGCCGCATCAGTTTCATCCGAAGGACGGGATCCAGTTCAATCCGGAAGCGTTAGAAATTTTTGTGATGTACAAGGTGTTTGTGGTGTTGAATTGGCTACGATCGCAGGACATCTCAGGTCGATCGCGAGTGCAGGGAATGACCCAGATGTTGGGCTATGAGCTGGATGATGAGTTTTTTAAGGTGTTGGGATTCTAGGGGCTGCGAGGTGACGCGGGAAAAATGTCAACTGGTGTTTCAAAGCTGTTGCAAAGTGAGGGATCACCCCGGAAATTTAGTTAAAATGGATACAACGTTGAAGGAAGCTTGAATGTCTGACCGTCCCTGCCCCTCGCCCGGTGCCATTGCGGCTCTTCGGGGTGACTTGAATTCCCTACTCGACCAGTTGCCGATGTCTGCCAATGGTGACTTGGTGCTACAGGCGCTGACTACACTGACCGAAATTGCCCAAGCTGATAACGATCGGTTAGATTTAAAAATCCTCAGCTCTACCCTAAAGGATGTGAGTCGGGCTTTTCGCACCTTAGCGCCTTACCGTCACGATCGTAAAATTGCCATTTTTGGCTCGGCCCGCACCTCTCCCCAAGCGGCTGAATACCAAATGGCGAAAGACTTTTCAGCCTGTGTCACGTCCCAAGGATTCATGGTAATCACGGGCGGCGGCGGTGGGATTATGGAGGCGGGGAATCAAGGGGCGGGGAATGGTAAATCCTTGGGGCTGAACATCGAGTTGCCCTTTGAACAGGGGGCTAATGCCTTCATTAACAGCAATGATATGTTAGTGACGTTTAAGTATTTCTTTACTCGAAAGCTATTTTTTCTCAAAGAAAGTGATGCGTTGGCTATCTTCCCAGGTGGCTTTGGGACTCAAGATGAAGCCTTTGAATGCCTAACCCTAAGCCAAACGGGAAAATCGGTTCCAGTTCCGATCGTCCTCATTGATAAACCAGGCGGCGACTATTGGCAAAATTGGACCAAGTATCTCAAGGAGAACTTACTGGGTCAGGGCTTAATTAGCGCCGATGATTTCAGCCTGTTTACCATTACCGATCGGCTAGATGTCGCGTGTGAAGCGATTTCAAGCTTTTATACGGTGTACCACTCCAGTCGCTATGTCGGGGGTCAGTTAGTCCTGCGGTTAAAAGCTATTTTGTCCGATGAGGCGATGGCGGAATTGAACGATCGATTTGGCGACATTTTGACCCAGGGGACAATCGATCGGAGCCTCGCTTTACCCCAAGAACGCTACGACGACACCTTTGCGTTACCTCGCCTAGTCTTGCACTTTAACCAGCGCGACTTAGGTCGGTTGTACGAAATGATTAGAGCTATTAATCGGCTGGGAACTGTGGAATCTGCTCATCCTGAACGGAAGTAAGGTGAGTTCGGGTTAAGTGATGATCAGGTTTTCGATCGTAGGCTTCTAACCCCCAAAATTGGGGGCTTAAGAATCTCCGACCTACGCTCGTCTTTGATAGCCTTAAAACCAAGACATTTTCTTCTTGACTTTCTTTTTGTTCGCTTTCTCCATGGCGTATTCAATTTCCTTAAGTTTTTTCATAATGCGGCTGAAGTAGTCCTGCATATATTCATCTAAACTCGACATTTCAGACACTTCAAGTCCGAAGGTCTTATAAGTTTCGTCCATCTTGGCGGTCAATGGATTTCCCGTCGCAATCACTTCCGCAAAAGACAAGCGATCGGCCACATTCCAACTCCACTCAAAAAAGCGGGTCAATCGACGGGTAATGCGAATCACCTGAATGGGAACTTGGCTCACTTTGGCATCCCTATTCGACAAGCGCTCGCAGAGATTAATGATTTCATAACCGTCCCAGGCACGGTTTCCGACCACTGGAAAAGACTTCTTACCTGTTTCTGGAACCTTCAAGGCTTGAACGCCAAACTTAGCCACATCGATCGTGTCCATGAACGCCATGGGAGCCGTTTTACCAATGACCCATACCGATTGGGATTCTAAAACCGGAATGGCATATTGACCAATCAAGCCCTGCATAAATCCGCAGGGGCGTAATATGGTGTAGTTCAGGCCAGATTCTCTAATGAACTTTTCGGTGTGGTTTTTAATGTCCATCAGTGGGACTGATGGATGCTTTTCGCAATCGAGAATTGAATAAAAAACATACCGATCGCAGTCCGACTTCTGAATGGCTTGGATCAGATTGACTTTCCCATCCCAATCTACTTTCCGAATGCTCAGTGTGTCAGATGCCCGCGCGGTCGCCGCATCAATCACCGCTGTCACCCCCTCAAGAGCTTCCGTCAAGGTGTCTGGCTCCAACAGATTTCCGTAGACCAGTTCCGCACCCCATTCCTTTAGAAATGCAGCTCGCTTGTAGTTACGGACCAGACAACGGACTTCGTGGCCTTCATCCAAAGCGCGGCGCGTCACTTGTCTTCCCAGTGTGCCGGTAGCGCCTACGACTAAAATGCTCATGTGGGGTTATGACAAAATGTTAAATTTCTCGTTAATTCTATCAGGGATTAGCGCATGAATCTGAGAAGTGTGAACTTTTCCACCAAATCGATTGGACTATCATTAGCCTCAGCGAAAATTTTTACGCAAAAAACTGACCCTGCTTGATTTAAAACAGAGTCAATCTTTGTGACAGGAGCAGTTCCGGGTAGCACCCTATTCTGGACTCGCACCTTGAAGCTTCAGCAGTGCATAGCCCAGAACTAAACCCAGGGGAATAAGAATAATAGGCAGAATGGCAATGTTTAGGATTTCTCCCATGACTGGTTTCCTCTAGAAAATAGATTAGTTCTTAAAAGTAATTCTAAACCAGTTAGGTTAAACCTGTTATTGAAACGCAGGATATTAAAAAAGTGACCACGACACTCAAAATACCAAGGCTTATCATCACCATGGGAGATCCCTCTAGTATCGGACCTGAG
>JAYVUU010000036.1:0-4284 GCA_043787635.1 Synechococcales cyanobacterium | reverse complement strand
AAGACTTTTTCCCTTTTGACCTGGCGCTACCCAACCAAAGGGAAGCGCGTAGCAGGCAAAGGATTCGTCGCTAGCACTCCTCGCCCTTCATGGGTAAACCCATTCCAGGCAAAAGGGAAAGGTTTAAAATCCCTAATCAATGATTCCATGTATACTGGAATGGGCTATGACATTGTTGTCACACATGCGCGCAAAAGCGTGTGGGACATGTAGGCAAGGCAAAATTGAGAATCAAAAAATGTAATTTTCTCCTAGGGGCTGAAGATGAATTTTTCTGACCTCGGAAAATACAATTCTTCTTATTTGGCACGTTTATTGAAATTGATAGCAATTCATCATGATACCACTGTCATGTGACATAGCCGTCATAGCTTATATGGATTGGCACGACGTTTGCTATCTATAAAGCAATCAACCAATCCGCGCCAATCAAAAAAGAATAGGACGGCGATGCCATCGAGAGACAAGATAAACCAAGGTTACCTCCCCCTGGTGAGAGGCTCGCTCTTTGACAACTTGATCTGATTCTCTCGAAAAGCTTAGCGGTCATGTTGACCGTCAAGCAATATGGTTCAGGTTGTCTAGGAGATAGTTATCATGAAAGCTTCCATCATCGCTGTGCTCTTTTCGATCATCGTGGCTGGTCGCGTTGCGGTGACGTTGAATGATCATCGGAGCAATCGTCAAGTCTTTTGGGATAGTAACTACAACTCTTATGTTGTGGTGAAGGATGAGTCATCGCAACTCACCTTGGCTGGTGAGAAGGTGTCTGTGGTATCCGTGAATGGGGCTGGGGAGATTCGGTGGTCGTGCAACAAGCAGAGCCAGCTTCGCCCTGGGGAGGGGCTGGAAGCCGCGGAATACTTCGGAGTTATCAAGCCGGGTGAAGCGCCGCGAAACGTGTTCTCTGACTTTTGGCAGGATGGCGCTAAGGTATCGGAGAAGGTCAACGAGTTTGGTCGGTACGATCACAATAGAATCTTTTACCCTTGCTCCAACGCTGGTTGGGCGTGGGTCATCGTGAAACATGAGAGCGGCAAATTCACGAGGGAGAATGAATTTACCGGGGAGACCGAAACCTGTTTGCTGGTGAAGATTCGCGCGTTGACGGGTGAAACCTTCCGCGTCTATCATGGGGCGGAGGATCTGGAAGGGGCTTCGGAGAATTGCCAAGCGGCTGCCGAATTCTTCGACCTCGGCGATGCGTTAGCAAAACAGCATCTTCTCTAGGTTGCGATGACTTCAATCTTTTCTCTGGGGCGGAATTAGACTTTTTTGAGCTTTTAGGCACGTTTCTTGCCGCGAGTAATTGTTGACCTGGCTGGTCTAATTGCAACCAAGTTGCAAAAATAAATTTCCGCCTTTCCAGCCCTTCAATTTCAGCAGGTTTCCTGAGCTAGCCAATTTTGATTCCAGACCTACCTAGAGCCAGCCAAGCTCTCAAAAAGGTGTTTTGATACGGTTTCGAATTTCACATTCAGGCTGAATATCGACAATTGACTTTTTCGCCTCCTCTGCGCTAGCCTGCTAATCCTAACAGCGTTTAGATTGCTCATTTTGCCAATTCAGTATGGGCATAATCTGTCGCCAGAATCATGGCATGTCTTTTGCTATCTCTACTCAATTCAATCTCGCTCATGCCACAAATTAATTCAAACCCAAGATGCCATCAGTAAACAAAAGAAAACCTGTTCACTTCCGGCAAGTGAAGATTGCTCTATGATAATTCAATCTGAAACGAAAAGAGTCTAGGAATTGTTCCTGGGCTTGATTCAAGTAAAGCAAACGAGGAGAATTGTCATGGGTCTAGAGATTACCGTATCAGTTACCGATGACGAGGGCGATGAGCAAGAATACACCTTCCCGGCTATGTGGGAAGTGTGTTCCGATTGCGAGGGGGATGGCAAAGAGCTTATCGAAGGGTTGAAAGGGGTAGCCTTTACCGAGTCGGAATTCAAAGAGTGCTTTGAGGCTGACGAAGATCGAGCCGCTTACTTCAACTCCAAGTCTCATTATCATGTACCTTGTTCAGCCTGTAAAGGTAGAACCACGGTAAAGGTGGTAAATGAAGCGGCTCTGTCAGCCGCGCAACTCCTGTCGTTTAGGGAATACCAGGAAGTCAAGGATCGCAACGATAAGGAGGAAGCATACTTCTGCCGTTGTGAAGCAGCCGAACGGCGAATGGGTGCCTTAGCCCAACCTAAAAGAATCCACCTCTTTAGGTTGGGTTCCTTTTTATCTTGAATAAGGATGCTATCGAGAGAATGAGGAAGGCAGGTTTACCATGAAGATCACCATGCAGACCATTATCCCCTACGGCACCCTTCCCGCCTACGCGGAATTCGCTAGCTTCTACGCGGAAGCCATGCGCCTCCGGGGCGAGCCGGAAGATGCCCAGATTGAATTCGAACATGACGAATTTTTTGGCGAAGATGAATTTACCTGTGAGCGCCTCTATAAGACTATGCAGGAATTCATGGCGCAATCCACCGGAACCGAACCCAAGCGCCTTTGGGTGGCGCGTATCCTGTACGTTCTCGGGATTGACTGCGATTGGCATTGAATCGCCGGTAAACCCAACCTAACCCGTTGGGTTTTCTTTTGCCTTGAATAAGGATGCCATCGATAGATTAACCTTTTCCTTGTTACCTCCCCTGAGAGGTTCGGTCCTTGACAATTTAGATTGCTGTAACTGAAACCTAAAAACAAGGATCAAAACTCTATGAAAACTGAACCTACCGATATCACCGCGATTGTTTACCGCGACAATAGAAATTTGATTCTATCGTTTACCGATGAGAACGATGAGCCTACCGATAAAGTAAACACAACGCTGTCCAAGCTTGCGATTCACATTCACCACTACGTTATGGAGCACTCAGATATCAAGAATATGTTTTCTCAGAATCTCATGGTCAAGGCGGAATGCTTGCCGGATTCTGAATACCTGATCGAGATTGACGCCGGTAACAACTCGCCGGAAGATATCGGGCTTGATAACAAGGAATTCCTGGCTGGCTTGTGCAGCTCTATTGGTATCTCCCATTTTCAAGATTCCAAATTTGATCAGGAGGGTTTCCTGATTCCGATTCGTCGTGCCAGTACCTTTTGCCTGGAATTCGCAAACCATACCCTTTCCTGAAACGAGGTCTTTTACATGGCTCTCAAGATTGCTCAGCCCCCCCGCTTCAAACAGGATTGGGTTTCCTGTGTGCTGGGCATCCTTGGTATCGAATGGGTCTGAATTGAATAACCCGGGGAATTTTCTCCGGGCTTTTCTTTTCCAATTCTTGAATTGGCACAAGGTTTGCTATCCCCTGACACATTACCCAGGACCATACCAAAAGAATTCCGCCTTACAGGATGCTATCGAGAGACTGACCTTTTCCTGGTTACCTCCCAACGAGGCGCCTACTAAACCTATTCCCATTCCCTTCTCAAAAGGAATCCCCACCATGGCTACCAAGGTTGCCCAGTTTCCCCGCTTCGCCCCCAACTTCAATGGTGAAGTAAAGAAGCTTCCTTATCGCGCTCCTCGTCCGTCTTTGCCGGATATCCGTTTCTATACAGAGCGGAACACGGATTCTGACCTTGGGGGTTGGACCGTGGATATCGAAAACGGGAATTGCACCGCGAAGCCATCCGGCTTCTAAGCCCATTCGGTACGGCTCGCCCTAACGGGTTCTGAAAGGAAATTCCCCATGATGAATCTTGGAAAGCTCATCGAATCGCATGGTCCGGTGGTTTTCTCTACGCCACAGGTGACGATGAACGGTCATACTGAATACCAAGAAAACGTGGTTTGCTTCTCGCTGGATAACGCAGAGCTTCGTTGGTATCGCTTCAACGGCTCGGAATACGTGTTCCACGCGGCTCTTTGGTTTACCAGTTTGCCCCGGAGTCGGGTTTACAAGGTGATCATGGCTTTTGCTCAAGATAAGGCGAAAGCCTGGATTAGCGGCGAAAAGCTAACGTTATTCCTTTCTCAGAAGCGCGCTGTACGTCTCTAACCGAAAGAAAATTCCATGAGCCTTTCTCTCAGCTACGGTACGATGCCTGCCAAGTCTGTCTTTTCCGCGCAGTACGAGAAGAGCTTTGCTGAGGAGGGCAAGTCTCCTTACTCTTCTTTCCGGGTCGGTAACGATCCTTTCTTTGGTGAACATAGCTTTACGTGCGATGAGTTGTTTGACCAGTGCAAGAAATTTGCCAGGTCACCCAAGGAAGCCAAACAGGATTGGGTATCCTGCGTGCTTACCACGATTGGGATTGAATGGATCTAACCAG
>JAYVUU010000035.1:0-10616 GCA_043787635.1 Synechococcales cyanobacterium | reverse complement strand
ACCCGCAAATCATAGGCGCGCGTCAAACGTTGATTCCCAAACATATCCGAGTAAATCGAATTCTCCTTAGCCAGCGGTTTTCCGGTCTCGACCACCTGGCAATACTCATCAAACAACCCGGTCTCCCGGCTAGCGGGTAACACATCGCACATGGTTCGTCCCACTTCAGCACCCACCATTTGCTCAGCGGCTAGCGCGCATGGGTTGAGGTAGTCGAAGCGGAAGTCAATTATCTTTCCCGTCTCATCGCGGATCGCAGAGCAAATAGCAACGCAATCCAGCATATTGTCAATGCAGATTTGAAAGCGATCGCGTTCGTTCTGCCACTGCGATTGGGCTGCTTCAATTGCGCTTTGCACCGCCAACTGCAATCGATCGGGTGTTACAGGCTGGGGTAGATAATCTTCTGCTCCTAGTTTTATGGCACTCACGGCAACGCTAGCATCGACCATGGCAGCGATCATGACAACACCGGGGCGACCTATAGGATCAAAATCGGACCACGCCTCTAGGAAGGTCAGTCCGTTAACATCACCGAAAGACTCACCCAACAAGACGGCATTGATAACACTGGCTTGACACAACTCTACCCCTGCTTCGATCGATGTTGCTGTCAACCACTGATAGTCACAGCTTGGATTAATTTTCAGGTCACATCTATATTGCTCTTGGATTGCTAGGGACTGCTCAATAATTAAAAGAGAGTAGGTGGGGAGAGTCATAGATTCTCTTTCACATCGAGAAGAAAGCAAATGTTTGGTTATTATCTGAAGGCTTTATTGCTCAATATCATATCACTAACTTCGGACAATTAAACCTTAGCGACAAAATATAATAGAACTCCCTCTCAATTCTCTATTGATGGCTATGTCCAATTTTAATCGAGATTTTGGTATGAGTCCGATGAAACCTGTTGTCAACGTCTTCACTAATATCCTGATTGCAGGGGCGTTGGTTTTATATTCTGCGATCGTCACCTCAGCACAAGATGTTCCGAAGCTAAAACAAAAGATGTTTTGGGAACTAGGAATTGATAATGTCGGTATTTCCAACTAAGACATTGAATACTTAAAACCATATCATTGGGTTTAGGACATAGTAATCCGTATCCCTACAAACCCACATTCCAAATGTCGTAGGGGCACGGCGAGCCATGCCCCAAAGCCTAACTGAAAAAGCAGATAAATCGTAATGTCTATCTGCTCCTCATTCCTAAAAATTACAGTCAAACAGGTGAACCAACGAATTGACTCACCTGTTTGATTTGTTCAGTCGCTTTTAATCTGTGTAGATGCAACTAAAATGTGTTGAATTCGATCGATTAATCAGCACCTTGAGCAATCAATTCACGTTCCGGTGCACCATCTAGAACGGCATCGTCCAAGACAGTATTAACGATCTGAACTTGACCCGCTTCATTAACATCGACAACCGCTGTGTCTCCGTCTTTGACGCGCCCAGACAGGATTTCCTCTGCCAACGAGTCTTCCAGAAGCCGCATGATGGCGCGACGCAATGGACGAGCACCGTAGCTTGGGTTGTAGCCTTCTTCGATTAGGCGATCCTTGAACTTGTCCGTCACCTTGAGGCTGATGCCTTGTTTGGTCAATCGCTTGAAGATGTCTTTCAGCAAGATTTCCGCGATTTCCTTCACCTCATCCTTCGTCAATTGACGGAAGACAATAATCTCATCGAGACGGTTGAGGAATTCTGGACGGAAGTACTGCTTCAGCTCTTCATTAACCAGCGACTTCAAACGGTTGTACTGGGATTCGTTTGGATCCTCAGTGGCGAAGTCAAACCCAAGTGTATTCGCACCCTTTTCGATCACCTTGGACCCGATGTTCGAGGTCATGATGATCAAAGTGTTTTTGAAGTCTACGACGCGGCCCTTGGAATCAGTCAGACGACCATCTTCTAGGATTTGTAGCAACAGGTTAAACACATCGGGGTGTGCTTTTTCGATTTCGTCAAATAACAACACGGTGTAAGGCTTACGGCGAACCGCTTCAGTCAATTGACCGCCTTCGTTGTATCCAACATAACCAGGAGGCGAACCCACCAGCTTTGAAACCGTGTGACGCTCCATGTATTCGGACATGTCTAGGCGAACCATAGATTCTTCCGAACCAAAGAAATAGGCTGCCAGGGACTTGGCGAGTTCCGTTTTACCGACTCCGGTTGGACCTGAGAAGATAAAGGATGCGATCGGACGATCGGGATTCTTCAATCCGACTCTTGCCCGACGAATGGCGCGGGAAACTGCTTTCACGGCTTCGTCTTGACCGATGAGGCGCGTATGGAGGGTGTCTTCCATGTGCAACAGCTTTTCGGATTCAGATTCCGTCAGCTTGCTAACAGGAACCCCTGTCCAGGAGGCGACAATGTGAGCAATGTCTTCCTCGGTGACAATGGGCTTCGGCGCATTTTTTTCAGCCGCTGCGGCTTTACGCTCTTGGCTCAGGGTTTTGAGTCCTTCGCGGATTTCAGTTTCTCGATCGCGCAGGGCACCCGCTCTATCAAAGTCCTGGTTGCGCACTGCGTCGTCTTTTTCTTTCAACAGCTTCTTCAGGTCTACATCAAGCTCTTTCTCTTCGGCTGAGCGTTGGTACCTTGTCAAACGCACACGAGATCCGGCTTCATCCATTAAATCGATCGCCTTGTCGGGCAAGAAACGATCGCTGATGTACCGATCGGCTAGGGTTGCTGCGGCTTCCAATGCCTCATCCGAGATGATCAACTTGTGGTGCGTCTCATAACGGTCGCGTAGACCTTGGAGAATTTCGATCGTTTCTTCCACCGAAGGCTCACCCACCATGACGGGCTGGAAACGACGCTCTAGGGCTGCATCTCGTTCAATGTGCTTGCGATACTCGTCCAGAGTGGTTGCACCAATACATTGCAACTCACCGCGAGCCAACGCAGGCTTGAGAATGTTAGCTGCGTCGATCGCCCCTTCTGCGGCACCCGCACCAATCAGGGTGTGAACTTCGTCAATCACCAAAATGACGTTTCCGGCAGAGCGGATTTCGTCCATGATTTTTTTGAGGCGTTCTTCAAACTCGCCTCGATACTTAGTTCCTGCGACAAGCAGACCAACATCAAGGGTCATAACGCGCTTTTCTTCCAAAATATCTGGGACATTTTGGTCAGCGATTCGTTGGGCTAGCCCCTCTGCGATCGCCGTTTTACCCACACCGGGTTCACCGATCAGGACCGGATTATTTTTTGTCCGACGACCCAGGATCTGAATCACCCGATCGACTTCTTTAGAACGACCCACGACTGGATCTAGTTTTCCGTCTATTGCCGATTGGGTCAGGTTCACCCCAAATTCGTCCAAGGTCGGAGTCTTCGTCCGTCCGCCAGATCCGCCGCCTGCGCCGACTTCGGCAGTCTCGCCTAGCATCCGAATGACTTGGGTCCGGACCTTAGAAAGATCGACTCCGAGGTTTTCTAATACTCGTGCAGCAACGCCTTCCCCTTCGCGGATCAAACCGAGAAGCAGATGCTCTGTACCGATGTAGTTGTGACCGAGTTGACGAGCCTCTTCAAGAGACAGTTCCAACACTCGCTTGGCACGAGGCGTAAAGGGAATTTCGACGGCGACAAATCCCGATCCTCGACCAATAATTTTTTCCACTTCGATGCGAGCATCCTTGAGATTGACTCCCATGGATTTCAGAACTTTGGCTGCCACACCTGTTCCTTCGCCGATCAGACCTAAGAGAATCTGTTCGGTTCCCACAAAGTTGTGCCCCAAGCGGCGAGCTTCCTCTTGGGCGAGCATAATCACTTTAATGGCTTTTTCTGTGAAGCGTTCAAACATGGTGTTATTCCAAATATCCTGCTACGTTGCTGGTACTGAGAATTCTAACACAGCGAAAATAGCGAATAGCGATTTCTAAGCAGTCTTATTTAGTGGCAATTACCGAACCTGCGTTAGGGCGACTGCGGACAGGTTTGCCAAGGGTCAAAGCCCCGATCGAGTCCACTACGCCACAAAATCAGCGCATCCTCTCGATTGTCGGAGTAATATTTCTTCCGTCGCCCCGCTATTTCAAATCCAAAGGATGAATATAGGGCTAATGCGCCTTCATTGCTGGCTCTCACTTCCAAGGTCGCTTGCTTGAGTTCCCTGACGATCGCTAACTGCAACAATCCCGCTAAAACCTGACGGGCATAGCCTCGCCGCTGGTAGTCCGGGTGTGTGCCCAGAATGGTGATGTGTGCCTCATCCACAATTGCCCAGACACAGCCATAGGCCACAGGAATTCGAGATTCGGGCTGACGAAAAATTAAAATATCACTGTTGGGACTCTCAATTTCCCGAAGATAGTGATCCCGGCTCCAGAGCTTCGTGAAGCAATCGGCATCAAGCGCAAGCAAGGTTTCAAGGTCATCTAGAGTGGCCGATTTGAGATGGCTGGGCAGGAGATTGGGGAGTGAGTCCATAGAAATTAGGGTTCTGAGCGATCGCCAAACGACGATACACTGGTTGTCTGAGTGAATTCAAATGAAAGACCTTGCAGCGGGCAGGAATTAAGCAAAATGGTTGCGACTCCAATTCGGATTTCAAAAAATCTTCAAGCCAGTGCCCATCAATATCTAGTTGATGCCATCTCGCCAAACCAGTCCCTTCTCCCATTGACGGCCAAGGTAAACGATCGGGATCACCTAGAAATCGGCGGCTGTGATGTGGTGGACTTAGCAAAACAATTTGGTACGTCTCTCTACGTTGTGGATGAACAGACCCTGCGAGTGGCCTGTCAGCAGTACCGCGACTCGTTTAAGAAACACTATGCAGGCGAGTCGCTGGTGATTTATGCGTCGAAAGCCTGGAACTGCCTTGCGATTTGCGCGATCGTTGCCAGTGAAGGATTGGGCATTGATGTGGTCTCTGGCGGCGAACTCTTGACGGCAACCCAAGCCGGAGTCCCCGCGAACAAGACCTACCTGCATGGGAACAATAAAGCCACTGACGAATTGCAAATGGCGATCGATTGCGGCGTAACGGTGATTGTAGACAATTGGGAAGAGTTACGATCGTTGGCTGCATTAACCCAAGCAGCAGGCAAAACTACTCGTATCATGCTGCGTCTAACGCCGGGAATCGAGTGCCACACCCACGAATACATCAAGACTGGACGAATTGACAGCAAATTTGGGTTCGATCGTAATCAAGTTGATGCGGTCTTTGATTTTGTTGTCGCGAATCCTAGTCTAGATTTTGTTGGACTGCACGCCCACATTGGATCGCAGATTTTTGAACTCACGCCTCATAAAGATTTAGGTGGAGTCATGGTTAACTGGCTTACCAAAGCCAAAGCCAAGGGATTGAGTATCACCGAGCTAAATATTGGCGGTGGTTTGGGAATTCGCTACACCGAGCAGGACGATCCCCCTAGCATTGAAGACTGGACTAAAGTTGTCTGTGATTCAGTCATGGCTGCTTGTGAAGCAGAAAATATCCCGTTACCTAGATTGATCTCAGAACCTGGTCGATCGCTGGTCGGAACCTCCTGCATCACGGCTTACACGGTGGGTGGGCAGAAAGAAATCCCCGAAATTCGCACCTATTTGAGTGTTGATGGCGGCATGTCAGACAACCCTCGGCCCATTACCTACGAATCGCTTTATCTAGCAATCCTGGCAAATCGGATGTCGGAACCGCTGAGTGAAACAGTGACGATCGCAGGCAAACATTGTGAATCGGGAGATGTGTTAATCAAAGACGCAAAGCTGCCCAAAGCGGAGTCTGGTGACATCTTAGTGGTGATGGACACGGGAGCCTACAACTACAGCATGTCTTCCAATTACAACCGAATCGCCCGGCCTGCCGCAGTATTAGTCAATCAGGGACAAGCGCACTTGATCTTAGAGCGAGAAACCCTAGAAGACCTGCTGCGTCACGATCGTCTTCCCGACTATCTCAAACCCTAACCCTCAAGCCCTAATTCTCAAGCCCTCTTCCGTTGGAACAAATGACCGACTCTCTTATCCAATGGATCTTTAGCCAGGATGTAGCAGGGTCGCTCTTTATATTTCTCTGGCACAATCTAAGGTCTATTCTGGACATTGGCTTTGTGCTGGTCATGATCTACGTCATGTTGTTGATCATTGGTGAGCGCCGCACTCTATGGATGGTGCGTGGGTTAATAGCATTAATGCTATCGGCAACCGTGAGTCGGTATTTAGAGCTGAAACTTTTGGGATTTGTGTTGCAAAACTTGGTTGTGGGTTCAGCCGTGGCCATGGCCTTTATCTTGCAACCTGAGTTTCGCCGTTTTCTAGAATTGTTGGGACGCGGCGAGATTCTTCAGCTACTTCAACCCACTAGACGATCGGCGGGACGGGACAATGGCTGCATTGATGAACTGGTCGAGGCGGTCAAGGATTTATCTCAAAACCGAACAGGCGCTTTAATTATTCTGGAAACCGATGGCGTGATCGACGATCGGGATTTCTCTGTACCCGGCGTGAAATTGAATGCGGACTTATCCCGTGAGCTGATTCAAACCATTTTTCAAAATTCGACGTTGCTTCACGATGGAGCCGTACTGGTTCGCGAAAACAAGGTGATTGCGGCAGGCGTAATTTTGCCCTTGTCAGAGCGTCCAGCCTCCCGACGGTTAGGGACTCGACATCGAGCCGCTATGGGAATAACCGAGCGAGTGAGTCAATGTGTCTGTGTGGTGGTGTCGGAGGAAACGGGTTCTATCTCGCTGGTGGAAAATGGTGGATTGAATCGTCCCCTGACTAGCACAAAGCTGAAGGAACTCCTAGATGCAAAATTTTCCCAAGAAAACGACCGCCCTCAAGGTGAATCGCGTCTGCGCCACTGGTTAGGACGATTACGATCGTGGCTAAAACCCAAGCGTCCCAGAGATTTGTGATTACGATTTTCCGTTAAAATCATCCATTAAGAAGTGATACGGGATGCGGCGGACTGTAGCATTTCCGGATAAAAAATTTAGAAGACGATGGGCAAATGGCTCGACAACCTGCAGTTCGCCATAGCCCCTCGCATCTTTTTCAGTTTAGGCGTCTTGCTTGAACCTATTGAACTTTTAATTTGGCACTTCACCCCCTATGACAGAATCTAATTCCCCAACCGTAGTCATTACTGGAGCGTCCTCTGGAGTCGGTCTATGGGCGGCAAAAGCGATGACAAAACGGGGATGGCATGTTGTGATGGCCTGCCGAGACTTACGGAAAGCTGAAAAAGCAGCCATCAGTTTGGGAATGTCCCAGGATAGCTACACCCTGATGCACATTGATTTAGGCTCCCTTGCTAGCGTTCGCCAGTTTGTCGAAACTTTCCGCAGCAGTGGTCGATCGCTTGACGCTCTAGTCTGCAACGCTGCGACCTACTTACCACTTCTCAAGCAACCCGATCGGAGTCCTGAAGGCTACGAAATCAGTGTTGCCACTAACCATTTGGGGCATTTTCTACTGTGTCAATTGATGATGCCGGATCTGCAACGATCGACAGTCCCTGAAAAGCGACTGATTATTCTGGGCACCGTCACCGCTAATTCTAAAGAGCTAGGTGGGAAAATTCCTATTCCGGCTCCTGCGGATTTGGGCGATTTAGCCGGATTTGAAGCCGGATTCAAAGCCCCCATTGCCATGATTGATGGCAAACCATTCAAGGCTGGGAAAGCCTATAAAGACAGCAAACTTTGCAACATGATGACCATTCGAGAACTCGATCGTCGGTTCGGCGCACAAACAGGAATTGTGTTTAATTCTCTGTATCCCGGCTGTGTGGCTGATTCTCCACTATTCCGCAATGCTCCGAAACTATTTCAAAAAATATTCCCCTGGTTCCAGAAAAATATTACTAAAGGCTACGTATCTCAGGAATTAGCTGGAGAGCGGACAGCGCAAGTTATAGCAGACGCTGGGTTTAGTCAATCTGGAGTCCACTGGAGCTGGGGAAACCGTCAAAAGGAAGGTCGTCAAGCCTTCGTTCAAGAGCTGTCCAAAGGAAGTGATGATGTGAAAGCTGCTCGGATGTGGGACTTAAGCATGAAACTAGTCGGGCTAGTCTAATAGACTAAACAGGGGTGCAACCAAGAGAAATACTTGCGTTCCCTGTCTTTGTCTGTCGTGTACGCATCAGCCTGAACCCCGTCATCCGCTAGACTCGATCCCTGAATCTTTTTCAAAAGGAAGACTCTAAAACTAGGTTTGCTCTTGCCCATCCCATTTGCGATCGACTGAAAACACCGTCAATGCAGCGAATAGTTCTTTGAAGTACAGATAAAGAATGAAAGTCTTTCAACCTATTTTGTGTATTTCTTAAGTGGTATGCCCTGTATTTCTTAAGAGTGATCTGCAAGAATAAGTAAAAACTGTAACTGCACTTAGTAGTTAGTAAAATCTTCTGCTAGTTAATTGCCCATGAGAATTGTCCAAGTTCTGGTGATTGAAGACAACACGGATGCTCGGTCCAATATCGCAGAAATTCTACGATCGGCTGGTTTCGAGGTTTTAGAGGCGATTGATGGTGAATCTGGCGTAAAAAGTGCGTTAGCTCACCTGCCCGATGTCGTTCTCTGTGACATTGCAATGCCCATCTGGGATGGTTATGAAGTTCTGAAACGATTGCGGGGTCAGTGTACGACAGCACAGATCCCGTTTATTTTTTTGACCGGGAAAGAGGGTATATCCGATCTGGGGCAGGGAATTTGTCTTGGAGCAGATGACTACCTGGTCAAGCCTTTTCGTCGTCATGAGCTGCTAGAAATGCTCTATGGACAGATTGCAAAACAAGCCCGACACGACGATCGCCCTAGAGACTCATTCGTACCGCTGCCATCAAGCGATCACCATCAAGCCCTGCAAGCTCAGATTCAAGTTTTACAACTTCGCGAGCAAGAAATTCAAGCCTGGGTCAGCGGTATTACCCATGATTTACGTGCCCCCTTAACCACCATTAAAGTCGCATTAGAACTTCTGGAACATCGACCAGAGAAATCTGAACGATACCTATCTATTGCCCGTCAAGCTTGTGCCCAGAGTGATGCCCTAATTGAAGAACTCCTGACTTTATATCGAGAAGACGAGGCGATCGACGACTACATATCTAAGGATATGCATTTACAGATGATATTTGACCGATTGTTTGAGAGCTTTCAGGTCCGATCGTCTCATCTCAATCTTCAGTTGATGTGGGATGTACCTATAAAAATCGACACGGCGTTTTCGCTATCGTATTTGAGCTTAGAGCGAATTTTGACGGAACTCTTAAACAATGCCTGCAAATATACGAAGGTGGGCGGCCAGATTGGTGTAGTGGTAACGATCGCTGATGGACTTCAGATAAAGATTAAAAATCAGGCTGAAATTGACTCAAAAGCATTGCCCCATATCTTCAATAAGTTTTACAGGATCCTCCCCGAAACCAGCCGATCCCTGAAGGGTACCTGTCTCGGTGAACCCGAAAGTTGTTCCCCAATTCCTGGAATGGGCCTGGGATTATCTCTGGTGCGACAGCTGACGGATCAACTTGGGGGCACGCTAGATTTGGAAAGTAACAGTGGATGGACAACATTTACGCTTCTATTCCCTCTTCTATAATTCATTAAAAAAGCTGATCCACTAACGTGGCCGATCGGATGGGTCGATCGAAATGGTAGTGGGCACAGGACCGTAAAAGCCGTTCAATCGATCGCCATGCCATGTCAGGAGTCATGCCTTGAGGGAGCGTTCCTGGATCCAAATAGGGCAACTCTTTCCCCGATAGTTGCTGCATCAGCGTCATTTGAATGGCTCCAAGCTGAATGGGACGAGAGGCTTGCTTGGGAGAATATAGCCGCACCGGACGTTCTGTAATCCGAGTCACTGTCGCGGTCCGATCGCCTGTTTGGATTTCCCGATCGTCCTCTGGTTGTTCACCTTGTTCCTGCGATCGCCATGCGGCCAAAGCTTCCAACGTCACAGCCCCGCCCGCCTCCACACTGAACGCCGCTCGCCACACCGGATTTCCAACTTCAGGCTCTAGAATTTCCCCGCTTAAGCAACACCGATACATCTGCGGTGCGACTCCAGCTATGGCTAAAAGCTGATAGATCCCATGGGTCAATCGGGCTAGTATCTCCCCCGATTCCGAAGCTTGCAGTCGATGTAAATGTTCCATCAAAAGATAAAATAATCCTTCCTGGGATTGATCGCTCTGGGCTTGCTGAAGGGCGAGTTCGGCTAAGTATTGGCTGGCGGTCAGTTTCCGAATATCGAGGGCGAGTTTCGGAAATGTTTCGACGGAATCGGCTTGGGTGATTTTGTCCATAGATTTCCCCCGCGCAATCAGCAAGTCATTCACCACAAACAATGAGCTACGTCCCGATAGGCTGGACTTCTGTTTTCGCGCACTGGGGGCAATCACCCGAATCAACCCTAGCTCTTTCGTCAAAATTGTCATCATCCGATCGGCTTCTCCGGATGGCTTGCTACGGAGATTGATTCCGGTGACGCGGTAAGTTCGAGCGCTACGGTTATCCCGATCACTATTCATAAAAAGTGCCTGATACGCGGGAAACTCAGCGTCTTTAGACCTGAGAGGAAAGCGAACGGGTGGTTTTAACCACCGTCAATCTTCTGCTACAATC
>JAYVUU010000034.1:0-18135 GCA_043787635.1 Synechococcales cyanobacterium | reverse complement strand
ATGAGTCAGATCCCCAAGCCAAAAGAGATTAAGAAACATCTTGATCAGCATGTGGTCGGTCAGGACGAAGCTAAAAAAGTGCTTTCTGTTGCAGTCTACAACCACTATAAACGGCTTACTTATCTGGAATCTCACGGAGAAGAAGGCAAACCTGACGACGCGATCGACCTTCAGAAATCAAACATTCTACTAATTGGACCGACCGGATCGGGCAAGACGCTACTGGCCCAAACCTTAGCGAACATTTTGGATGTGCCGTTTGCGGTGGCTGATGCAACAACCCTGACCGAAGCGGGGTATGTGGGTGAGGATGTTGAGAACATTCTTTTAAGACTGCTTCAGGTTGCTGATTTAGACGTTGAGGAAGCGCAGCGTGGGATTATTTACATTGACGAAATTGATAAGATTGCCCGCAAGAGTGAAAACCCGTCCATTACTCGTGATGTTTCTGGTGAAGGAGTTCAGCAAGCGCTGCTGAAAATGCTGGAAGGAACAATAGCAAACGTGCCGCCCCAAGGTGGACGGAAACACCCGTATCAGGATTGCATCCAAATCGATACCAGTAACATTCTATTTATTTGCGGCGGTGCGTTTATGGGGCTAGACAAGATTGTCGAGCAACGCATTGGCAAGAAGTCTATGGGATTTATTCAGGTCGGTAAGGACGGCATTTCGGCAGAGAAACGATCGTCCGATATGCTGAAAAATATGCAGGCGGATGATGTCGTGAAATTTGGCATGATTCCTGAATTTATCGGTCGGATTCCGGTGGTGGCGACCCTTGAATCTTTGGATGAGGAGGCGCTGATGGCCATTTTAACTGAGCCGAAAAATGCTCTAGTTAAGCAGTATCAGAAACTGATGCGTATGGATAATGTGCAATTGGAGTTTCGATCGGACGCGATTAAGGCGATCGCCTCTGAAGGATTTCGGCGGAAAACGGGTGCCCGTGCACTGCGGAGTATTATTGAAGAAATTATGTTGGACATCATGTACGAGGTTCCGTCCCGTAAGGATTTGACTCGCTGCATCATCACCTGTGACATGGTAGAAGAGCGGTCAACTGCCGAACTGATTCTACTTCCGCCGTCCTTACCAAAGCCTGAGTCTGCCTAAATGCCATTATTGACAGTTCGAGGCTGTGATACTTACTACGAATGGATTACGACGGAATCTGGAGACCGCACCGATCGATCTGTCTTAGTGTTTTTGCATGGTTGGGGTGGATCAGGACGGTATTGGCGATCGACGGCTGAGGCGATGAGCGATCGGTATGATTGTTTGATTTATGATTTACGCGGGTTTGGGCGGAGCAAAATTATTGATGGCGACGAACCAAGTGCCTACAGCTTAAAATCCTACGCGGACGATTTGGATCAACTATTGACTACGTTACAAATAGATCGAGTTTCGGTGGTGGCTCATTCTATGGGGTGTTCGATCGCGACGTATTTTTTGGATGCTTGGGGCGATCGGATTGATCGCTGTATTTTGACCTGCGGCGGTGTTTTTAAATTCAATGCGATTATTTTTGGTATTTTTTATCAATTTGGGCAACTCGTAATCAATTTTCGGCCCAGATGGTTTTATACCTTACCCGGCGTTGATTTTTTAGTGATGCAACGCTTTTTACATCGATCGATTCCCGGTAGCGATCGGCAAGAATTCATAGAAGATTATTTGGGTGCGACGGCTGATGCTGCGATCGGTACATTGCTTAGTGTGGCTCAACCCAACACCTGTAGCGAAATTTCAGCGCAAATTGCGAACCTTTCGATTCCGACTTTAGTTCTGTCCTGCGATCGGGATACGATCGTTCCAGCCAGCCTCGGACGAGCAGCAGCAGCACTTAATCCGGGTTTGAAGTACCAGGTTTTAAAGAAAGTGGGACATTTTCCAATGTTAGAAGACTCTGAGAATTTCCTAGCTGCTATTCGAGAATTCTTAGTCGTAGCAGCCTAGGGAGAATCTTTGGTGGTGCGTTTAAGGCATTAGAGTACAAGCGGCGATCGATCATAGGCATTGCAGCTCAAGACCAGTGCAACCTCTTGGGCTGACAAATGCAACAGCACCAGCTCATCTTGACGCAATGCCACGGGCTTATGCCAATACAATGACAACACTGCCAGCGCCTCATCACCCCAAATAACAGGTACAACGACGTGAGCTTGAATATCCTGTTCAACATAGTGAGCCTGAGTTGCCAACTTGGGATCCAACGGGATATTCCCCACAACCTGCATCTTCCGACTTTCGATCGCGTCTTTAACGGAATCATCGTTCCCAATCCAACTGACCGCACCGCCATAAGTTCCTTGAGCAGCTCCCAACTGCAATGACCTAGGGGCGATGGAAGACCATCCTTCTACCCGTTGTAGGACAGCCCCATCGGCTGAGAAACTTCGACCAAAGCACTCCGCCAAGGGATTCAACGTCATCTCAACAGATTTCGAGTCCTGAGCCACCCGAACGATCGTCGCCAGCAACGCCATTTGCGCCTGCGATCGACTTAATTCCTCTGTCCGCTGCTTTAATAACTCATAGGTGTCCGCTGCTCGTTGGACCACCACCTTTAATTCATCAGGATCCCATGGCTTTGTAATATATTTATAAACCTGACCAGAGTTAATAGCTTCCACCAAATCTTCCACATCGGTAAACCCTGTCAAAATGATCCGTACCGTATCGGGAAACTCAGGCACTGTACGGCTGAGGAATTCGGTACCTTTCATTTCCGGCATCCGCTGATCCGAGATGATTACTGCCACTTCGCCTTCTTCAGCCAAGAGTTCTAAGGCTCTTGTGCCACTTTCAGCCTTCAAAACCTGAAAGTCGCGGCGAAAGGTTCGATAGAGCAGATCCAGATTATCCGGCTCATCATCCACCACCAGCATCTTTGGTTTTTTAGGACGTTCAATACTCATCAATTTGCGACTGATGCTGTCCAAATCCGGAATGGTATATTCCATGTGTTTCATATGATGGCTAATGGCTGAATCTTCTGTTTATATAGTTTTGCCCTAATTCGTCTCAGAATCAACATCCTTAAGCCACAGATTCCCGAACACCCCGCACAATGGGAAGATATGAATCTCTCTCCAATGATGCTCACTCCTATGCCCCAGTCTGACCTCCCCAGCAACCTCGAACAAACCGCTGCCGACCTGCAACTCAGCGACAGTCAATATCAACAAAAAATGCAGCGTCGCCAAGCTGTCCAAGCGAAACGGCTGGAATCCTGTGCTGAACCTAAGGGGCTGGTGATTGTACATACTGGAAACGGCAAAGGAAAAACTACGGCTGCGTTGGGGATGGTGTTGCGATCGTTGGGGCATGGCTTCAAGGTCGCGATCGTCCAGTACATTAAGGGAGCCTGGGAACCTGCTGAAAAAGCCGCATTTTCATCTTGGGGTGACCAACTTACGTTTCACGCCATGGGCGAGGGGTTTACTTGGGATACCCAAGATCGCGATCGGGATATTGAGATGGCCCAAATGGCTTGGGTAAAATCTCTCGAATACATCCAAGACCAGGACTATGATGTCGTTCTCCTTGATGAAATTAATATCGCTTTAAAACTGGGGTACTTAACCATAGAACAAGTGCTGGACGGACTGGCGTTAAAACCTGATTTGAAACATGTCATCTTAACGGGACGCGGGGCACCAGAGGCTCTGATCGATCGGGCAGACCTGGTGACTGAAATGAAAATTGTTAAGCATCCATTCAAATCTCAAGGCATTAAGGCACAGGCCGGGATTGAATTTTAATTGATCGATGCGGCAACAACAATGAACCGTCTGATCTGTCATTGCGATCGGTGATCGGCTACAGACCGATCGCCTTGCTAAAAGTTTAACCCTAACAATCAACCTGTTCACAGGCTCCAATACTGACCCAGCTACTGCTTCCATCTTCCCAATGTTCTTTCTTCCAAATCGGCGCATTATGTTTCAAGGTGTCGATCGCATACTGACAGGCTTCAAAGGCTTCCGAACGGTGTGGACTGCCGACCGCAACTAAGACACTGATTTCACCGATCGCTAGCTTCCCCGTTCGATGGTGAATTACTACTGTTGTAATATCAGTCCATTTTGCCCGAATTTCAATTCCAATTTGTTTAAATACATTAATTGCCATTGGCGCATAGGCTTGATATTCCAAACAATTCACCGATCGCCCATCGGTTTTATTGCGCACCATACCGCTCATCAAAACGATCGCACCATTCGCCCCATCATCGGCTAGGGCATAGACTTCTTCTAGGGAAAGCGGTGCAAAGGTTAATGCAAATGAATCAGGCTTTGGGTCAGGGTTTAAATCAGAGTTCATCGAGTACTTCCCATTAGATACAACAAGGCCATCCGAACTGCAACGCCATTCGTGACTTGTTCAGAAACCAAACTAATCGCGCCGTCATCCATGACATCAGAGGTTAACTCAACTCCGCGATTGGTCGGACCAGGATGGAGAACTCGAACCTTAGGATTACAAATCTTTAACCGATCGCGGGTAATGCCAAATTGTTGATGGAATTCCCGCAGACTCGGTAACAAGTGACTGGTCATTCGTTCTTTTTGCAATCGCAATGTCATCACAAAATCAGCATCCACGATCGCATCATCCAAATTCCAATGGATGTACAGTTTACGATCGGTCGTCGTACCTTGAACAAACTCCGCAAAAGCCGCAGGTAGAAGCGTAGGCGGGGCCGCAAGATGAACCTCCGCACCACTTGCCGTCAGACTCCACAAATTCGATCGAGCAACCCGTGAATGAAGAATATCGCCGACGATCGCAATTTTTTTGCCCTTCAAACCATCAATTTTTGGATTCACCGAATCGATCGCCATACAAATCGTAAATAAATCTAGCAGTGCTTGCGAAGGATGCTCATGTTGACCATCGCCCGCATTCAACACTCCAACCCCACAATTGAGCCGATCCATTTCTGCCGCGATCGCCGCCGGAACCCCCGCCTCTTGATGCCGGATCACCATGATGTCTGTCCCCATAGCCAGATAGGTTTTGGCCGTATCTAGAATGGTTTCGCCTTTCGTTAAGGATGAGCTTCCAGGGGTAAAATTTAGAATATCGGCGGAAAGACGTTTAGCCGCAAGTTCAAAGCTGCTGCGGGTACGGGTTGAGCTTTCAAAAAATAGGTTAGTCACCACTTGCCCTTGGAGTGTCGGAACTTTTTTAGTACGACGGGAGAGGACTTCGCGGAAACTGCTGGCTGTTTGGAGAATCGTGTCATATTCCCAGGGTTCAAAGTCGCACAGAGACAGAACATGACGACGATTCCAGGATTCAGGCATAACAACAATTTGGGTGATTTAAAACAATAGAACTCGCGTCCAATCCTACGGCATCTCTGTAACGATCGAACCCCAATTTAAGATCTCTTCAGATGATTACCGAGGACGCTCAAAATTAAAAACCGCGATCGTAGGACTGAACTTACGATCGCGGTTTAGTCGTCAAGTCATTAGAACCTAATTCTTAGCGGCATCAAACTCATCAAAGCTTTGATAGAACCGATCTTCATGGTACAGATGACATTCCTGGGTAATCTGCTTAACCAGTGTCAAATCAAAATTCCGAATCACCATATCGTCGCCCCAAATCGACTTCAAATGGTTGTGTACAGCCCGAAGGTTATACGACGGAATAGCCACAGAAACATGGTGAGGAATGTGAACATTGATGTGATGGCATAGGAATTCAACGCCCGCCGGATATTCACAATGTACAGTTCCAAACAGTTGCGCTTTTGCCGCATCCCAAACATGAGGTTCTTGGAATTCAATTTCGGGCAAGGTGTGGTGAACAATAGTGAACGTACTCATCCAAAAGTGATAGCCCAACCAAGGCATCACCCAAAACTTGACCAATCCCCAAGGACCAAGGTAGTAAGTCAGTAAAGGCAAGAAGATCAATCCCGCTGCAATTACAAACCAGTTTGAGAAATTTGCTTTCGCCCGATCGCGAGGATGGTAGTTATTAAGGTCAAAGTGAATCAATGCCCAATGGAAGACAGAACCAATCCACCAGAAATTTCCGCGAACGAGCTTGTAGCCAACTTTACGCACAATGTCTGATGCTTCATAAAGTTCAGGACGCAACGGTTGCCAAGCATTATCCACATCCATTTTGTTGGTGTGATTGTGATGCTTATCATGAAGGAAGCGCCAGCTATGGAAGGGGTAAAGCAAAGGCAAAAAGGCTAAATGTCCAACAACATCATTCACCCACTTACGCTTAGCAAACGATCGGTGACCGCAGTCATGACCAATCACAAAAAATCCCGTCAGTGCAGTCCCAGTCAAGAACCAAGCAAACGGCAACAGAAACCAAGGTGAGTAAGCCAACGCAACATAGCTCAGAGTCACGGACACTAATGTAATTGCAACTTGAGTCCAAGCCTTGACGGCATTTTTCTGAAAATACGCGCGTGGAATTGATTTAATAATGTCTCGTAGATGCAGAGTGGTACCCGTATTGTCGGGCAATTTTCCAGGGTTGATGGTCGCGGTCATTCACTACTCCGAAGATTGGATCGCATTAGAGTTCTTAAATCAAATACCCAAAATTACGCTGTCCAGATACCCAATGTTGGAGATGAATCATGGAAACTCAACGCCTAATATCCAACGTCTTATGAGAATTTGTTACAAAACCTCAACATTTATAGCACGATTCGCTACGGTGCTTAGCCCAACTTCTGGGGCTGGTTGTCTCTTGGCTCGTAATAACGGCAATTTGCACAGGGTCCAATAGGTTCAATTCCACAGCGCAAGAGTTCCGATCGGGCATTAAAAACACAACTGGCATCCCCAATCACCCAACGCCCCTCAATTAGGGTTTGTTCCGTGGGTCGATCGCGTTCTTGAACATACAGAGCAATGGTTTGGAGGCGATATTTTCCGGATTGAAGCTGGTAGCGATGTCGTCGTTCTAAGACTGCATAAGTTGCTCCAGCCACATCCAGATAGGCTCCGGGCTGAGGCATCCAATCCAAATAGATCTTTCCAAGGGAGGTCGCAGACGCTTGCACGATGACCTCAGTAGGTAGATCCAGGGTTTGCGACTGGGGCGGGTTTGCGTCCATGGCGATTTAAAACGTTTAACGACAAGTGATTCCTACAAAGTCTACGGTTTGTTATACCCAAACCAAGGACTAATTTCTAGCTTCCCACTGGGCCGAAATACGACCTTAAACGAGGCGGTACTATCGGCGACTGGATTCGGTTTGCCTTGGCTCAGCTTTGGCAGTGGAATATCATTTTCGTAGTCGCGGGCAGCCTTATTTTCTGAGGTGTAGCCCACGATTGCACCCTCACGGCTGACCTGAACACGATAGCGTAAGTCGTCATTAAAGGCTGGGTTAGCCTGCCATGCTCTGTCAAGTTGCTCGTAAACTTTGGGTTGTAATGCGTCTAGAACGGCGCTGTCAGTTATTTCTTGCTTTGAGTCTTGATTTGAGTCTTGCTTTGAGTCTGAAATTGGGACCGGGCTGGTTGGGGGGGGGGAGGCTTGGCTGGCGGCGATCGGACTACTGAACGCACCGGATGTCGGCGTTTCTGCACCCCATGGCACCACGTCAACCCGTCCAGAGGTCTGGAATGTGACGCGATAGTCAGCTAGGGCTTCTGGCGTTTTGTCTGTAGTCGCATTTAGCAACAGATCGGGTAATGGGGTCAGACTTTTTTCTTTGGTGGCTACATCGCTTTCTGGTTTATAGCCAATGATTTGACCATCTTTGCCGACACTGACGCGGTACATCAGGGGTTCTGGAAATTTGGACTCCTGTTTTAGTTTGTCCATGACATTGCCCTTTAGCTGTTGCTTCAGCCGATCGACTTCTGTTGGGTCAGTAATCGCGAGTGGGGTTGTCAGGTCTGTTTTAATTTTTTGACTGTCAGCATCCGAGCTAGCGCTTGGGTTCACTCTAGGGCTAGGAGGCTGGCTAGTCGCAGGATTGGGCGGTACGCTGGGCAATCCCGTATTGACTCCGGCACGCAGAGTTTCTGGTTGTTTGACCGTAGGAATAGGGAGGCTAAACATCGCTAGGGCTGCGATCGCTAACCCTGATAGCCCGACGGCAGCGGGTACGGATTGTTTACCCACAGCGGCCCGAGGTACAAATTTCTTTGCGACGGGGACCAAATTGAGCGAGAACGCGGGCAGGGTTTGGGTATCTGCCACAAATTGGTCGATCGCCTCAACTAGGTCAAAAAACTGCACGGTGCTGAGGTTGAGTTTTTTGGGTTTAGCATTGGGGTCAGACTCGTCTGAGCTGGGCTGATAACTTAATTCATGTTGGTCAAGACCCGATCGTTTCATCTGGACCAATTGAGGAGGAAGCGTCGGGAGATGAATGCCGCTCAAAAATTCTTGGGCATAGCGACTCACGGAGTTCACTAAACTTTCAAAAAACTCTCGTCCGCCCACCAAGGAACCGCCCCCATTTCCGTAGCCATCACCAATCCGACATTCTGCACTCAAAAGCAGCGCCATAATCGGACGTAAATCCATGGCATTGCTTTGAGTTACATCGTCCATGCCATCCAGTAGCAAGGTGCAGTTGGGCAAACTGTATTGCCGTTGAATTCTGGTCATCATACTTCTCCATCAAACAAGCTAATCCATAGGCGCTGTATTCCCGACGTTCCGGTACAAAACAGCAATTGATTGAGTAATTCTAAGGCTAGAGTATTGACCGCATCGGGTTCACCGTAGCCCATTTCCGTCGATCGGCTAATGTTCATCCGCGCCTTGAAATGAGTCCGGAACCGTTCTAGATAGGATGCTAGGTAAAAATCGTCTTCCACGCCTTTGCCTTGCTCGATTAGCTGCTGTTGCGTTAGGACGTATTGCCGGATTATTCCGGTCAGCCGTCGGGCGATAAACCCGATCACCACCACGATCGCCTTACCCTCTACTAAGGTGAGAGGCTGCTGTTGAGCCGCCCGACGCAAAAAGTTTGTGTTTCGCATTCGCCACAGCGCCACCCGATCGGGTACAACAGAACCAAGCTCAAGCTCCTGCACGACCATCAAAATCGCTTCCGATCCGGAGATATCTAAAGCCTCTATTGCCAACAGCAGCAAGTCAAGCCGCATTCGGGCACGACGAGGGCAAGCACCATCGGGCAGGGCAGGGCTAGGTAAACTTTCTAGGATTAGAGGAGAGGCGGGTACTATCGGGTTAGCCAACTGCATTACACTCACGGAAACATCTCAATTCGTTGATGTTGACATATCGGTATTCAGCATCGCATTGTTGCATAGGACCGCAATACGCGTGATGCGACTTCAGGTGCATTCTACCGGAATCGTGACATCAAGCCCAAAATTTCTGATTGTTACCCAGAACGATGGTCTACTCATAACCGCATTCCAAAGCCAAGGCTCAACGCTTTCAAATCCGTAGATTTTAAATTTGGGCTAGACTCATGTAACGCTTAGGGAGACCAAACCTCTATTTCAGTGAGTGCAAGTCTGCCAAAGCAAGTCCAATCGTAGAACCAAGAATCCCCCCGATCCATCGGTGGGGATCGTCAAATTTTAGGAATTTTGAACGATGAGTAAATCTATTTTTGAACTGGTTGATGAGTTGCCCACTGGTGGCACGACGATTATGGCGTTGAATGCCCTAGATTTTGTGATTCCGGGTCAATGGCAAAACCTTACCGGATTCACCAACACTATCCGGGCTGTGACGGGCGAAAGTGACGAGGCGATGATTCAGGCGATCGGTGAACGGGCTGTCTATCTCTACAACGACGAAGGTGAAGGCTACCAACGGGCGATGTGGCTCTACCAAACCGTGGACAATGCAGCGGGCGCATTGGGCATGGCGGCGATGGCCAACAAAATCGGCCAAGACGTTTCTTTTCTAGGCTTTCTGGGTAATTTGACCCCAAAACCGGAGAAGGTGCAGAGTATTGACCTCTGTATCAAGCTCGTGGTCGAGTTGGTGGCCTATTGCCAAATCAATGGAATTCCTGGCGACAGCGTTGGAGACTTTTTGGCGGCGCTGGGAGACTATGGTGGCGAATCGTTAATGCGGATGGTTGCGTTGATTTGCTTTGATGGCTTGATTCCCTTGGGACCCGGATTTATCGGCAAAGGTCTAGGAACATTGAACAACATGACTCCGAATGATCTAGAAAAAAATGACACCTTCAAAAGCGTCAGCAGCCTCATTCCTGGGAATAACAGCGGCGATAAACTTGGTTTCATCGGTCAGAGTTTTGACTCGGTTAGTGGTTGGATGACGGGCTTTGTGGACCAGAATGGGCTGACTCAAGAAAATGTGTTGGGCAATCTTCAGAAGTTCGTGAAAATTTCTGAAGATAAACTGGACTATGTTGGGGCATTCTTAGATATTTCGGTCAAATATTACACCCATACGGGAACCCAGACTTTGGCACGACGTTTAATCGATCGGGCAGTGGCTGAGTTATAAAAACAAGCCATGAACTATAAAAGAGAGGAGGCGATCGAATTTAACGATCGCCTCCTCTCTTGTGAAAATCAGATTTAAATAAAATGACTTAAATCGCTTCGACGTTCTTTTCTCCGGTCCGAATTCGGATTACGTTGTCTACAGGAGAGACAAAGATTTTGCCATCTCCAATCTCACCTGTACGAGCAGCTGTGACAATCTTGTCCACAACCATATCGACTTGCTCATCTTCGACTACGATGTCAATTTTCAGCTTTTGCAGAAACTCAACCGTGTACTCAGATCCGCGATAACGCTCAGTCTGACCTTTCTGACGACCGAAGCCGCGCACTTCAGAAACCGTCATTCCGACCACACCTGCATTCACAAGAGCGATTTTTACTTCGTCCAATTTAAAAGGGCGGATGATTGCTTCAACCTTTTTCAAAATTCGACTCTCCTTGTCCAAACAGCGTGAATTTATTCATCCCTATAATGCACTAGTTTTAGGTCAAACCTTGCTGCTTTAAGAAATAATACTTTAGAGCACTAAGACAGACCTTCAAAGAGCGATCGTTAGAAATTACTAGCTGTAGAGTACTAGCATTTACTAAGGAGTTGATACTGTATCAATGTTTACTTGTTTATCAAAAACTTGGGTAAAAACCCCGTCTTTCTAGGACGGCTTTTCATGTTTTCTGATGTAGCGCTTAAGCACTTCTAACGGAGCGCCCCCAACAGACGACACAAAGTAACTGGGACTCCATAGGGCATCTTTCCCGTCAGGCTTAGGATGCCCCGCTTGTCCATAACGTCTACTCGAAACACCCTTGACAGCGTTTACCATCTGAGAAATAGACAGCTTGGGAGGATATTCAATCAGACAATGAACATGGTCTTCCTCTCCATTAAATTCTTTCACCTGGAAGCCCATTTTTGTGGCGACTTCTTTAAATGAAGTTTCGATGACTGCAAGACTATCAGCCGTAAAAACCTTTCTTCTATATTTTGTGATGCAGACCAACTGAATCTGCAAGTCGGAAATACTATGTCTCTCTTTACGAAAATGGGTTGTCATTTCTTGCAGACCAATATAGAGTGTACTAATAGACCAATCATAATATAAGCAATGAAAGCTAGGTATCAGTCCCGATTCTACCCAACAGACCAACAGCGTCAGAGTTTAGCTCAGTTGTTTGGTTGTGTTCGGGTGGCTTGGAACGATGCTTTAGCAATCTGCAAAAGTTCTGAAAAGCTACCAGGGTTCAACGCACTTTCAGCGATGCTCACTCAGTCTAAGAAGACCGATGCACGGCAATGGTTGAAGGATGTGTCGTCTGTACCCTTGCAGCAATCCCTACGTCAACTGGACACTGCTTACCGCAACTTTTTCAATTCTCGCAACGGGAAGCGGAAAGGTGGAAAAATGGGTTCTCCGCGACTTAAGAAGAAAACCAATTCTCAATCGGCAGAGTTCACAAAGGCGGCGTTCTCAATGGCTGATGGTGTGGTCTATCTAGCCAAAATTGGTAACTTAAGCCCTGTTTGGTCAAGAAGTTTACCTTCAGAGCCTAGCTCTGTAACAGTAGTTAAAGACTGCGCTAATCGCTACTTTCTCAGTTTTGTCGTAGAAGTCGAACCCGTTCAAGTTGATGCCCAAAACCAAAGCATCGGCATTGACTTGGGGATTAAAACTTTTGCGATGATGAGCAATGGCGAAAAGGCTGAAAGTCCTGACCACTCAAGACTTGACCGCAAAGTTAGTAGGTTACAAAAGCGTCTGTCTCGTCAAGTCAGATCTTCTAATCGTCGGCGTAAAACGCGATTGCAGATTGCTAAGACTCACAACAAGATTGCGGATACTCGAAAAGACTTTCTGCACAAACTTTCGACCAAGATGGTGACAGAAAATGCCGTCATTGTTTTGGAAGATTTGAACGTGTCGGGCATGGTCAAGAATCGTCGTCTGAGTCGGGCTATTAGCTTGCAAGGGTGGCGTGAATTTCGGGTGCTGTGTGAAGGTAAATCGGAAAAGTACGGGCGTGAATTCGTAGCAATCAATCGGTGGGAGCCGACTAGTCAGGTATGTTCAGATTGCGGCTTCCGCTGGGGGAAGCTGGAGCTAAAAGTTCGTTCGGTGAAGTGCCTTAACTGTGGTGCTGAACTTGACCGAGACGAGAACGCAGCGAAGAATATCGAAAAAGTCGGGATGGGGAATCGCCACGACTCTAAATGGACACTGAGGGATTGTAAGACTACTTCGGTAGCGAAACCCAGTGAAGTGTCAAGAATTACTGTCGCTTCAGCGCGGTGAGTATTTCAACAGATAGTACTCGTGAATCTTGAAGAAAATTTTAACGATCGATCTTAACTAGGGTTTGTTATTTTGAGTGGGACGGACTAATTAAAGGACGCACAATCAAGAAACCCGCTCCAAAGGCACTCAAAATAATCAAACTAATTACCACCGCCAGTCTCCATCCGCGTAGATCTTGGGTGATGGAACTAGTTTGATTAAATAATCTCTGAACCAGTGGCTCGTGGGTTCCAGTGATCCAATCTTCGCGTTTATAGGTTGCTGGGGTCGGGAATGGGACCATGGTCGAGGCGGCGATCGGTCGAGCTGGCATTTGAGTTGAGCTAAACGGTTTTGCTGGTGATGCGGATGACGGTACGGTAAAGCGATTCAGGGCGGACCCTGGATGAAATGTCTCTGTTCCGTGGGCGGTTGCCTCGGTTGGAAATTCGGAGATTTTGCTGACCTGATGATGGGTGTGCATCACCATTTGAACGAGGCGCTGAATTTCTTGGCGAAGCTGATGATTTTCTTGCAGAATTCGTTGGTTGTTGAGTTGTAGGGTTTCAACTTGACCAGATTTCTCTCGCAGTTCGCCACAAACCTCGCGGTATAGAGAAACCGGGACGGCGGAGATCGGGGCTGAGGTTTCGGTCGAGTTGGGGTTTCGCATAAACGATCGCACTGGATAAGCGTCAGTTAAATGAAGGATGAGGTCTTCGCGATTTTACTGAACATTTTGCGAGTGGTAAGAGTTTTTTGAAACGGATTTAAAATTTTAGGCAAGAGTTCAAGCGTTTGACCATCTGGTGAAAGGGTTTTTGGCTAGGGCTGAGTTGTTATAGCGGCGATCGCCTGTGACTTCAGACCCGATCCAGTGGGGTTTGGTGAAGCGTTGATCCTCGTGGCTGAGTTCAATTTCGGCAATGACTAGACCAAGATTTTCACCTGCAAATTCATCAACTTCCCAAATAAATCCTTCATGAGCAATTTTGCGCCGAGTTTTATCAATTTGCGGCTGTTCGCATACTGTATCCAGCAATTGCTCGGCAGTTCCGATCGGAATCTCAAACTCAAATTCCGATCGGCTGATTCCTACTGTTTTAGTTTTGATTGTAAAAAATCCACGATCGCCTGCAATTCTCGATCGCAGGGTATGGCCAGCTTTAGTACTCAAGGCTCCAGTCCGACGGGTGAACCCGGAATTTGTGGTTGTTCTGAGGTCAAAACAAAGTTGCTCATGCAGGGCTTTCGCGTCTTGGATAGGAATAAGACATTCGATTGGGGTGGGAAGATTCGGCGATCGGATTTCGAGGAAGCCGCTAGTTCGTCCGGGATCGGTGTTGGTGTGAATTAAGACCCGATGCCCCCGATCGCTGTTTATGTAACCTTGGCGATAGGGGACTGGTGTTGCAAGAGGTTTCCAATCGTTGTTGAGGGTAAGAAATTTACGCTCGATTTCAGTAGACATAGGTGACTTATGGGTATACAAAATTGGTGCAAATTACAAAACGCAAATTGCCATCGAAATACCGAGGGTTGGAGGTCAAATTGTTAACAATTAGCGCATCAGCCCGTATTACGCATTCCCGCTGCGATCCCGTTAATAGTCAATAGCGCACCCCGTAATAGTTCACCTTTGCTGTAGCGCGATCGGATCATGCCACTGGCGGTACTGCTCTTGTGTTGCCGTAGGCGTTTCAACAATGACACCTGCAAGAACCCCAGCGGAACAATGGTCCCATTTCGCAACTGCACCGATCGCTGCAATTCTTTGTCACCATCCAGCAGTTTTTGATGACCTGTAATCGTCAATACAACCGTGCGAGTGGTGTGATATTCAGCAGCGATCGTCTCAAATAACCGATCGAAGCGTTCCCGATCGACCTCTGGAGAAAGCTGCTGAACATAATGCTGTGCGATTTGTAAATCAACTTTTGCCAGCGTCATTTCAACTTTGGAAATCACCATTTTAAAGAACGGCCATTTCGCATAGAAATATCGCATCAGCCGGAGATTTTCAGGCCGCTCATCCAGAAACTCTTGTAACGCCGTCCCCACGCCATACCAAGCAGGCAACAGAAAACGACTCTGAGTCCAGCTAAATACCCAGGGGATCGCTCGCAAACTTTCCAAATCCTTTTTGCCCCCGCGCCTTGCCGGACGAGAACTGATTTGGAGTTGGCTAATTTCTTCGATCGGAGTCACCTGATGAAAAAAGTCAATAAAATCGGGTTGTTCGTAGACCAGTTGACGATAATGAGTGCGCGATCGGGCCGCTAACTCCTCCATCAATGTCCGCCACGCCTGAATATCATCAAACTTAGTTCCTAACAAACTGCCCTGAATCACGGCGGTTGTAGCGGTTTCAAGATTATAAAGCGCTAGCTCAGGCAACGAATATTTGGACGCGAGCACCTCGCCCTGTTCCGTTATTTTTATTCGCCCGCGCATACTTTCGCCCGGTTGCGCCAAAATTGCTTCATAAGCCGGACCGCCGCCTCGTCCAACGGATCCACCCCGCCCATGAAAAATTCGTAACTCAACGCCATAGTTGTGAGCCACCCGCTGAAGGGCTTGCTGAGCTTTGTGAATTTCCCAGTTACTGCTGAGGAATCCTGAATCTTTGTTGCTGTCGGAATAGCCCAACATCACTTCTTGAACCGGGATCGATCGCATTTCAGCTTCCGTTGCATCCGGCCCACCCGATAGCATTTGACGATAAAACGGCAATTCAAACAGCTCCGTCATCACGGCGGTGGCTTTCTGCAAATCTTCCACAGTTTCAAATAGCGGCACGGCTTGAATGGTGGTCGTATTGTTGGTCGGATCGTAAAGACCCGCTTCCTTGGCAAACAACATGACTTCCAGCAAATCGCTTAATTCGTGGCTCATGCTAATCACATAAGACTTGCAAATCCGATTGCCAAATTCACGCTGAAGCGATCGCACCATCCGGAAGGTCTCGATCGCTTCCTTGGTTTTGTCAGAAAACGGAAGTTCACGGGGAATTAAGGGACGGCGGGTTTGAATTTCTTGGCATAGAAATATGACCCGATCGGCTTCGATCATGGCGTTGTAGGACTGGGGCAAGATTTGCAGATACTCCACAATTTCCGCCACCGTGTCGGAATGTCTCGTACTTTCTTGGCGAATGTCTAAGTGAGTTAACGTAAAGCCAAATATTTCGACCTGACAGATTAAATGCTCCAAATCCCGGCAACTCAGTCCCGTTTCCTGTAGATTTCGCTGAATTAATCGCAGTTCCTCTAGAAACTCCTCACCCGATCGGTAATAGCCATGCAGATCCCACTCGGTATTTTCCGGCTGCTGCCAGTCGCCATCAAACAAAATCTGGTTCCGATCGCGAGTATTCTCCAACCGTTTTTCCATGTACGCCAGCTTCAAACGGTAGGGTTCTTGGCGATAGCGAATCGAAAACTTGTCATACACCAGCGGGAGTTTAATCCGATCGGCTTCCAATGACTCCAACAAATCCGGTAATACATCGCTCCAATGCAAACTCAAACTCAACAAATCCGTCAGCCGCTCAATGGACTGAAGATATTTTGCCAACACGATTTTGCGCTGATAGCAAGCGGTTTGCCAAGTCACTTGCGGCGTTACAGACGGGTTTCCATCCCGATCGCTGCCCACCCAAGACCCAAACCGACAAAAATCATACTTAGGCAGACGCATTTCAGGGAACGAAGTCTGAAGTGATTGCTGAAGCCGGAGATACAGGTTTGGTACCGCATCAAACAACACTTCTTCAAAATAATGCAGAGTGTAATCCACCTCATCGAGCACCGTTGGCTTGAACTGGTGTAGCTCATCAGTCCGCCACCACAAGCGAATCTCTTCAGTCAGCCGATCGCGCCAAGACTTCGCCTCCCAAGAATCAGGATTCACCTGAGGATTTGCATCTAATCGGTCAAGTTCTCCCAAAATTGTAGAAATTCGACGTTGCTTATCCCGAATCGTATGTCGGACAATTTCTGTCGGGTGGGCGGTAAAGACCATCCACACTTCGAGTTGATCTAATAATTTTTGAATATGTTGAGCCGGAACATTTAACGACTGCAATCGAGGAAACAACCACTGGAACGTTCCCGTGACCCGGCGATTACTGGACCCACTTTCGATCGGCGTACTACTCGTTCCATCTGACTCAAGACTATTACTAGAATGGGGAGTCTCGGCTAGAGATTGTGTTGTGGCCCAGTATCCCTCCCGCACTTCGGTAGTCAGTCGGCTTTCTTGCGCCGATCGGTAGAGCTGCTGTTGATCTCGCTGTTCGTAGTGCTGTTCAACAATATTGATGATCTGAAAATACAGCGCAAAGGCTCGAGCAGCCCGAATCGCCTCATTTAATTCCAACTTCTCAACCAACGCCAACGCATTCGACTCAGCAGAATTAGCGGCTTGCCCCTCAGGTGAACAAAGCTGGAGAAGTTGATTCAGCAAATCCACTAAATCCTGGCCACAATCTTGACGTAAGACTGATTCCCACAGGTCTTCCACCATCTTCACGCGATGTCTCAGGAAGAGCGCAGAGGTAGTAGCGTCTTCTGATGACTCTAAGAAAGAATTCTCTAGGGCTGCGATCGGGGTCGCACGCTCATCAGACGAAGGACGGTACACACTCATAGGAGGAAGATCGCTATCCATAAAAATCTGCATCCATCATAATTGCCTTAGGTCGATTTATCTACTCCCCTCATCGATGAGCCTTATTTCTGAGCGTCGTTCGGCTCTAGCGGAAACATTAAAATCGGCAACCGATCGCCCCGAAAAAGCTCCTCACTCAACTCCCCCAGTTCTAACGTCGCCCGAGCTGCACCCCGAGCTACCAGAATCAGCGCAACTACTGGAATTGTTGTGATCGAAATAATTAGAGAAGGCATGGCACCCCAAAAAAGTTGTTCCTTTAAGCTTAGATGATTTCCAAGATATGGAAAGGAGCGAAATCAGAACTAGATCTCCATCGGATCGATCGTAGAAACAGCGTGTATCATCGGGCAAATCGCACCGCATCTCAAGATCCTTATTCTCAATTCCCCATCATCATGCTGAACGTGCCTGAACGTCCCCCATCGACTAGCGCTCACTCCTCCCGATCGAAACGTTTGCTCGGAGCCTGGTTAGGTTCGGCTTTGGGCTGGACAGACGGACGAGTTCAGGTAAAGCAGCGGGGGAACGTCCTTCATGTCTTGTGTGAGGGTTTGAGCACTCCCGATCGTACTAGCCTCACAGCTCGCCTCCGACATGCCCTAAATGCTGGAGGCTTTCTGCCCCAGCTCACTCCAGACGGTGCAATTATTCATCGACTGGTTTTATACGGACGAGTAACAGACGTACCCAAGCCGAGCTGGGGAGAAACCTTT
>JAYVUU010000033.1:0-2391 GCA_043787635.1 Synechococcales cyanobacterium | reverse complement strand
GTTTTGTCCCATTGGATCCAAGTTCTGGGGGGGGGGGATAGTCTTGGACTGATTGTCAAGGGTCGGTAAAGGATTGAGTGTAACCCCACCGCATGGCGGATGGGTATTCGCAGTTAGTTCCACAAGGAAACCCTGACAGGCGCACTCAAAGCACCTCTACTTACTCCGCTCAGATCAAGACCGAGCATCGTAGCTACTTTTCTAATAATATTGGCGGCACCGTTGCAATCTGCATTAATCCGCCATTCATTACCAGACCGATACAAACCCCGTTTGATTCTGCGACCTGAAGGTTTCCACCCGATGGGTTTTTCACCATAAACGGGAATTTCATCACGGTCTACAAAACTTGCCTTAGAAGTGTATGATTCCTCGGTTTGAACGAATTGGATGCCATGCTTTTCACACAGTTGTTTCACTCGTTCTTTGAGCTTGGCATGAGGGATCTGGACATACTTCTGGTTTGTCTTAGCCCCCATGTTGGCACCGTCTTTTTGCCCGTCGTTCCAGCCGAAAACGACCTTGCCAATGCCGTTATCCAAGCAATGGGCAACAATCGTCTTTGCTGCTTTGTTGACCGCATCACGCATCACTCGATTACGCTTTTCCGTTGCACGGGCTAACCGTTTTGACCAATAGCCATTAGGCTTATCAGTCATCAACTTTGCAACGGTTTTGTTGTACCACTGGTTGATTGACTTAAGGTGCAAACCATCAATGATGAACGAGGTACCGATATTACTGATGCAAGTCACCCAATTATTCAATCCGGGGTCAATGCCCAGAACTTTAGTTGGGTCAACGTCCGCTTGAACGACAAAGGCGGGATACACAAACTCAGCGTAGAACTCCCCATTGCGAGGGAGAATTCGGACCTCTCGAATTGCGCTGAAATCTAAGTTTGACGGAAACGGAATCAGAACTTCACCGACCCCAAACCAGGCTTTTGTCTGCAACCCCAACGGGAGTCGCACGTTACCATCGACAAATTTCAAGGCTTGTTTGGGATAGGCTATCACGTGCATTCCTGGCTTTCGATAGTTGGGAAATTTTGGCTTATCTTTCAACTCATCATTCCAAAACATCTTGATTAGCGCAGAAAACGACTTAACCGACTCTCCGACCGCACCGCAAGTTTGTTGGGCAGCCTGAGCGCACATCGCTGCAAAGTGACGATTTTTACCAAGCTCGTAATTCAGATCAAATGGAGTCACATACGCTTTGGTTTTAAAATAAATCTGTCTGGCGTAGTACACCGCGCAATTGTGCAGCTTATTTGACTCTGAACAGACATATTCAAGAAGTGCTCGTAATTCCTTGTCTGGTTTTAGGAGATTTTGCTGAACTCCCATCAGTTTCTTCGGCTTATTCATGACTCGCCATGTTTGTAATGCTCCATTTTCAACCGCTTTGTTGACTTAATTCACTCACCCGCTATAATAGCGCTAACACGGAATTTTATGGTTGACTAGAAATGTCTAAAACTATCTTACGGAAGGGAGCACACGTTGTTTTCTCTATTCACCTGCATATTACTTTCGTGACTAAGTACAGGCGCAAAGTCTTTACAGAACCTATGCTTGAGACAATTAAGGCGACAGCCGCAAGAGTGCTTGAAACAAATAAGTGCATTTTGGTTGAGTTTGGCGGTGAACCTGATCATTGTCACCTATTGATTGATCTACATCCTGACAATAATATTTCTGACTTAGTGGCTAGTTTGAAATCATCCACATCACGAATGGTTCGGCAAGGATTTGAAGCTGAGTTGGTGAAATTTTACGGGAAGCGCCCTGGGTTATGGCACGATGGCAAGTGCATCATTAGCTGTGGTGACGCACCGCTAGACGTGATTAAAAAGTACGTGGAGGAACAGTCGGGTGGTAGGCCGGGTTAGTTGCTTCCTCCCGTTGGTCAGGCGCATCGCTTATATCCCCAAGGGGTTCAGCTACGAAAAGCGCGTTGCTGTTTCCTCGCTTCTCGACCATGGGGTACTACGATCGTTTTTGATAGATTTTGCAGTTCAATGAATACTTCAATCCCACCATAGCTAGGCCGTTTGAGCGGACCTAAAAAGATAAGCCGTTAGCCATGCTAGTTCTTGAGTTCAAAACCTTGGCTTCTATCTGTTAGATCAAATTAAACGAGTCAGATTGATCAATGCAGAGACCCTGCGATCAAATTAGCACGGTGCATAATCACATCAAACAATGTAGTTCTTGAGTTCAAAACCTTGGGTTGACATCCTCCCCGCTCTAAAGAGACGGGGATTCCTAAGACCTTTTGGATCGATTCTTAGTCTTTACAGAATCGCTTCTGTTACTTCCTGCTTCAACGCACCCGCCTAGAGCATTGGATGCTTTTGGTCTTACAGTTGCTCCGCAGGCTAAC
>JAYVUU010000032.1:0-24206 GCA_043787635.1 Synechococcales cyanobacterium | reverse complement strand
GTTTAAAGTCAAACCCGAAGAAATCAGCGATCGGATTACGGCGATGCAATCTGAACTCAAAGACAATCAAAAACAAATTGCGACTCTAAAAGCCCAGCTCGCCGTCGCAGGTGCATCGCAATTGTTAGATAAGGCCGTGACGATCGGTGACTTTCAAACTATTATCGCCGAACTCCCCGGAGCTGATGCTGAATCGCTTAAGAATGCGGCTGAAAACCTATTGCAAAAATTAGGAGAAAACGGCGCTGTCGTTCTCGGTGCTAGCCCTGAGGATGGAAAAGTTAATTTCGTTGCGGCGTTTGGTCCCAATGTAATTAAAAAGGGATTACAAGCTGGGAAAATAATTGGTGTCGTTGCAAAAATCTGTGGGGGCGGCGGCGGTGGTCGTCCAAATTTTGCACAAGCAGGCGGAAAGGATGCAAGCCAGTTGGGAGCAGCCATGGCTGAAGCGATGCGATCGGTATCGGAGGGACTCGCTTAGAATTATCATCACTTGGTCGGTAGATCTTCTCTAAAAAATTGGAATACTTAGAGTGAATTGAGGACACCATGAAAACTAGATTCCAAGCCTGTCAAATTTTAGCGATTGATATTAACTCAACCCCTGCACAAATCAAAGATGCATACCGTCACCTCGCGCGACAATGGCACCCCGATCGGTTTATTGACCCGATCGAAAAACAAACCGCAGAAGAACAATTCAAACAAATCAACCTAGCGTATGAGTACTTAAAAAATCAAATCGAAGCCCCTGATGTTAGATTTCCCCGATCGTCCAACGTTAAATCTGACATTCGCTCCACCGTCAAATCAACCGCAAAATCCGCCCCAACGCGAGACCGCTCAGACGTTTATTCAACCGCTGAAGAACTCTACGAAGAGGCTGCAACCTTGGGCAAAAATGGTCATTATGAAGAAGCGATCGTCATTTTAGGACTCGCTATCAAGGTTAGTCCTAAATACTCTAAAGCCTATCGGTATCGTGGATTTATCCGATCGGTTTTGGGCTTTGAGATGAGTGCAGAAGCTGATTTTAGACGGGCTAGAGCGATCGAGGTAGGAATCAGCCCACAGGTTCCAACCTCCAGCCCCAAGACCTAACCCTACTCAGCCGTTTCTCTATTTCTAGCGAGGTAAGCTTCGAGCTGCCTTTTTTGAGTAATATTTAGAATTTCTTTAATCTCCTTTTGAGTTTGCTGAATCACCGCCATCACTGCCGTTTTCTGTTTTGCGTCTAGATTCAGTTGGCTGATGACAGTAGAGAGATTTTGTTTACTCCGAAGCTGGTCAAACTTCAGCCCTTGGTCTTTGGTTAATATCTTTTTGATTGCGATCGTCCGTCTAGTTCGGCTTGATTGAATGATTCTCTTCTGTTTCTCATCCAGTCTAAGCTGTTGCATGATCGGAATTTCTGATTTTTTCACCATCCGTGCAGCAGAAGCCGATGAACTTAACGATGAGACGGAGCTAAACGCTAGAATTCCTAGCAACACAGCCGTAACAAATTTCAATGAGAATTTCAGGATCATGGTATTCACTTGAAAACGTCAATATCCCCTTCTATTCTAGAGTCTATTGTCAAAGAATTAGCGACATATTTTAGAGTGGTCACTAGATGAAACGATCGGGATTGTAGTCAATTGTCCTATGCTAGTAGACTGGACACGTCACTCGCCCTGCATCCTCTGCTCAACATCATGCAAACCCCTCCAACACGCAATAAACTCACAAAACAAAAGCCTGATTGGGCAGGAGCAGATCTTCTATCACGAGTTGTAAATCAGCTCATTCGGACCAAGCCCGTGTATGCCGTAATGAAGCAGCAAGCGCGGAAGGTATTAATTCAGACCGCAGAGAAGAACGGGGTGACGTGGCGAGCCAACTATGCGGCATTGAAAGCCTCTGGAGTTCAGGCAGAACTGGGTGCGCTCACTAATCCTGATGTGCAATATCCTGACTATTATCATGTGCCCTTTCATGCCTATGACGACGGGAACCTCTGCTGGGATGCGGCATTTGAGGCGGAGTCTGCAACCTATGCCATGGCGCTACGGATTTGGAAAAACGAGGCGTTGACCGCCGACCAAGCCCAAGCCCGACTGCGATCGAGTTTTCACGCGGTTCTAGATCAACAGAATATTACCCAGGTTCGAGATATTTTGGACGTGGGTTGCTCGGTTGGCATTTCCACGAGAACATTGCATGATCATTATCAAACAAAAGCACTCGAAACCAATCAAGTCTTAAACACGATCGGTCTAGATCTTTCGCCCTACATGTTGACGATCGCAAAGGCACAGGATAAAGAACGTGCGATTTCACAGTGGATTCATGGGCGCGCAGAAACAACCGGGTTTGCATCGTCGTCGTTTGATTTAATTAGTTTGCAGTTTGTGCTTCATGAATTACCCCGATCGGCAACGGTTGAGATTTTTCAAGAAATGAAACGAATTCTCCGAACGGGCGGACACATCGCAATTGTAGACAATAATCCCAAATCAAGCGTTATTCAAAGCTTACCGCCTGTACTCTTTACATTGATGAAAAGCACAGAACCTTGGACGGATGATTACTATACTTTTGATGTAGAAGCGGCCTTAGCTGATGCTGGATTTGAAGACATAGTCACCGTTGAATCGGACCCCCGACATCGAACTATTGTGGCTAAACTATGTAGCTAAATTGTCTTTTAATCATAGATTTAGTAACTAAAAACTTAGATTATAGAAGTATATTGACCATGTCTTTTTTAGATTGGAGTAAGAGTTCGATTGGACGTAATTTTAGATTAGTTTTACCTGGAATGACGATCGGTGCATTGGTTGCAGGATTGGGACAGTTGGGAGTATGGCAACCTCTAGAGGAGTTGACTAATACTTTGATGTTTCAAATTCGGGGCGATCGAGCTTGGGATTCTCGGATTGTAGTGATTGAAATAGATGACAAGAGTTTAAAAGAATTGGGTGCCTTTCCTTGGTCCCGTCAGCGCTATCAAAAACTAATTGAAACCCTTACTCCAGCGAATCCAAGTGTAATTGGCTTTGATATTTTAATGTCTGAACCGAGTCCCCAAGATGCCGCCTTAAGTCAAGCCATGAGTCGTCAAGGTCGAGTCGTCATGCCGCAAGCTTGGACTCAGACGGCTTTGCCCTTACCGCCCACCGCCCAACTTGAAGAGTCCTCCGTGGGAGTAGGGCACATTGTCACCCCGCGCCATGCAGACGGATTATCCCGATCGCTGAGTCCCATATTTGGCGGCAAAACAGCATTTAGTCTTGTCATTGCACAGACTTACAACCTCACCCAAATCCCGTCGATTGTTCTCCCCGATCTTGAATCTCAGACCAACAAAAACGTACTCAAAGATTTACTATGGCTCAATTGGCGATCGTCGTCTAAAAAGGCTATCCATTACTCCTTTGTTGACGTTGTTTCTAACAAAATTCCGCCCGCAGCCTTCACCGATAAAATTGTTCTTGTGGGCATGACGGCTACGGCCACAGATTCAATGTATACGCCCTTCGATCGAGTTACTCCGTCCAGTGGTGTTTATTTTCATAAAACAGTTTTAGATAATCTACTCAATCAAAACTTCCTCTGGGTTCCAAATTCACAATGGCTATTTGGATTAATTGTTTTAGGCGGAATCTTGAGTGTCAGCTTACCCCGATTTCAGTGGTGGATACAGTGGAGCATTCTCCTTGGGAGCCTCATTGGATTAGGACTACTTAGCCTCACATTGCTGAGTATGAATATCTGGATCCCTACGATCGCACCTGCTTTAGCCCTAATCGGAACAGGCAGTTGGGTCTTATTAGTCGATCGGCTTCGATCGCAAGTCGCATTGCAGGTAAAAGGTGAATTTCTGGCCGTCATGAGCCATGAATTGCGTACACCGTTGAATGGTATTTTAGGAATGAGTCAACTACTGTTAATTAGTGATTTGAATCCTCAACAGCGCGATCGAATTACCACAATCAATCGCAGTGGCGAAATGCTATTGACATTGATTAACGATATTTTAGATTTCTCTAAACTTGATGCAAAAAAGCTTCAGCTTGAATCAATTTCATTTCCACTTCAAGATTGTATTCAAGAAGTTTTAGATTTAATTCAACCCAGCGCTGACGCGAAACAATTGCAGTTAATCAGTCAGATTGAGTACGTCCCACAGTCGTCATCTCCCCTAACCGTTTTAGGCGATCCAACTCGGCTTCAGCAAATTCTATTTAATCTTCTAGGGAATGCCATAAAGTTTACTCACCACGGAGAAGTACGGCTAATAGTTGGAGCCACGATAGATGGTCAGGAAAAGGGAGATTCTAAACGATCGGACCAGAAGAACCGATCGAAACCAACCGGAACCGTCTCCACACTACACTTTTCAATAAAAGATACTGGAATTGGAATTACTCCCAACCAGCTTGACAAACTATTTAATTCCTTCACTCAAGCCGATGCTTCTACCCATCGACAATATGGTGGCACGGGGTTAGGTCTCGTAATCTCACAGCAATTAATCTTACAAATGGGTGGGAAATTAACAGTCAATAGTGAAGCAGGTAAGGGATCAACATTCGCATTTTCAATTCAGACCCCAGTGGTAGATGCTGTGCCAATTATTGAACGATCGAACCCCAGTATCAAGACTATTAGATCTGCTCCCGTACTCGCTCCTGTTTTTAAATCTGAATTTATTGATACTTCAAATCAATACTTGCCGGATCAAACAATAGCGCCATCCAATCTGCGAATTTTACTAGCTGAAGATACACCTGTGAATCAAAAAGTTGCGTTATTCTTTCTAAATCAATTAGGGTATCAGGCTGATTTAGTGACTGATGGACAAGCCGTTCTCGATCGATTAAAGGTCCAAGACTACGATGTCATTCTACTAGATATTCAAATGCCCAATATGGATGGCTTGACCGTTGCCAGAGAAATTCGACGGTTCACCGATCGCCCGTCTCCCTACATCATCGCGATGACCGCCCACAGCAGTCTGAGGGATCAACAAGCTTGCGTAAAAGCAGGCATGAATGATCACATTAGCAAACCACTCCGACTCGATGAACTCGATGATAAAATTTCCCAAGCTGCTAAACAGTGTGTCCTAGCGAAATCAGCCGATCCAATTTTAACTTCATCACATTTAACTGAATCTGAGCCGACTAAATCTTCATTAGCTATGCCTAATCAGAATCAAGACTGGGATGAGACTTGGAACTATTTGATGGAGATTACCTTACAAAATAAATCCTTCTCCCTAGAACTGCTTGAATTATCGATTCAGGAAAATGAACAGCGTTTGAAGCAACTTTATAACGCTATTCAAGTTAATTCTGCTCCTGATTTTGCGCCAAGCCATACGATCGATTTTGAAACAGTCCAAGCGATCGGGCATCAGATTCGAGGCTCCTGTGGAAACCTAGGACTAACAGTACTCCAGAACCTAGGGAAATGTTTAGAACAAGATGCAATAGACAAACGATCAGATCATTTAATGGAATATGTTGAAGCGATCGACCGATCGGTTGAAGCTGTGATTCAATTTAGGCAGGGTTTACTCGAACCGCTCTAGCAGTCTATTTGCTTTTTTCGTTGGGTTTGGGGCACGGTGAGCCATGCCCCTACGGGATCTTGGAACTCGGATTTGTGGGGAAACGGTCTGATTTGTTCTAAACCTAGTGAGATAATTTTAAGTATTCAGTGTCTTAGTTAAAAATGTAGACCTTATTAAATCCCTTTTCCTAACCCAATCCTATGAAACTTTTAATTATCGAAGATGACCAACAGCTAGGTGAAATTTTAAAAAACAACTTGAAAATTCGGTACGTCGTTGATGTTGCCAACGATGGACTTCAAGGTCTGCAATTACTCACTGAGCATACTTATGATTTAATCTTGCTAGATTCTGGCGTGGGTGGGATTAATGGATTAACGATTTGCCAAGATTTGAGACGGATGGGGAATCAGGTGTTAATCATGATGATGTCTAGCCAAAATACGCCAAGAGATCGGGTGGTTGGGCTAGATGCTGGAGCTGATGATTATGTCGCAAAACCAGTTGCGCTTGGAGAGTTGGAAGCCCGCATTCGCGCACTTCTTCGCCGTCGAACTGTCAGTGAACTACCTATTTTAACTTGGGGAAAACTTCGCATTGAACCCTCAAGTTGTAATGTTTTTTATGACGGAATACCCCTAGGATTGACGACCAAGGAATACAGCATTGTGGAGCTACTATTGCGCCAGAAGGAACGAATATTTAGTCAGCGCGCTTTACTAGATGCTCTCTGGCCCTCGGACAACAATCCTAGGGGTGAAGAAACGGTCCGTACTCACATGAAACGACTTCGCCAAAAGCTTCGACCCGTCGGGGCCGCCGACCTAATTGAGACGGTTTACGGATTAGGCTATCGACTTAATCCAGCTTTGAAGGTCGCGATGGAACTGGAGATTCACCAGGGTTCTGATTTAATGGGAGTCGGTGGAACGCAAGACAGAAGCAAAGATAGGAACCAAGACAATACAATTACGCAATTTTGGGAGAAACAATCGGGGCGGTTTTTGCAGCGCATTGCTGAGTTAGATCATCAAATTCAGGCACTTCAACGAAATTTGAGTGACCAAGAGTTACGATCGCAGGTTCAGTATGACTGCATTCAACTGGTGGGCGCGATCGGAGGGGTTTGCTTTTCGGAAGCATTGCCAAGAGTGAAAGCATTTGGTCAATGGCTGCAAATTTCCCCGCTGACGACGGCTCTAGATATTCAACGCTTACGTCAACAAACTGCATTGTTGGGTCAACTTTTAGAGGGAATCCGTCAAGGTGGAAGCGATCGTTCATCCCCTGTAGCGTCACGGACTGGGACCAGTTTAGATAACAATTCAGAGCAACGGATTCTTATGGTGGATCCCGATCGTGAATACGTCACAGAACTAATGGCGGCTGGGCATCGTTGGGGATTTCAGGTTGTGCGGACTATGGGTGTATCAGCGGCTCAAGATTCGATCGCCCGAGTCTGTCCTGATATTTTGTTAATGGATTGTTCCTCGGGCAGCCAAGATAATATTTCTTTGATCCAAACGTTGCGGGAGCGCTGTGCGGCGGTACCGATTTGTATTTTGACCGATGGGGATGTTGTCGATCGGGTCGCAATTGAGAAACTGGGAGGCTATGGATTTTATCGTCGGTCAATTCCCAAACATGTCCTATTACAGCGGATTCAAGAACGTCTATCCATAAAACAGTCGCAGAACGGCATCTTGGGTAGGAAGGTTTTGGTTGTAGATGACGATCGGGTAATGTTGGCATTTTTAAAAGGAATTTTGGAGCCTTGGGGCTTTCAGGTCACACTCTGCCACGACCCGCGTGGATGTTTGTCGCTAATTGAGCGAGATCCTCCAGATTTATTGATATTAGATTTGGAAATGCCTCAGATGCATGGGTTAGTACTTTGTGAACAATTACGATCGCAACCCGAAACAGCCTTACTCCCCATTTTGGTTCTCACCGCCCATCAAGATTTAGAAAACATTCAGAAAGTATACTCAGCAGGAGCCGATGACTTTGTGAGTAAACCTGTCATTACGCCAGAATTGATGACCCGAATTTTCAATCGATTAGAACGATCGGATTTAGTTAAACAGCAAACTAAACGGGATCCCCTCACTCATTTATTGAATCGCTCCGGTTCATTGATTAGATTTGAATCCATCATCAACAGAGCCATTGAAGCCCATCAGCCCTTGTGTTTGGGATTAGTCAGCGTGGAGTCGATTGTTGAATTAAATCGAACACTTGGGTATCAGGAGAGCGATCGGATTTTGAGCCGCGTCGCACGACAGCTATTGAGCCTCAGCTATCGGGATACGGTCATCGCACGATGGGAAAATGGCGAATTCGTCCTGATGATGTCGGGATTAACCGCACCAGCAGGCGATCGAATCCTGCATCAATCGATTGTGTCGATGAAATCTGAGCGAGTGGGTGTGACCTTCGGGTTGGGAGTCGCTTGTTTAGATGGCGAACCAATCGCTAAAAATCGCTCGGATACGATCGCGACCCTATACCGATCGGCTGTTGATGCATTGCGGGTAATCTAATGCACTTAGCCAATGAGCTTGATCACTTAAAAAATCAGGGAAGCAATCGGATTACGATCGCCTCCCCAATTTTGATCTACTGCATTGTTATCAAAGCTCCCAATCACCCCAATTCCCCCTAAAAAAGGGACTATGAAATAAGATTTGCTCCTGTTCCCCCTTTCTAAGGGGGCTAGGGGGATCAGGTTTCAATGCGAATAGGAATAAGCCCAATTATTTTTTGTTGTTAAATGGTTTGATCCACTCACGAAGTTGGTCTGCTGCCACATCGCGGCCACCCAAACCAAACGCGATCGCAATCGCCACCGCCACTGCGCCGAGTAATAGACCAAATGCCAGGTTGACAATATTGGTCGAAACCCCTGCACGCTCAAGCGCGATCGCACCAGAAAATGCCAAGATCACAATGCGAGCAACATTGGACAACGTATTCGCTTCAGGCACTCCCGAACTACGCACTAGCTTGGCTGAAAGATTTGCCAGGTATAAACCAACAGCAAAAATCAATATTCCCACCAACGCCTGACCCGCGACTGCCAAAAGCGAAGTCGAAACCGTTTTTAATGCGGGCAAGTTCAGAACATCGACCGCCGCCACTGACGCAACCAGCATCGTGCCGACGAGTACTACTACACCCGCAATTTGGGACGGGGTTTGAGTGCCTTCCTCAATCAAATCACCCGATGGATTCACGCCCAACCACACCAACACATTGTCAAAGCCAAAGCCCTGCAACAAGCTGGAAACCAACTCAGCCAGGAATTTACCAACAAAATACGACACCGCCAGAATTGCGCCAGCCGTGAAAATTTGCGGAATCGTGTTCATCACGCTGTTCAGCATGTTGGTCGCAGGCGTTGCGATCGCCGGAACTTCCAATGCACCCAGCGCCGCCGTTATCGTGGGGATCAAGATAAAGACATAGGTCGTCAATCCAGCCAAGCCAGAGAGCGATTGACCCGTGGAGGTTTGATTTAAACCCACTCTCGCACCGATCGCATCCGCACCCGCCGCCGCCGCCAAATTCGAGACAATTCCGCGAACGATATTGGCAATAAACCAACCCGTCGCGCCAATAATCACCGCTTTCAAAATCTTCGGTAACGCACTTAGAATTTGATTCAATAGGTCATTCACCGGACCCAGAGAAGCTTTCAGACCCAACGTATCAAGAATCAGTGGCAAGAAAAAGAGAATGACAAAATAGAAAATAGCAGTCGCTAACGTTTCGCTGAGAACAACTGCGTTCGTACTCGACGCACTCGTGACCTTGCTATCAAGATCAAATGCCTTAGCCGACTGAATGACCAGATTTTTCAGAACCGTCGCGACGACCCAAGCCAAACCGCTCCAGAGCAACGCTGCACCCAGCTTAGGTAAGAACCCAAAAACAGAATTCAGAAGTTCGTTTAGTGGCTGAGACACCATGGACAATTTCAGAACATCCAATGCTGCGACCAATGCCACCAACATGATGATCCAAAAGACTACGCCCCCTAGAATTTTCTCGACATCAATATTCGAGTTACCCGTCAAGCTGCCCGCTAAACGATCGTCCAGATCCGTCTGCTTTAGTAGTTTTTGCACCGTACTCGATACAAATAATGCAACTAACCACCCAGCAAATAGGATCGCAACGGCTCCAAGTAAATTCAGTAGAGTATTCCCAAAACCGGGAGGAATCATCTGATCTAGAACCACAGCTAGGGGCATGGGAACTGCCGTCAAGAGGCCGGAACTAACCGGATCTATTGCAGTATGCAAAACATTAATCATGTTCATATCAACTCAACCAATCAATCTTTATAAGTGAGAACTCAACGAAGGACTTGTATTTTTCGACAATATTTTTTGACAACATTGTCAAACTTCAGAAGCTCTGAACTTAATCATTGTCAAAAATGCCTAGTAACAAATCCAAAATTGAGACATAGAGAATCCCACAGTAATTACCAGATTTGTCCTAATCAACACAGAATAGAATGTCATCAACGACTTACTTCAAAAGTCTAGAGGTATGGTCACGCAAATTCAATTTTATACCTGTGCTAGATTTGAAACATTAATCGGTAAAACTCTTGGTTTCCTCATAATCTAGGCAATAATAGCGTTAAACCTCAAATTTCAACAGTGAACCACGATACTCATTTTTATATATCGACATCTAAATTAACTAGTTTTAACTAGCTGTAGACCGATCGTTTAATCAATTATTCAATCTGGTCATGGGATTAGGAAATTCTTACTGCTGAGAAATTACTTGAGAGATTATTCAGGAATTCAGCAAATATCTTGAACTTCAGAAAACATCAAACTTCTTCGATTTCACTTGCCCGAAGCCTCGTTGAAGGGTCTCGCGATAGAACCCGTCATTTTGTCACGCCATACGTTACAATTCTTTAGCCTAATTGTAAGTCCCATCCCGCCCCAATCTGGAGCCATCCATGCTGCGCCTCGAAAAAATCAGCAAAACCTATCCCACAGGTGAAGTTCTCAAGGATATTAATTGGGAAGTGAGACCGGGCGATCGGGTGGGGCTTGTGGGCGTAAATGGTGCCGGGAAGTCCACCCAGCTCAAAATTATTATGGGTGAAATTGAGCCGACTACAGGTCAAATCATTCGACCCAACAGCTTGCGGATTGGCTACCTAAATCAAGAATTTGACATTGACGAGAGTCGTACGGTTCAAGATGAGCTGTGGCGAGCGTTTGGGGATGTCAATACTGTTCATGAATCCCTGACTAAGATCCATCATGCCTTGGAAACGGCAACCCCTGAGCAGTTAGACAACCTGCTGGAAAAAATGGATAAGCTGCAACGGCAGTTTGAAGGAATGAATGGCTACGGGATTGAAGCAAAAATTGGCAAAGTGCTTCCAGATATGGGCTTTACCTTGGAAGATGCCGATCGGTTGGTGAGTTCCTTCAGCGGCGGCTGGCAGATGCGGATGAACTTGGCGAAGGTGATTTTGCAAGAACCTGACTTGCTGCTATTGGATGAACCGACGAACCATTTAGACTTAGACACTATTGAATGGTTGGAAAACTATTTGCGTGGGTTAAATACACCCATGGTCATTGTTTCCCATGACAGAGAATTCCTCGATCGTCTTTGTAACAATATCGTCGAAACCGAGCGTGGTGTCTCTACCACTTACCTCGGCAATTACTCCACGTATCTGCTGCAAAAATCTGAGCAGAAAATCGCCCAACTCGCAGCCTACGAGCGGCAAAACAAGGAAATCGAAAAACAACAGGAATTCGTCGAAAAATTCCGAGCCAGCGCCACCCGAAGCACCCAAGCCAAAAGCCGCGAAAAACAACTGGATAAAATCGATCGGATTGCCGCGCCTGAGTCGGAAATACGCGGTCTGCGGTTTAAATTTCCAGAAGCACCCCGTAGTGGTCGGGAAGTGGTGATGGTGGAAAATATGACTCACTTCTTTGGAGAGAAACTCCTGTTTCTGGGGACCGAATTATTAATTGAACGGGGAGACAAGATTGCGATCGTTGGTCCGAATGGTGCGGGTAAGTCTACGCTTTTACGTCTAATTACAGGCAGCGAAACTCCCTCCGAAGGCGAAGTGAAACTGGGGGATCACAATGTTGTCATGGGATACTTTGAGCAGAACCAAGCCGAAGCGCTAGATCTCGCTAAGAATGTAATGCAGACTATTCATGATGAAGTGCCCGACTGGACTAACGAAGAAGTCCGAACCATTTTGGGGCGATTCCTTTTTAGTGGTAGCACGGTACGGAAAAACGTTTCAGCCCTCAGTGGTGGTGAAAAAGCTCGTTTAGCCTTGGCAAAAATGTTGCTTCAGCCCGTGAATTTGCTGATTCTCGATGAGCCAACTAATCACCTCGATATTCCAGCGAAAGAAATGCTAGAAGGGGCGATCGGAGCCTACGACGGTACGGTGATTATCGTGTCTCACGATCGGTACTTTGTATCTCAAACTGCGACTAAGATTCTGGAAATTAGGGATGGCGAATTCCGGCTTTATCGCGGAGACTTCAAGTATTACCTAGACAAAGTTGCTGAGGAAAAAGACCTAGCAAAATTATCTAGTATCGAAGCTGGAAAAACGGCTAAGGCTGATGCAAAACGCGATAAACAGAAAGAAAAGGAGTCGGCACGTAAGGACAAGAAAAAAGCAAGTTAGATGACGAATACGCCCCGAGGTCAATGTACCTCGGTTATGGGATGAACGGTTCGATCGGGCTCGATCGTAGTCCATGAAACAAATTGAACTATTGGGTGAAGCATTATTAGATTTTTAGGGTGCCGAGGATTGTCAGGTTTGGTTAAAGGCCATAAATTAGGGAACCCTATCTAGACACAGCCAGTTGTTCATCATCCTATAAACAGTCCTTGAACTCTTCCTTCATAAAAAATTTCAATCGTGGGCTTACTTACCATTTTTCCCTGCGGACTGTCCTGATCGTGCCGTTTGTGCTGCAAATTTTCGCAGCCGTGGGACTCACTGGGTATCTGTCGCTCAAAAATGGGGAGAAGGCAGTCAATGAATTAGCCTCGAAACTGCGCGAAGAAGTTAGTCAACGAATCGATCTGCATTTGCATGGGTACATGGATACTCCAAAGCAACTGACGCAACTCAATGCAGAAGCGATCGATATGAAGCTGCTTGATACCAATAATAGAGAGCAACTCGAACAATATTTCTGGCAGCAGGTTAAGACCTTTAATATTGGCATCTCGTTGTATGGTTTTACGAACGGGGATTTATCAGCAGCAGGCTACATACGTGATGAAGATATTCCTATCAATTATGTCACTTTGCATCATATCAACCAGACCAAATATAGAAATAAAAATCTGTTTATTTGGGAAGCAGATGGGAAAGGAAAAATCACAAACAAGCTAGTTGACGACTTAGGAATCTATGAATTTAAGTCTGAATTCTGGTACGCCGATGGCTTCAAGAAACCTCACTCGACCTGGACGGGAGTATACAATTGGAATGTGACTCCGTTCCCACTTTCGATCGCATCTAATCGTCCAATTTATAATAAACAGAATCAAATCGTCGGGGTTGTTGCCATTGAACAGCGCCTCTCTCAAGTGAGTAATTTTCTGAGTAATTTGAAGGTCAGCGAATCTGGGCAGACATTTATTATTGAGAATAATGGACTACTAATTGGTAGTTCTGCCGACCAGAAGCCATTCAAGATATTGAACGGCAAGGCTCAACGATTGAGAGCAACAGAGAGTAGTAATCCATTGATTCAGGCTACTGCTCGTGAACTTGACGCACGATTTGACAATTTCAATCAAATTCAGGCATCACAACAGTTTGACTTCCAGCTCAATGGCAAACGTCAATTTGCTCAGGTTTCCCCTTGGAAAGATAAGGATGGTATTGATTGGCTGATGATTGTGACTGTGCCTGAATCTGACTTTATGGGGCAAATTGAGGCGAATACAAGGACTACTATTTTGCTCTGTTTGGGCGCATTGGGGTTGGCCAGTATCTTGGGACTCTATACGTCTCGGTGGATTACACAGCCCATTTTCAAGCTTCAACAGGCTAGTCAAGCGATCGCCGCTGGAGAACTCGATCGCCCGGTCGAAATCAGCAACATTAAGGAATTAGGAACCTTGGCACGATCGTTCAACCAAATGGCTACCCAGATCAAAACATCTCTCACCGTCCTCGAAGATCGTGTTTCAGAACGCACGGTGGCATTGCAGGCCGCAAAGGAAACAGCGGACAATGCTAACCAGGCAAAAAGTGAATTCCTCGCTAATATGAGCCACGAATTACGCACACCTTTAAATGGAATTCTAGGATACGCCCAGATTCTGCAACGCAGCGATTCTTTAACGGAAAAAAGTCGTAAGGGGATTGATGTTATCTACCAGTGCGGTTCCCACCTGCTGACCTTGATCAACGACGTGCTAGACATATCCAAAATCGAGGCTCGCAAAATGGAACTCCAAGCCGGAGACTTCCACTTTCCCGCATTCCTTGAAGGGGTCGCGGAAATTTGCCGTGTGCGGGCTGACCAAAAGGGGATTAATTTCAGTTATCAGTCCGATGCTTTACCCATGGGTGTGCAAGCCGATCAAAAACGTCTCCGTCAGGTGTTGCTCAACCTATTAGGCAACGCCATTAAATTTACAGAAAAAGGCGGTGTGACTTTTTACGTGGAAGCAAAATCATCAGTAATCCCCGGCCAGTTTTCTGTTTGTTTTAGTGTTCAAGATACTGGCATTGGCATGGCACCAGACCAGCTTAAAAGTATTTTCCTTCCCTTTGAACAAGTTGGCAGTAAGAAAAAGCGGTCCGAAGGCACCGGGCTTGGATTGTCTATTAGTCAAAAGATTGTTGAGCTAATGGGGAGTAAACTGGAGGTTGAAAGTACCCCAGACGTGGGGAGCATTTTTAGATTTGAAACAAGTCTCATGGAGTCGGCGCAATGGGTCATGGCTTCCCACAAAACCGATCGCGGAACAATCACCGGATACAACGGGAAAAAACGTCGGATTCTAGTAGTTGACGATCGCTGGGAGAACCGTGCTGTCATTGTCAATTTACTCGAACCCTTGGGCTTTGAACTGTTTGAAGCATCGGATGGTCAAGAAGCTCTAGCTCAAATAGAAGCGACTCAGATTGATTTAGTGATCACTGATCTTGCGATGCCCGTGATGGATGGATTTCAATTGTTGCGGCACCTCAGACAAATCCCTGCGTACAAAATGCTGCCCATTATTGTGTCCTCTGCGAGTGTCTTTGATCTCGATGAAAACAAAAGTATTGAAGCGGGAGGAAATGTATTTTTGCCCAAACCTGTGCAAACCGATAAACTATTTGAGCAGATTCAAGGGCAGTTGGGAATTGTATGGAGCTATGCAGAAACCCAGGTCGTGAAGGAAACGCCGATGAAATTGATTCCGCCCCCGATCGAAACTCTGAGGCGATTAGCTGAACTCGTTGAAATTGGGGATTTCTTCCAAATTCAGGAAGAGGCAACTGCGATCGCCCAGTCTCAGCCCGAATCTGCTGAGTTTGCCAGAATCCTAACAGAACTTGCTGAGACCTTCCAAGCCAAACAACTCACCGCACTCATTCAACAGCACCTGGAGCAAGTCTCATGAACAACGGATTTATTCTAGTGGTAGACGATAATCCCACAAATCTGACCGTGATTTCCCAGGCATTACGGACCGAGGGCTGGCAGGTTCGCATGGCTGTGGATGGGGAAGATGCCCTCAGCAAGGTCGCACAGAATCCCCCGGAATTAATTCTGCTGGATGTACAGATGCCGGGAATTAATGGCTTTGAAGTTTGCAAACGACTGAAAGCGGATGATAAAACATCGGATATTCCAATTATTTTTATGACGGCATTGTCTGACACCGATAGTAAAGTCAAAGGTCTTTCCCTCGGTGCGGTGGACTATGTTACTAAGCCTTTTGAGCAACAAGAGGCCATCGTCCGAGTCCGAATCCACCTTCGACTGCGTTATCTGACGCAGACATTGGAAGAGCAGGTTCGCGATCGGACCCAAGCCCTGAGCCAAGCCCTACGAGAACTTCAGCATTCTCACCTACAAGTGATTCAAAGCGAAAAAATGTCTGCTCTAGGTAACTTAGTGGCGGGCGTGGCCCATGAAATTAACAATCCCATTGGCTGTGTGGTGGGTAATGTGAGCGCAGTGGAGGCGACCATTAAGGATTTGTTTAGCGTGATTGACCTTTACGGCAAGCATTTCCCAAACCCCGGTGCAGAAATCGAGAACGAGTTAGAAACCGTTGATTTAGACTACCTCCGCGAAGATTTACCCAAACTGGTTAAAGCCATGCGGGATGGAAGCGATCGGATTGTCTCCATCAGCCGTAGTCTCAGTACCTTCTCCCGAGCCGATGCCGATCGCAAACAGGCATTCAACATTCACGAGGGCATCGACAGCACCATTCTCATCCTCCGCCACCGCCTCAAAGCCAATGAATCTCGTCCAGAAATACAAGTTTCGATTGACTATGGAACTCTGCCGCTGGTGGAATGTTTTCCGGGGCAGCTCAATCAGGTATTTATGAACATTCTCGCAAATGCCATAGATGCGATAGAGGAGTCTAACCAAAGCCGTAGTTTTATAGAACTTGAAGCTAATCCCAATTGGATAAAAGTTCAAACCACATCCACTGGTAACCATGTTCAAATTTCCATCTTTGACAATGGCGCGGGTATGCCGGAAGAAGTACGATTGCGAATTTTCGATCATCTCTACACCACTAAAACTGTGGGAAAAGGCACAGGATTGGGACTAGCCATCGCCCAACAAATCATTGAAGAGAAACATGGGGGAACGATCGATGTGAACTCCCAAGTCAGCAAAGGCACGACATTTATCGTTAGAATCCCCGTAATAGACCCTACCTCTTAATTAAATAAATTTTCATGTGTAAATCGCAGCAGAATCTCGTTCTAGTCGTCCAAGGTATTCTCCAATGCCAAGCGTTGTTCAGCATTCCGTAAGAAATAGCCATTCATCATCGCATTCCCTAGCAGTTGGGCAAGTTGTTCACGAGTCGTTGAAATCGTCACATCAAACCCTTCTCTCGGTAATCCACCTAGCAGCCCACCAATGTTTCGTTCCATCACCTGAATGACATCTTGTGAACTTGGCTGGGATAGTTGTACGATCGTTTCTGGCTGTAATGTCTGAACGTACTGCCAAAGCTTGCCAGATTCATTGTTGTTGAAGTCAGAGATATCGATTGCATTGTGCATGACTACTAACCTGTAGGTGGGTCTAAATTGAATTAATTGATTCTGATGAAAACAATGTACCAACCCTTCGCATTACTCGTCAGTGAGTGGAACCGAACGCAAAAAATAGAGAATTCCACCCCATCGGTCTACCCGCATCGCTACCCAGTCACCATGGGTAGTCACCATGGGTAGTCACCATGGGTACGTTTAGAAATAGAGAACAGCTAGCAAATCGTTCTGCAATACTGCGATCGACTAGTGGACTTCGGAAACATCCGAAGAGAGTTAATCTGAATTTAAAAAGCGGGTAGAGAGAATCGAACTCTCAACTAAAGCTTGGGAAGCTTTCGTTTTGCCACTAAACTATACCCGCGTTGTCAGGATCAACCATAGCGCATGATGCTATTATTTGGCTACGGTCCTTCAGCAATTTGATGTGTTAATAATGTCAAACTGCGACGGAAGGAGTCACACTGTAGTCACCCGATAATCAATATCACTCGAATGTTTAATGCAACCGAATTACTGATCAATGACTTCGTGAAGACTATTCGCCAAGGATACCATCGTACCTACGGTGGGCTGAGAGCGGATTATGAAGAAATTATTGGCTGGGTGGGTTCCATGTCCATGGAAAATGTCGCAAACAGCGATGCGCTCTATCACAACGTTGAGCACTCAATCCTGGTCACCCTCGTCGGGCAAGAGCTTCTACGCGGTCGTCACATTCGTGAGGGCGGGGTGTCCTGTGATGATTGGCTACACTTTGTCATTTCGTTGGTTTGTCACGATATTGGCTATGTGAAAGGGGTTTGCCGTCAGGACCGAGACGGCTGGTATGCAACGGGAATTAATGACGAGATGATTCAGTTGCCTTCTGGCGCGACTGATGCTGGGCTGACCCCTTACCATGTCGATCGGGCAAAGCTTTTTATTGACGAGAGGTTTGGTCACCATGGGTTGATCGATGCCGATCGGATTAAATCCAATATCGAACTAACTCGGTTCCCGGTCCCTTCGGCCAGTGATCAATCGGTAACGGATGATTATCCGGGGCTGCTTCGAGCGTCAGATTTGATTGGTCAATTAAGCGACCCCCGCTATCTGAAGAAGATTAGCGCCCTGTTCTATGAGTTCGAGGAGACGGGAGTTAATCAGCTTCTAGGCTACAAGAATCCAGGCGATCTAAGGGTTAACTATCCTAAGTTCTACTGGCAGGGGGTTTATCCATTCATTCAGGATGGCTTACGTTATCTGTCCGTGACCCAAGATGGGAAGCAGATTATTGCGAATCTTTACTCCAATGTCTTTGTGGTGGAACATGCAGATAACGAGGAGCTTTGGCAACTCCATGTTGAGGTTTAGCGATGAGTTGGTGGGAGCGGCTGAAAGATAATGGTCTGGCACGGTGGGGCGGGATGATCTTGGCGGCGCTGTACGCGATCGCAATTTTTGCTGAGTTTGCGGCTCCCTACGATCCTTACGAATCCCAATCTGACGGCGCGTTGCTTCCCCCAACTCCCATTCATTGGAAAAATCCGACGGGCAACTGGGTCGGTCCCCACGTGTATCCCACGACTCAAGGCGCGATCGATATTAAGACTGGGCTACGATCGGTGAAAATAGATGCCGATTCCCCTGCGCCGATTCAGTTGTTTGTGAGTGGGGCGAGCTATAAGTTTTTAGGTGTAATTCCGAGCCAGTTGCATTTGTTTGGAACGACCGGTAAGGGGCGAATTAATCTGTTAGGGACGGATGAGCAGGCGCGGGATCAGTTGAGTCGTTTGATCTACGGAAGTCGGGTAAGTTTGCTGATTGGGCTTTTGGGAATTGGTATTTCGTTTCCCTTGGGGCTGTTGGCGGGCGGGATTGCGGGATATTTTGGGGGATGGATCGATGCGATATTGATGCGTTTTGTTGAGGTGTTGATGACGGTGCCGGACATTTACTTATTGATTGCGCTGTCGGCGGTGTTGCCCCAAAATTTGGATAGTTCTCAGCGATTTTTTTTGGTGACGGTAATTATTTCGTCGGTGCGCTGGGCGGGGCTGGCGAGGGTGATTCGGGGTCAGGTGCTGTCTATCAAGGAGCGCGAGTTTATCCAGGCAGCGCGGGTGATGGGTGGGAAGCCCCTGTATATTATTTTGCGCCATGTTTTGCCTCAGACGGCAACTTATGTAATTATTTCGGCGACGTTAACGATTCCGAGCTTTATTGTGGCGGAGGCAATTTTGAGTTTGATTGGGTTGGGAATTCAGCAGCCTGACCCATCTTGGGGAAATATGTTGTCGTTGGCGACAAATGCCTCAATTTTGGTGTTACAGCCTTGGTTAGTTGCAGCTCCGGCGCTATTGATGGCGTTGACGGTTTTGGCGTTTAATCTTTTGGGTGATGGTCTGAGAGATGTATTGGATCCGCGTGGAGTGGAACGGTAGGGGTTTAATGCCGATCGGAGTTTTTGAGGGTCATGGGGCTAAGTGGGACGATCGCAGCAAAGACGGTGACTTTTTGCTTGTTTCGGAAGATGAAGTAAATTTAGTAGCAAAAAATACCCAACCCGGATAAATGATCATGTTCACACTTCAATACTTATGCTAAACGTCGATATATTGAATTTCGGCACTCTCACAAACTCTACCAGCGGAGGCTTGCCCTGTGAAATGCCAGAAACAATACTACCGCAACTTGTTATTAAACTTTCCCAAAACTAACGACAAACAATGAACAAGATTTCAGTCAAGAATGCAGAACATGCAAAGAGAATTTTCTGATGTCCTAAAGCAGATTCCGGAATCCCGATAGAAAGTTTCTGCTCATATCAAATCCGATCAGCTACACTCAAATCCTCAGCCTCAGGAGTATCTCAATGCGTACTCCACTAATCTTGATGACAGTAGCCGCAACACTAGCAAGCGTAGTGTATTGGATTGAGTTTGATCGTTCGACTGTTAGCCAAAACCATCTCACCCCTAGCTCGCCAATAAATGGCATGAGTCCGACCCGGTTATTTGAGTTTCAGGAACGCGAGATTCAGGGGTTGTCAATTAAGACGGCTGCGACGATCGTGGTACTGGAAAAAGAGAAAACTTGGATAGTCCGATCGCCTGCCCCTACCGCTCCAGCCAGTGAAGCCGTTGTGGCATTTCTAACAAATTTACTAACGTCTCCCCGACACCAAGCGATCCAAGTTCCAGCAGCGCGACGATCGGACTTTGGGCTAGATCAACCGCTAGCGACGATCGAGATTACAACAGTCAAACAACAACGTCATCGTTTAATTTTAGGACGGTTAAACTTCGATCGGACAGGACTGTATGCATTAGTGGACCCGTCCCCAGACCCAGAAGCAGAACTATCGATCGTGGTGGTGCCGACGAGTTTTGAAAGTGCGGTGATACGGGATGGAGTGGAGTGGAGAATTCGGTGAATGTCCAAGACTAAACAATGGATAAGTCCTACTGTAAATCCTGAAGCTCAAAGACTATAAAGTTTCCAAAACCATTTGATAAAAGGCTGCGATCGTGGATGTTTTGGATCCAAAATTCGTTGGGTGATAGCTTGATGGATTTGGCATCCAGTGGGATCTTGCCAAGCCAGCCAGGTATGAATATTAGCTTTGTCTCGATGCACCGCTTTCCAAGATGCGCCATGGGTTTTAGCAATTTTGGCAGTCTCTTGAGCATATTGCCAAAGTTCATCCTGTTCATCGCGAACAAGATAAGCCAAAAATGTCTCCAACATGCCCCGCTGTTGATTATCTGGCATCATCCAAATCCCAAATTGAATTCGATTACCTGAACTACTATAGGCTTGGTGAATCAGTCCCGTTTCTGGCAACTCGTCTGGTAAGTCAGGAATACTCTGACGACAAGCGTTTCTGATACTGCGCCAACGGTTTTCCGGATCTTCGTCCGCATCCAGAATAATTCCTAAGGCCGTTCGATTAGCCGCAGACAGTTCTGCTTTGATACCGATCGGATCTGAAAGGTTGTCATATCCCTTGCAATCTTTGATTTGAACAATTGGGACACCTTTTGAAGATTCCCATAACACTCCATTTTTTTCGATCAGTTCCGGGATTGTTCTTAGTTCGTCAGCACCCTCTACTAAAAGAAGTTTTTGGTGAATAGCTTTAGGCATAATTAGCGAACCTCAATCTCTCTTTCTGCTGCAACCGAAATCATTGAAGCATCAAATAATGTAGTCCGATCGCGCCCCTTTTCAATTCGATGAATCGTAATCCCTTCCGTTTCCGCATCATCCATCACTGCAATCTCTGCCAAACTCTCCCAACAATCTCGACTATGGGTTGTCGCAAAAACCTGAACATTTGATTGTTTAGCCGTCTCCCAAATCATCTTCCACATTTTCGACATCGCACTGTAATGAAGACCCGTATCAATTTCATCAACTAACAGAATACCGTCTTTATTACAAGCGGCAGCTAGCGAAAGTCCAAGCATTCGCCAAATCCCATCGCCCATACTCCCGATCGGTACAGGTTGAGAATCTCCCAATCGCCGAATCTTGAACCCCGACCGTCCAGAATATCTAGCTCTAGACATACCAACAGAGGCAATCCGTTCAATTTTGGGGTCAATCGTCTGTAATGCTTTTGTAATGATTTCTTCTTCAGGTTTGAGGACTATTTGATCAAATAATTCAATCATTTCATCCGAAGTTAATGAAGACGATGTCACAAATTGAGTCTTTATTGCATTTTTTTTGAGTTCTCTTCGATTACGACGTAAATACTCTGAGTCCACTCCTCCCTCAGGAGAAAGCAAAAGACTAATTCCCTCTTTCTCTTGAGAAGAAATCCAAGTTAAATTCATTGCGCAGCTCTCTAATGGAACTGGGAAGTTATCGTCGTTTAAATAAAAACTAGCCTGCTGTGTTCCATGAATATCAATAAAACACTCAACTCGATCGTTGTCAGAAGAGATTTTAAAGTTGTTGCCCAGTGTTAGATCGTGCCCATAAAAAAGATGACATACATCCAACATCTCTCTTGGCGATGATGGGGAAACCTTACGTTCGTCACTGATAAATGTCTCACCACGACCGACCATTAATTGTGATAAAGGCTCAAGATTTCCTCGTGAACAGAGCAGTTGAATGGCTTCCAGAACTGACGTTTTTCCACAGTTATTCTCGCCGACTAATAGATTGACCCGACCAAATTGCTTTAGCTCTAATGTTTCAAATCCACGAAAGTTTTCAATTTTTAGAGATTTCAGCATAAGCTCTGCGGGGACTAGGACGATCGGGTGAGGCGTTTCAAAAAGTCGGTAGCGGGTTTGATAGTCTAGTTTAGACTAGCCTTGACTTGATGAGCAGAGAAGGTCGGCATTTACAAAAAAAATTCCCCCCTCTACCCCAATCGTCTTAGCAAAACCTAAGCCTCACCCGCATGGTACGAACTTCGCACCAATGGACCCGATCGGACTTGTTTAAACCCAAGATCCGTCGCAATTTTTCCCAAGTTATCAAACTCCTCTGGGGTCCAATACGTCCGAACTGGAAGATGATCGAGAGATGGCCGCATGTACTGCCCGATCGTTACCCGATCGCAATCCACACTCCTCAAATCTCGCAAGGTCTGAACCACTTCATCCAACGACTCACCATGACCTAGCATAATCCCCGATTTAGTCGCGATCGTCCTATCCATGTGTTTGACCTGAGCAAGAACTTGGAGAGACCTGTCATACTTTGCACCGCGCCGCACTACTCCTTGTAATCGCTCCACGGTTTCAATGTTGTGGTTGTAGCAAACCGGACTTGCATTCACCACGGTTTGAATTCGATCAGTTTGCAATACATGCGGATCTAAACCATCAAACCGACCACCCCAAAAGTCAGGCGTTAGCACTTCAATTAACGTCAATGGATTGACCGATCGGATTTCGTGCATCGTATTCGCAAACCAACTCGCCCCCCCATCATCAATATCGTCCCGCGTCACCGAAGTTAGCACCACATACCTCAGCCCCAACAACGCCACCGACTCCGCCACCTTCTTTGGCTCATCAGGATCCAGCGGCATCGGCGCATGACCCTTATCAACCTGGCAAAACCCGCAGCTTCTGGTACAGGTCGGACCCATCAGCAAAAAGGTCGCAGTGCGTTGGCTGTAACACTCCCCACGGTTCGGGCAGCGACCCTCCTCGAAAATTGTGTGGATGTTACGTTGCTTAATAATGCGTTGGACTTCCGAGATTTCGCTGACCTTGCCGATCGTCGGACCTCTCAACCAGTCCGGCATCGCTAGGAGTTCCGATCGTTGGCTCGTAGACATTGGGAGTACAGGTAAGGTGTGAACTGGGAATATTAGGGCACAATAGCTAAGCACCCTCCTATAATACTCAAATTACGTGAGTAGGTCGGGAACAGGAGTCCTCAAAACTCTGCTGATATTCAGCGTAAGCCGTATTAAATCTAATGTATCGAGTGCAGTCATTCGCAAGGGGAATTGAATTGTGGCAAGTCATAAAGTCTTAGTAATCGACGACAGCGCGGTCATCCGAAATATGGTCCGTGACATGCTGCCGAAGGGTAACTTTGAAGTCCTCGAAGCGAAGGATGGTGTACAGGGAATCAACTTGGTTCGCCAGGAACGCCCGACACTGATCATGTTAGATTTTCTGCTGCCACGGCTGAGCGGCTGGGAAGTATTTCAACAGATTCAGGCCCAAGCTGACCTTCAGTCCATTCCGTTGGTGCTGATGTCGGGACGCAAGGAAGAAGTGACGGAGAAAATCAAAGAGCCGTTTGAGTACTTTGAATTCGTTCAAAAGCCGTTTGACCAAAAGCAACTCATCGAAGCAATCAAGCTGTCTATGGCCAAGGCCAAGCGTCGCCCTGTTGTAGCCGCTCCAAAACCTTCGGCTCCGGTCGCAAGTGACGGTGGAGATCTGGCGGAGTTGACGGCCAAGGTGACGAAGCTTCAGGCTGAAGTGGATGGACTGAAGAAGCAACAGGCTCAGATTTTGGCATTTATCAAGGCAAAGCTAAAGTAGATTTCAGAATTTTGACAATCAAACAACGATCGCCAAGCTTAAACTCTGAACGATCGTTGTTTTTTGATTACCGTTCTACTCCAACTCTCGACGACCTTCAAGCGCCCGCGCCAATGTCACCTCATCGGCATATTCCAAGTCACCGCCCATGGGCAACCCAAAGGCTATACGTGTCACTTTCGTAAACGGTTTGATTAAGTGGGCAACGTAAAGGGTCGTAGTTTCGCCTTCAACGCTGGGGGCGAATACGGCCCTGCTTGCGGCCACCTTCCTGCGGGTGACCGTCGACGTGGGATAACGGTGTGGGTCAGGCGGGCGCTGGCGCTAGCTCGAACTG
>JAYVUU010000031.1:0-14685 GCA_043787635.1 Synechococcales cyanobacterium | reverse complement strand
CCCCCTTTTTAAGGGGGATTTAGGGGGATCGGGTCTCAACTCACACAACCTAAACTTCTCAAACATCCTCTAAGAACTAATTTTTACGCCATTAGTATCCAATTGTAGAACGATCGCCAAGGTTTCGATACCTACAGGCTCCCAGGCTTGTTTCATAGCCTGAGCGACATTCTGGGCTGAAAGATGATCGCTTAATGCCAATATCGTTGGACCCGCGCCACTAATCACAACGCCATGGGCACCTGCTGCGATCGCCGCTGCTTCTACTGAGTCAAAATTAGGAATTAATGCTTTGCGGTAAGGCTGATGTATCTTGTCCTGTAAGGCAGCCTTGAGCCAGTCTGGGTTCCCCGTCGATAATCCCTGCATCAACAGTCCTAAATGAGCCATATTAAACACCACGTCCGACCGGCTGTAGGTGGCGGGTAAGACTTGGCGGGCGGCGGCGGTGGAAAGTTCAAAGGCGGGAATGGCAACGATCGGGACAATCGACTCGTGCCAACTTAATTGACTCACTTCCCAATCGCGATCGATACCACTGGCCGACAACCGACAGCCTCCCAGCAGTGCAGGAACGACATTATCAGGATGACCTTCAATTTCGGTCGCTAGGTCCGCAATTTGTTGGATTGAAAACGGTTGACCTGCCAACTCATTTGCGCCGACCAATCCGCCGACGATCGCTGTCGCCGAGCTGCCCAATCCCCGCGCTAGGGGAACGTTCATTTCAATGTCGAGCTTGAGCTTTGGAATCGGTTGATTAAGCTTTTTATAAAGGGTTGCCATGGCCTTGACCACCATGTTTTCGGCACTACGGCTGACCCGATGATGATCAACTCCTCTGACTGTAATTTCTAATGTATGACTCGATTCAACAGGTAATTCTGAAAATGTAAATTGGTTGTACAACGTCAACGCCGCACCCAAACAATCAAATCCCGGCCCAATGTTTGCAGTCGTTGCGGGAACTCGAACTGTTACCGACATCATCCCCTATCCTCTCAGTTGTCCAATTAAATGCGCCATTTCCGGCAAAATCAGCTTTTCCATGGCCAATTTTACGGCTCCCGATGAACCCGGCATTGAAAATAAAATTTGGTTGCCGATCGTCCCTGAAACTGCCCGTGATGCGATCGCCCGTGAACCAATTTCGGCATAGCTCAACATCCGAAACAGTTCACCAAATCCCGGTAAGGTTTTGTCCAGCAGCGATACTATTGCGTCATAAGTGGTATCACGAGGCGAAATTCCGGTTCCGCCATTGAACAACAGCACTTCAATATCCGATCGTTGCTGAAGAAAGGCGATCGCGGTCCGTAAATCATCTGGCTCATCTTTCAACACTTTATAGAATCCAACCCGATGACCAGATTCTAATAAAAGCTGTTGAATGAGTTCGCCACTACGATCGGTTTCCTTAGTCCGAGTATCACTCACGGTAATGACAGCGCAGGTGATGACAGGAAGAGTACGATCGGGATGAGGCTGAGTCACAATGGATTATGAGTCTTCTTTTTTGGTCAGACCTAGGCCGTTTTTCTCAGAATAGCGATCCATAAACCGAATGAATCGATCCCAACCTTCGGGCGATCGAATGATATAAAGCACCTCTAACGCAAACGGTTGACCATTGACGAACCGTGCATTCACGTCCTTAGTAGACATTTCGCCTTCTTCATCCACCATGTACAGCCCACTAATGCCGTCAACATTGTCGCCCGTCAGAGCTTTAGGGTTTTCAAACACAAATGACGCGGTGCCCTTCGCTCCGTCTTTACTGCGGGTGAGCTTAATGGTCGGCACGACTGGTTCGTCAACGCCGGGGTAAAACTGCATGGTGGCCATAATTTTACGATGTGCGATATTTAATAATGGAGCGTCTTGCGGTTAGGCAAGGGTTTTCATTCTCCCACCAAACTGGACCCTCATCGATCCCCAATGTGAATTTTTCTAGGACGATCGGTCCAGAGTGCGATTTTTCGATTAGCTTTTAGCGGGTGTTAGGATGGAGAGTGATTTTGAAGTCATTTCTCACCTATGCCGAACCCACCGCCAAAAGAAACCATTGATGATGCTCCAACGCGTCAACCGCCGACTCCTCTGCGCTGTATATTAGGGGCGATCGTGGCTGGGTTTATTGGGTCTTTACTGTGGAAATTGACCAATTCGATCGCCATTAGTTTTGCCAGTACCCCGATTGATTCGCCAAACATGATCGTTATTCGGATGTCCACTGCGGTTAGAACTTTGGTGGTGGGAATGAGTTCTCTGGGAACTGGAATTTTTGCGCTGGCGGCTGTCGGATTAACCGGGTTAGCAATTCAATTGATTTTAACTAAACCACAACAGGAAGAAGCTGAATGACAGTAGGCGTTTGGGTATTGGGCGATCAGCTTTGGTTAGATCAAGCTGCACTACAGACTATTGAAAAGTCTACGCCCGTTATTCTGATTGAGTCAATCGATCATATTCGCGTCCGGCCTTACCACAAACAAAAATTAGTATTAGTCTGGTCGGCTATGCGTCACTTTGCTGAGACGTTGAAGGAACGTGGGTTTGATGTGACCTATTGTGAGTGCGATCGGTTTTCTGAAGGCTTGCGAGACTGGGTTAAAACTGCGGGAATTACAGAATTACGGGTGATGGCTCCGGTCGATAAGCCCTTTGCAACCTTGATTGCGGATCTTGAGCTTTCCTGTGAGATTGTTCTAGTCCCCAATAATCAATTCATGTGGACTGAAGATGAGTTTAAAACTTGGGCTGGATCTCGAAAACGATTGTTAATGGAAGATTTTTATCGAGAAAGTCGCAAACGCTTTGATCTGCTGATGGATGAGAAAGGTAAACCTGTCGGCGGCGCATGGAATTTTGATAAGGAAAACCGTAAGCCTCCCAAGAAAAATGATCCGACATTCAAACCCCCGATCGCCAAATGGTTTACACCTGACAAAATTGTTCAAACCGTACTCAAAAAGGTAGAAACTCTATCGCAGTCAAATCAAATTAAAACCCATGGAAGCGCTGAAGAATTCGGTTGGGCTGTCAATCGATCGCAAGCTCTAGAAGTCTTAGACACGTTCATCGAAACCCGACTTTCTACCTTTGGTCCCTACGAAGATGCGATGGTTACAGGGCAGGATACGCTATGGCATTCAATGTTATCGCCCTATTTGAATTTGGGATTATTGACTCCGATCGAAGTTGTAAAGCGAGTTGAATCTGAATACAATTCTCGCGACGATTTAGAAATTAATAGTGTAGAAGGATTCATTCGGCAGGTGATTGGGTGGCGGGAATATATGCGGGGGATTTATGCATTTACAAGTGACGATCGTGAAATTCCCTACGCCGAATCGAATTGGTTTGATCATCAAAAACCTTTACCAGATTTCTTTTGGGATTCAAGCAAGGCGACGATGAATTGTTTAAAGCAATGCCTCAGTCAAGTTGAGCGCACCAGCTACAATCACCACATTCAGCGTTTAATGATTTTGAACAATTTTGCTTTAATTGCAGGCTATAATCCCCAAGAAATTGAGAATTGGTTTCATTCAGCTTACATTGATGCCTACGATTGGGTGATGCAAACAAATGTAATTGGGATGGGGCAGTATGCCGATGGTGGATTGCTCGCCTCAAAACCCTATGCGTCTTCTGCAAATTACGTTAATAAAATGAGTGATTACTGCAAAGGTTGTCAGTATGATTTCAAATCGCGGATTGGTGAAAACGCCTGTCCGTTTAATTATTTTTATTGGGATTTCCTCGATCGTCACCGCGAGAAGCTAACAACTCAAGGTCGGATTAGTTTTATTCTAAAAAATCTCGATAAAATGGCGGAGGGTGAATTAGAAAAGATTAGGGAGTTAGCCCGATCGTGGCATGAATCTTAATCGTATTCAGCAATTACAATTATTCCAGCAACTTAGGCACGGGATCGTAACCGCCTTCGCAGAATGGATGACAACGGCAAATGCGTTTTGTGGTGAGCCATGAGCCTTTAAGTGGACCATGAATATCGATCGCATCTAAGGCATATTGAGAACAGGTGGGCACAAAGCGGCAGGACGGCGGGGTGAGGGGTGAGATGAAGAGTCGATAGCCTTTTACTAGGGCGAGTAAGAGAATTTTCATGATTGGGATAGACTAGTATCTGAATTGTTTTGTGGGGCTTGGTTATGGCGTTTGATTATCCTGATACTTTACGATACACCGATACTCATGAGTATGTAGGGTTAGAGGGAAATACTGCGATCGTAGGCATTACGGCATTTGCGATCGATCAATTGGGCGATATTGTTTTTCTAGAATTGCCGGAGGTCGGCACGGAGGTTGTTAAAGGCGATAAGTTTGGGACTATTGAATCGGTGAAGGCTGTGGAAGATTTGAAATCTCCAGTGACGGGAAAGATTTTAGAAATTAATGGGGCGATGGTTGATGCTCCTGAAGATCTGATGAATGATCCGTATGTCGAAGGCTGGTTGTTGAAGGTTGAAGTTTTAGATGTTGCAGATTTTGATGCGGTAATGAATGCCACAACTTATCGTCAACTGGTGGAAGGTGCTTAGGGTTAATCTTTGGTGGAATGTGATTATTTGGCAGTAAACAGGGAACTATGGTTCCATCATTATTGCGAGTGGATATTTATGTCAGATCCGATTACGGCGGCGGTTATTGTGGGTTTGGCTGCGCAAAAGTTTACGGAGGGTGCGGCGGGGAAGTCGGCAGAGAAGCTGGTGGAACGGTTGTGGGATTCTATTGTGGCTCGGTTTAAGGGAGATAAGCGGGCGGAGAGGGCTGTGGCGACTTTTGTTGAGACGAAGGGTGAGAAAAAATCGGTGAACACTTTGGCGGTCTATTTGGAAGATGAGCTGAGGAATGAGGATTTTCGATCGGAGCTTGAGGCGATCGTGCGGGATATTCAAAAGGCGGAGCCTGACCCGGAAGCTACGGTGAATAAGATTATTAATTCCAGCGGCGCGAATGCTGTGAATGTAGTTGAAAATTCTGGAACGATTAATTATGGCGTGAAGAATTAGGGTTGTCGGGGAGTCAATTCCCCGGTTCATAGCGAAAATTTGTTGAAACAGGTTCAAAGATTTGTGCGCTTGGATTCTTAGTTAGTCTCGATCGTTGTTGGAGTTTTTAACATGTCAGAGTTTGATGGAAGCACTATCAATAGTTCGGGCAACAATGCGGTTAATGTTGGGGTGAATTACGGGACGATTAATTATCTGGTTCAACAGATTAAGCAAGAACGGTTCAAGGCGCTGAGACAGTTGCCCCGTGATATTACAAATTTTGTGGGCCGATCGGACGAGATTGATAAAATTGAGCGTGTTTTGAAGCGGGGGAATGGGGCGACGATCGCAATTTCGGCAGTGTCGGGGATGGGCGGGGTTGGAAAGTCGGCGTTGGCGATTCGGGTGGCGCATCAGTTGAAGGGGCAGTATCCAGATGCTCAACTGTATGTGAATTTGCAAGGTGCCGATAAGATCACTTGCCAGGATCCGTTTTTGGTTTTAGGTTCGCTGTTGCTGGAATTGGGGATGGATGACAAGTTGGTCGTTCAAATGGATTTGGAGTCTCGATCGAAGTGGTGGCGATCGTTGTTGTCGGAGTTGCGGGCGATCGTGATATTTGATAATGCACGAGATGCGACACAGATTAGGCATTTGTTGCCGGGGAGTGATGGGGCTTGTGCGGTGGTTGTGACGAGTCGGCAAGAGTTGTCGTTGGACAATGTGGCGCGGTTACGGCTGGAGGTGATGAAGTTGGATGATGCGCGGACGTTGTTGTCGGTGATGAGTGAGCGATCGTTTGGGGCGGCAGATTTGGAGTTGGCGGCGAAAGTTGTTGAGTATTGCGGTTATTTGCCTTTGGCGATCAAGATTGTAGGGGCGCTGTTGCGGAGACGATCGCAGATGACGTTGGTGGATGTGATTGAACAATTGAAAGAGGAACGCGATCGATTGACGGCGTTTGGGGAGCAGCATGAAATTTTACGGACGGATGAGTATTTAGATGTGCGATCGAGTTTGAAGTTGAGTTGGAAATACTTGGCGGTGGAACAACGGTTAGTTTTTAAAAAGGTGGCGGTGATTCCGGGGGTGGATTTTGGATTACAGGTGGCAGAGTTTGTGACGGATTTGAAAAAGGTTCAAGAAAGCTTGGATAAGTTGGCGGATGAGCAATTGTTGGAGGCAAAGGGGGAGGGACGATATCAGTTTCATGATTTGGTGAGGCTGTTGGGACGGGAGCAATGGAAGAAGGAAGAGGATTGGTTGGCGTTGGAGGAAAGCGCCATAAATTGGTATTTTGAATTAACGAAATCATCTAGTTCATTACTCAATAACAGTGAATCTATTCCAAGGGGAGTGGCTTGGTTCAAACAGGAGTGGCAAAACTTGAAAGCTGTGGTGACTACTGCTGAAAGTCGATCGATCGACTCAGTAACGCTCGCGATGCCAAATCTTATGCTGAGCTATGCCTCAGAACGAGAGAATTCTTCAGAAATCATACCGCTTTTAGAATTGAGTTTTAGGGAAGCCCAAAAACAGAACGATCGGCATGGTGAATCAGTTTTCTTAAGCAATTTAGGCGTGATGTATCGGTCTCTCGGTCAATGCCAACAAGCGATCGAGGTTCATCAACAATGTAATAAGATTGCACGCGAAATTGGCGATCGCAGAGGTGAGACAGCTTTGTTAGGAAATATGGGTACTGTATGTAACTCTCTCGGTCAATACCAACGCGCGATCGACTTTTATCAACAATCAATTGAAATTGCACGCGAAATTGGCGATCGCAAGGGCGAAGCATCCTCCTCAGGAAATCTGGGTAATGCGTATTACTCTCTTGGTCAATACCAACGTGCGATCGACTTTCAACAGCAACATCATGCTATTGCACGCGAAATTGGCGATCGCAAGGGCGAAGCAACTTCCTTAAGCAATTGGGGTAATATATGCTACTCTCTTGGTCGATATAAAAAAGCGATCAATTTATATCAACAATCAATTGAAATCGGACGCGAGATTGGTGCTAAAAAGAGCACGATAATTTCACTTTGGCATCTGTCATTTATCTATCAAAAACGCGGCGGTTCACACTACTCGATGATTTGCAGACATGAAGCATACCGAATTTGGAAAGATATGGACCTTCCCCCAGCAGCAGCCCCATTCCCTGAACTGACTAAACAGCTAATAGCGAGTATGGGTGATAACTGGGCTGAACAACTTATCGCTGATGAAGAAGCAATGTTATGGCTTAATTTCTTAGGCGGCTACCTTCTTTTAATTCCCCGTTTCATCCTTTCTCCATTAACGCGACTCCAAAAACGTCTCAATATTCAACCCTTCTTTTTCTGGTGCGCTTTTGGCATTGCTCTCTACCTCGTCCTTTGGTGGCTCAAGCGACTATAATAATGATACGGTCCAGTCCTTCAAAATCATATTCAACAAAAATATGACACAAGCAACTATCACACTACAAATCGATACCGAACAGCAGCTTAGTCTTAATCAACTTGCAACAGAACTTGCCTGTGAACCCACAGACTTAATCAAGCAAGCGATCGCCGCCTACCTGACCACCCATTCACCAAAACGATCGACTTTTGGAGTCATGCGTCATACAGGTCAAATCATAGGAGATATTGTTGAACCGATCGTTCCAGAAAGCGACTGGGAAGTTTTGAAATGAAATTACTCCTGAAAGTTCAACAAGCAACACTCAACCATGAAATTGCTATTCTCAGCCGTCAGATACAACTCCCACATCAATATCCAGCCGATCGTTTCATTACCGCGACAACGCTACATTACAATATTACATTAATTACTGTCGATCGTCATTTAGTAAAAGCATCTTGGGTTCCCACTCTACGCTAGAAATAAATTATTAACTAATAGTTAATAATTATGCTCTCCACCGAACTGAAAACCCAAGTGATCAATCTACCCACCCACGATCGGCTAGAACTCATTCAAGCGATCGATCGTAATCTAGAACACGATCGTAAAATGAATCAAATCTTTTACTTCTGTATTGAATTAGCGATTTGTTTTGTGGTGTGGAAAGTGAGGCACTGAGAATGGAAGAGACGAAAAGTTTCTACTTTCCCAAAGGATGGCTCATCATATATTCCGTTAATGCAGCATTAACCAACGATCGATAATCCCGATCGCCCGCCTTCGCTCTAAAATAATCCAATATAAAGCTATCAATCATAAGCTGCACCGATTCCTGTTTCCGTTCTACAGGTATTCGTCCAATCCGAAAGGTCGATCGGGTCATCTGCTCAGCTGTCGTCTCAGGAATATCCGACAAATCAATCTCCTCATCTGGCATCATCCACCCTGTATCACCAATTAAAAGTAACTAAAAAGATAATCTCATTCATACATTAACCCTAATCATCGACAACATCATTGTAGACGATCGCTCCCCTAAGAAAGTACAATCGAGAGGTAACAACCATCCGACCAACCGATTGTAATGCAGAAGCCGATCGTAAAATGAATCAAACCTTTTATTTCTGTATTGGATTAGCAATTTGTTTTGTAGTGTGGAAGATGAAAAAGGTTTTCCTTATTAATCCATCACATATCTAACAAGTCCTATCAACAAACAAGATTATGATAGTCTGTAAGAACAAAAACTCAACAGGACAGACACTTTCACCTCAACCGTTAAACACCTAAAACTATCTCATCAGACTCAGAACACAGCAGACCATCTCCCCACATATCCAGACCGCAAATCCCGTAGGGGCATGGCTCGCCGTGCCCCAAGCCCAACGAAAAAGCAAACAAATCATAAAAATTATTTAACCCCCACTCCTCAGCCTTTAACACCGCAAAACTAGATTAAAAACAACGTATTCAAATGCAAGAAGCTGCAATCCCCTCCAACGAACAACAACGCCTAGCGCATTTACAGAATCTAAAAATTCTGGATACCCCAAAAGAGGAGGCATACGATCGAATTATCCGTATTCTTTGCCGAGTTCTAGAGGTTCCAGCCGCAGCCGTTTCATTCGTTGACCACGATCGACAATGGTTCAAATCAGTTCGAGGGTTAGACATCACAGAAACCCCCCGCAGCATTGCCTTCTGTGCCCACACCATCCTAGAAGACCATACACTTATCATTCCCGACACTCACGCAGATCCCAGGTTTGCCGACAACCCACTGGTCACCCATCCCCCTAATATTAGATTTTATGCAGGTCACCCGTTAAAAATGGTTGATAATATCAGGGTAGGAACTCTCTGCGTGTATGACACAAAACCCAGAGCATTATCATTTGACGATATTCAATTCTTACAGGATTTATCCGTCACAGTAACAAATGAACTGAAGTCCTCCATGTTTAAGAGTTTCTTTGGTCATTAGATTTTCTAGAAGAGGTCCTGCTCATGAAAGCTGAATTACCTAAAAATGAAAAGGAGCGTCTAGCGGCCCTAAAACAGCTAAACATTCTAGATACCCCATTGGAAGATAGGTTTGAGCGCATTACTCGGATCGTGTCACGCTCCCTCAACGTCCCCATTGCAGCCGTATCTTTGATAGACGAGTCCCGTCAATGGTTTAAATCTATTCAAGGACTGAACGCTTCTGAGACCCCTCGCGATATAGCGTTCTGTGCTCACACTATTCTTAGCGATGAACTGCTATTGATTCCTGACGCGACCCAAGATGAGCGTTTTGCAGATAATCCACTAGTAACCCACGAGCCATTCATTCGATTCTATGCTGGGTATCCTTTGTCCCTATCAAAAGATGTTCGTATCGGGACCTTGTGTGCGATCGACCACATCCCCAGAAATCTATCCTCTGAAGACCTAGAAATCCTACATGATCTCGCTAAGATGGTGGAATCTGAGCTTTTGGCGGTTGCCTTATCTCAGGTCCAACTATCACTCATTCAAGAACTTAGCGAACTTGAAAGAACAGTAATGATCGATAGTCTGACTAGACTTTGGAATCGTTTGGGCATAGACACCCTACTCCATCGCGAGTGGGAGTATGCAGTGCGAAAGAATTCGTCTTTGGCAATCATCATGGTTGATTTTGATAACTTTAAGCAAATTAACGACACCTACGGACACCTCGTCGGGGATGAAGTTCTCCAAGGCTGTTCACAATTAATACTCTCATCACTGCGTTCCTCTGATGTTGTGGGGCGATGGGGTGGGGATGAATTTATGGTGATATTACCGGGAGTCGATCGAGAGCAAGCCGATATGATTCTGCAAAGAACTCAAAACGCGATCATTCAAGACCCTGTGATTACGTCTAGCGGTGCGGTAAAAATCAGTGTCAGTATGGGGGGAGTCATTGTGATGCCTCGCGAGGAGAAAGACCCGATCGAGTATTGGATCAACAAAGCAGACGACGAGTTAATCCAGGTAAAGCGTTCTGGTAAGGGGAAATTGCAAATTGCAGAAGAGTCTAGAGTCGTTGCCTCATCCAGCCAATAAAGCGATCGTGTTACCCTTTCTTCGGTAACAAATTTCCCGACCATGTATCTCAAATCGCTTAATCTTCGTCATTTCCGCAACTATACCGAGCAGCCCGTCCATTTCACGGCGGCTAAAACAATCATCCTGGGTGACAATGCTCAAGGTAAATCAAATCTAATTGAAGCCGTTGAAATACTGTCTGCATTAAAATCTCATCGCACTAGCCGCGATCGGGAACTGATTCAATCCAGCGAAACCAGCGCCCAAATCGTCGGAGATCTCGATCGGCTCGACAGTAACCTGCAACTCTCGATTACATTACGGGCGAATGGTCGTCGGACCGTCGCATTGAATGGGTTAACCCAACGCCGCCAATTGGATTTTCTCGGAAAATTGAATATGGTACAGTTCTCTAGTTTAGATTTAGACTTAGTGCGCGGTGGTCCAGATTGTCGGCGCAGTTGGATTGATGGATTACTGATTCAACTTGAACCCATTTATGCCCACATCCTTCAACAATATAACCACATTCTACGACAACGAAATGCACTACTAAAAACCCAAAAGGTGGGGAAAGCAAGGGTTCAAAATAGCCCTAGTGATAGTCTTGAACTAGACGACCTAGCTCTATGGGATGCTCAACTGGCGATCGCCGGGTCACGGGTGATTCGGAGGCGCGATCGGGTGATTCAGCGGCTTCTACCCTTTGCCCAACATTGGCACCAAGCCATCAGCGGTAAATCTGAACAATTACAAATTAATTACAAGCCTAATATTTCAATAGATACCCATTTAAATGATTTAGATCAAAACACACCCGAAGCCATTCAAGCTCAGTTTCTAGATAAAATCAAAGAGAGAAGAACCCTAGAACTATACCAAGGGACTACTCTAGTCGGTCCCCATCGCGATGATATTGAATTCACGGTTAATGATACGATCGCCCGACAGTATGGATCCCAAGGTCAACAGCGAACCTTAGTATTAGCCCTCAAACTTGCTGAACTTAAACTGATTGAGGATGTAATTGGTGAACCGCCAATTTTATTACTTGACGATGTGTTGGCTGAACTCGATCTTCATCGGCAAAACCAACTTCTTGAGGCCATTCAAAATCGTTTCCAAACCCTAATCACCACCACTCATCTGGGTAGTTTTAATACCCAGTGGCTAAATTCAGCCCAAATCTTACATATCAAAGCAGGTCAACTTTCAACACAGCCATAAGTGACAACAAACATCACCTGATTTGCCCACGACGATCGCTTTACTGACCAATTGTATGGGTGACAACTGGAATCCCTAGATAATCTGATAGTTCCGCACAGAGCCAATCAGCTTCAGGTTCCTCTAGATTATCTATTGTGAACGTTATGTCCGATCGAAGCTCAATCTTGGTTGGAACATCCGTCCATAGAATGTAAGGTCCGTTTTCATCTTGAGACTCGCGCCCTGTCTTATGCATTTGAATTCGATCGATTTGCTTTAGAGCCGATCGACGAATAGACTGAACTTGTGGCATTCTGTTGAATAACAAGTGACACTTAAACTGGATTTCATCTTTACTAATCTGGTATTCTTGGTGGGTAAGCCAAGGTACTACGGAATAGATTCTATATAATTGTGATTGTCTGATGTAATAAGTGAATAACACAGCTGGCAGCATGAAGCCTAATCCTGCCAAAGTCCAAAACAATTGATCGGGGTTGGTTTTTTTCAGGTCTAATAAGATGAAAGAAATGAAGGTAATTAAATTAATAAAAAGAGCAAGAAATATTGCATAAATCCACATAGGAATGCGATTAACTGTATTTCTTGCAATGATAGTTACGCAAGTTTGATCATTCAATGGTCGTTTAATCTGCAAAAACGTATCGAATTTACAACAAGTAATCTTTGTTCCATACGGCTTGGAACTGGATAAGTTAAAAGCAACTGGATGATTCAAATCTTTTAACGCAGCTTCTGCATTTAAAAAACGTCGATCGAGAAAAGGCTGTGTCGCAGTCTTAATCCAATTCTTTAGATCTGAACTTATAGTTGTCGCGGTCTCAAATTGAATAGCTAAATCCACTTGCGGCAATTCAGCAGGGTGACGACCTGTCAGTAGATATACGATCGTTGCACCCAAACTATAAATATCAGAAGCAGGGACCGATCGTCCACCAAATTGTTCAAGCGGCGCATAGCCATAAGACCCAACTACCGTAAGCGTTTTACCGACCGATTCAGTCAACGTCTTAGCCACTCCAAAGTCAACGAGATAAATCTGACCGACACCATGGGCCGACCTGTCACCGAGCAATAGATTACTGGGCTTGATATCTCGATGGACGATCGGTGGGTCTTGTTGATGGAGATAGATCAAGATTTCTAAAACTTGTTCAATAATCTGTTTAATATCAACTTCGCTAAAGGTTCGACCTTGGTCTCGATGTTGACTGAGCGATCGGGCTGGAATGTATTGTTGAACTAGGACAAATCCGTGATGATTTTCTATTTGTAAGTCAAAGTAATCGATAAATTTGGGAATTGCAGGATGAGAAATTTGCTGAAGAAGCTGGGCTTCGCGCTCAAAGTATGTCAAATCTTGCCAAATAGATGGACCCGAAAACCAAAGAATCTTCAGAACTACAGAGTTATTTCCCTGTTTGTCTTGAGCTAGCCAAGTTTGCCGATCGGGTTTTGCTGTAAGTTCTTTTTCAAGTTGGTAGCGATCGGGTAATACATTTTGAATGAGGTCGATCGGGATTTTCATAATTAGTTTTCTAGATTATTTCTTTGGTTCTATGCGGATGACTTTACGTTGTTCAAATGGAATTTTGAGCCATTCACTTAATCTTTCTCCCACCCATATTGCATTTAGTTCTGTAAGCATTATGGAATGTGGTGTGACTCCATTCCATAAAATGAGTAATGTTTTAGCAGACGTTTTATCTAAAACTTGTTCAATTTTAATAATTTTATTTGTATCGATGATGTCAATAAGTCCAAGACGCAAAAAATTAAAGACATTGAATTTAAACCTTATACCCTCTCGGTCTATAGTCAGTGTCCCGACAAAATTTCTCTTAGACTGAAAATATCTTGCGGCGGTTAATATCACCATTAGTACAGGGCATCCAAAGAACCAAACAGTGTAAATGCCACTGAAGAGAACATTCAAGACTACAATTACCATGAGATATGAACACACAATAATTGTTCCTAGAGAACTCAAGGTTTCATCAAATTTATAGCCGATTACTTTGAGAATGAATCTATCAGCCGTGCGCTCTAGGCTGATGTCCTCATATTCCGTATTCTTTGATAGGTTGGATGTATTTACGCTTAGATCAATCGCCCGAAGTTTATCCAATGCTTCTTGAGCTGTGCTAAATCGTTGACTGACAGCAGGTGCGATCGTTTTCTGCAACCATTGACAAAATTCCCAGTCGAGATTTACTACTGTTCTGAATTCGATTTGTCCATTCACCTGTGGTAAATCTGCTGGATGCTGACCCGTCAGCAAATAAATCAGTGTCGCACCCAAACTATACAAGTCTGAGGCACAAACACATTGCCCACCAAACTGCTCAAAGGGCATATAGCCATAAGTCCCAACGACGGTGAAGGTGTCATATTCGGTAGAAGCAATAGTCTGGACTGCACCAAAATCCACGAGATAAACCTTGCCGATCGAATGACCCGATCGATCGCTTAGCAATAAATTACTGGGTTTAATATCTCTATGAATTACAGGTGGATTGAGCTGGTGTAAATAGTTCAGAATTTCTAAAAGCTGAATCGCAATATCTTTGACCATTTCAGTCGTAAAACTCATTCCCGCTTCAACTTGAGTCTGAAACGATCGCGCTTCAATGTATTCCTGTACTAAAACCGAACCTTGATATTCATCCATATCAAGTTCTAAAAAATCCAAATGTTTTGGAATTCTTGGATAATCGAGTACTTGTAATATTGTCGCTTCTCGTTCAAATAATTTAAAGTCAGCCCAGTTCAGTTCCGATCGAAAGGGTGCAAGTTTGACCACAACAGGCTTACGATTCCATAACAAATCGATCGCCAACCAGGTTTCACGAGAAGCTTCCAACCGCGATGGATTCAGACGTTCTAGAAGCTGATACCGATCGGCTAAAATCAGGAACTGTTTAGTATGTGAGGGCACAGAAGTCATCCAACCTCACAAGCTTAATTGATGCTTTCAGTATAA
>JAYVUU010000030.1:0-8510 GCA_043787635.1 Synechococcales cyanobacterium | reverse complement strand
TCAAAATTCTTAGCTAAAACTGCACAGTATTTATTCAGGTCAAACTTGCCCGTTCCTTTCACATCAAGCCACAGACGGATACAGCTATTGCGGACAAATTGAGACGTGCGAATTGCTTCATCAATGCCTGTAAACTGCTGTTTCTTGCCGTAGGTCTTGAATTCTAGGACTAACATTCTTGCCCCCTTTATTAATCTTGTACCATACGGTTACGCCTAAGATTGTCAAGTATTGGAACTGAGATAGGATGGAGAAGGGGACTAAAGTCCCGCGAGTCGCTTACATCCCAGCTCTAAAGAGGTAGGGTTTTCCGCTTTCCGGGTTTCTTCTATAAATTCAGTATCTGAATAAATCAAATAGCCCTAAAGCCAATGAACCAATCTACTAGGTCACAGATTTTAACCTGGCTCCAACGGGAAGTCCCGGACTCTCGAATTCGTCATATTTTGCGTGTAGAAACGATGGCGATCGAACTGGCAAAGCACCATAATCTTGACCCAGTAAAGGCGGGACAAGCTGGATTAATGCATGACTTGGCAAAGTTTTTTAAACCAGAAAAACTATTAGCCTTAGCCAAGCAGCATCAGTTGGATATGGACCCTGTATGTCGATCGGCTCCTCATTTACTCCATGCCGAGGTGGGGGCGATCGTGGCACGGGAAACATTTGGACTGACTGACCCGCAGATTCTGACGGCCATCGCCAATCACACCCTAGGAAAACCCGCCATGGATGCCCTGTCCTGTGTTGTTTTTTTAGCGGATAGTTTAGAGCCGGGACGCGGCCGAAGTGAAGAGCTTAACTACTTACGATCGCTTTGTCTGACAGATTTAAATGAGGCAGTTTGGCGATCGGCGGATTTTAGTTTGCAGTATTTGCTAAGATCGCAACAACTGATTCATCCACAGACGGTGATGACCCGAAACTGGTTTTTACACGAGGTACTTGCTCCCACATGACAGAACTTATTTCGACCGACCTTGACGCTGACCTCACTGCAACGCAAGACGAAGCTACGATCGCACCTGAGTCCGTCATCGATCGTGACGATCCGCTGTTTAAGATGGCTTGGCTGGCAGGTGAAGCAGCGGACGATCGCAAAGGTGGCGATATTGTGTTGCTGCAAGTGGGTGCTGTTTCGTCAATTGCTGAATATTTTGTGATTGTGACGGGATATTCCCGCGTTCAAGTTCGCGCTATTACAAATGCGGTTGATGACAAAATCAAAGAAGAGTTGGGTCGCGACCCCATTCGTAGTGCAGGAACAGCGGAAGGAATCTGGTCTTGTCTCGACTATGGTGATGTTGTTGTCCATATCCAGATGCCCGACACCCGTGAGTTTTATGGACTAGAGGCATTCTGGGGTCATTCACCTCGGGCGGTGTTTGAATCGGAAATTCCGACGGATTAAACCCAGGTAAACTCTGGTCCTTTGCGGTGAAATCTAGATTAGGGTTCACCGCACTTTTTAAGGGGTCTTGGATTGAGTCACCACGGACTTATCAGCATTAGCTGGAGACGGTTCAACTTCAGGGGTCGTAGCTTGAGGAGCCTCAGCTTGTGGAGCCTCCGGTCGAATTGAAACAGCTCCGCGCAACTGGGTTTGGCTAAAGGTTTGTAGAGCTGTACTCCAGACCAGATATCCTGCCGAACTCAAATGCAATCCATCTGTTGTTAAGTCCGATCGTAGCATCCCTTCATTGCCAGAGAACAGTGGACTTAGATTCAAAAATAACGCCTGCTCCTCCTTTGCAAGAGTCGCGAGTTTTTGATTCAATTTAGCAATCTGTTCATTCGATACGGCCAACAAGCGATCGCGCGCTTCTGCCGTTGTGGACTCGCCGCCATGGGGCAAAATCGATTGAATCACCACTTCAGTATCAGGATGCTTCTGCTTTAGAGTTTGAATCATAGTGCGATAGTTCGTCAGCAGATCTTCCTCCGAAACTCCCGACTTCAAATCATTAATTCCAGCCATCACCAAAATAGTCTGCGGCTTAATCTCATCTAGAAAACTCAGGCGTTTCAACATCGCAGCAGTCGTTTCCCCCGACATCCCCTGATTCAGCCAACTCCGATCGCCCGGTAACTGCTCCGGCGGGAACCACAAACTCAAGGAATCTCCCAACAATACCGTCAGCCGCTCAGGACTCTTCGACGACACTGCCATCGCCTCCTGCTTCAGCACATCTAGCCATTCGTCATAGGTCAATACCACACGCGAAGTGTCCGAAGGGACCGCCTCAACGATCGGAGCCACAGGCTCAACCAAGAGCAAAGGACTAGGCCAAACTTTCGCAACTAAGGGTGCAATGCGTGGATTGTTCGCGATCCGCTTCGTCAGCTCTGGTTGGGTCGTCAGAATCGAAACACTCAGCAACAACAGCCCATTCCCAGCAATCAAAACCGAGGTCCACAGTGGCAGGCGCTTACGGCTTTTTGCGACGGGCTCACTCTTCATCGGATTACCAGCTCTTGCCTTAATTGGAGAAGTAGACTTTTTACCTGATTTTAGGTTCAGTTGCTGAGTCATGGCGATTTGCTTATAAAGTCTCCCTTAATCTAGCAGACGATCGTAGATTTAGCGTAAGTAGCCTAGAATTCCCATAAATTACGCTGTAGGTAGTGGCATGTTTCGAAGGAATGACAATTTAGGATAAACCCATGAAGAACTATAAAACGTTATATTAAGGAAGGTTTTAAATTATTAAGTCAATCGTCTTAGGCTGTTTGGGTCTAGCTGAGGGAAGTCATGGTGTCAACGCAAGAATTGAAATCGCAGGATACCGGTCTAGTGGGTGGAACGGATCCAACGCGTTTTGACGTGAAAGAGGCGTGGTACCCGGTCTTTTTTCTGCGGGACTTAGAGCGCACCGCTCCTAATGCGTTTACCTTGCTTGGAGTTGATTTAGTCATCTGGTGGGATCGGACCACAGAGACTTGGCGGGCTATGCGCGATCAATGTCCCCATCGCTTAGTGCCGTTGTCAGAGGGGCGGATTGCAGAGGATGGATTACTAGAGTGTCCCTATCATGGCTGGGCTTTCACGGGGGATGGCCAGTGCGATCGGATTCCGCAACAGCATGAGGGCGATCGAAGTAATCAAGCAGCGCGGGCCTGCATTCCAGTGTTTGCGACGGCGGAGTCTCAGGGCTTGCTGTTTGTCTATGGCGGAGATTCTACGGTTGCGCCTCAAGTTCCCATTCCAGCGATCGCCCCCTACGACAGCAGTGATCCGGCTTGGATTTGTATGACCATTTCGCGGGATTTGCCCTACGATGCCGTCACCCTGATGGAGAATGTCCTAGATGCCAGCCATTTACCCTTCACCCATCATAAATCTGTGGGAAATCGAGAGAATGCAGCTCCTATGGAGTTGGAGCTTGTGACGACGGGGCGGAACGGATTTGTGGGGCATTGGGCAGAGGGACCCCGCAAGGGCAAACTTGGAGCACAGGACACGACATTTGTTGCGCCGAATTTAATGTGGCATGATCTGACCTCAAAATTGTTTGGTCGAACGATTACGGCAGTCTATGCAACCCCGACGCGCAAGGGTGAATGTCGGCTGTTTGCGATGTTTCCATTTCAGCTTTCATCACCAATTCCACGATTTTTTATTAAGTGGACCCCAAATTGGTATTCCCATATCAATCAAAATTCAATTTTAGAAGATGACCAAATCTTTTTACATTGGCAAGAGCGAGCGTTGACCAAATCAGGGGGGAGCGATCGGTTTGCTCAAGCCTTTTATTTACCCACCAAGGCCGATCGGTTTGTCTATGAATTTAGACAGTGGTTTTCTAGCTTTGGCGCAGACCCCTTTCCCAACCAAGAATTGCCCGTTCGTCAATCACGAGAAGCCTTACTCGATCGCTATCATTCCCATACGAAACACTGCAAAAGTTGCCGAACTGCATTAAAAAATATTCTAATTTTGCAGCGAGTACTAGCCGTCTCAGGGACGATTGCATTAGTGGCTGCAACAGTCATGCCAACGATCGGGCTTGCCGCATTAGCGATCGGGCTAGTTTGGTACAAACTCAACGACTTTAAAGAAGGCTACTACCGAGGTTCAGCAACTCCAGCGCGTAATCGAGACTAGACCCAAAACTGAGCCATTAATCCTCGTCCCAGTCCTCGTCTTCGTCCCAGTTTACGTCCTGACGGTTCTCATAGTATTGCGCCAGATCTTCTTGACTGATGGGATTTTCTGTTGGGTTTGAGAAAAATGCTTTCACCCTGATATAGCGGCGCAATCCTTCAGACCCCGCATCTTCTTGGGTTGCCTCTTGGAAATCCTGCGGGAAAGTCTGGGTGATTTTTAGCCATGCGTCAATCAGGATCTTGGCGACCTCGTCGGTGGGGGCAGTGTCGTACAGGTTTTCTAAGGTTTCCAGCACATCAATAGTTTGGAGAAGTTCTGGTGTAATATCGCGGTCAATCATACTCAAACTTCTCCAAGTCATCCTTTAAACTATTAAAACGGAAGGTGGCTCAATTGCGGCTGAACTTTAGCGGGCAGTGATTTTAGGTAGCTTAAGAAACTAAATAACTCCGTTTCAGTGAGTTCGGCGCGAGTTCGCTTGTGATAGGTTGCTTGTAAATAGGCACTGCCTTGTTTTTTGGTCCAGCCAATCCGATCGATTTCCATGCCAATTTGGGCGATCACGTCCGATAAATCTAAGCCGTAGTCGATCGGGGCAGGAGATACTTCGATCGAATCGGAAACGACTTCGATCGGAGCCGTCGGTTCAACGGGAATTTCTTCGCCTTCGTAGGTATATTCATAGACCTCTTCAACCTCAGAGCTAGTGTCAATCAACTCAGCTTCGTCTGGCTCGATTGCTGGCTCAGTTGCATCTAGCTCAGTTGGTGGGACGGATTCGATCGAGACGATTGGCTCCACGATCGGGTCTAGAGCAAGTGCTTCTAAAACAGGTGTTTCCAAAATTGACTCACCGATCGGCTCTGCCACTTCAACCTCACTCACCTGCGACATAGCCGTAATCTCAACCTCGGTCCCGTTCTCCTGGTCTGCCTCGTCCTCCGATGCGATCGTCGGTTCAGGCACAGTAGCCACAAGCTTGGATACGATCGGAGCCATTTCACTGACGCTTGTACGATTGAGACCTAACGCTTCCAATACCCGCATTCTGGCTCGGTCCTCCGCTACTTCAATTGTTGCAGCACTGGCCAATGCTGTCACGATCGCTACAGTGTCAACCAACACCACAGCTCGGACAACAAACTGGTCTTGATGAATTTGAACTAAATCAGCCGACAGGCAAGCCGTTGCATACTGCGATCGAAGCTGTTGCAGTATGGGGCTGTAGGTGTGACTAAGTGCGCTCAGGCGATCGTCAAGAAAATTCGAATCGAGGGCAGGAGTATTAACCGATCGGGTCGCATGGGGAATGGCTAAGGCAAGGTTCATGGTGGTAAGGACCGCTAGGGTTGATACTAAAATACTAGTACAGGAAGACTAGTTTCAGGTTCAGACGATTAATATTCAAAAAATTCAGACGGACAGACCATGAATTTTCCTGAGTTGAACGGCTGTGGTAGCGCCTTACTGTTAGGGTTGAGCAGCTATGTTTGGGCTTAGACAAGCCCAATGTCTCAAGGCGGCGATCAAAACAGACTAACAACCTACAGGATCTCAGCCCGTTTTCGCGGCGATCGAAATAATCTTATTTTCTGTTTGCGCTAGGATAAATATCGACCAACTGGGAGTGTGGAAATTGTTTGTTCTCTCAGCTACCAACAATGGAGGAGTGTATTGCTATTATTGATAAGCAACATAAAATCTTAAAATTCTATGACCACCCTCAGATCTAACAAAAGTTTAGGATTACTTGACACATTTTAGCTGCCTTTAATCAACCGTTTTTAGATAAATAACTCTTCTTTAAGTCTCCACTGTGGAGAATGCCCTGCAACAATGGTTTTTAAAATCGCATTAGTGAATAACCCTGAACCAATTCGTGTAAATTTCGATCGTCAACTCAAGCGCGTCCAACGGGACGTTCTGAGAATGGGCGCACTTGTTGAGACATCTTGCCAGTTGGCTCGCCGAGCAATGTTTGAGCGAGACTTGGAGGCCGCAAATCAGATCATCGTCTCAGACCAGGCGATCGATGCACTTTACCGTCAAATTGAATTGGATTGCGTCAACATGATTGCGCTTCAATCGCCCGTAGCTCAAGATCTGCGTCTACTGAGTGCATTGATGCAGTTGGTACGCGACATTGAACGCATCGGTGACTATGCCAAAAATCTGGGAGAAGTGTCTGTACGGCTGTTTCCCTACGAGCCACAGCCGCAGATGATTCAAATTCGGACCATGTTCGATCGCTGTCGGGCCATGTTGGCAACGGGGCTAAAGGCGCTATCGGATTTAGATGTGAAATCTGCTGAAGAAATGCAGGTCTTAGACGATGCCGTGGATTCAGATTACGAGAATCTCTACGCGCTGCTGACCCAAAAAACAGAGCTTAACGGTCCCATCGAACCGATCGTGCTGATGGTCCTCGCGATCCGTCACATCGAGCGTATGGCAGACCATTCCACCAATATTGGCAAACGGGTGAGCTACATTGTCACGGGGGAACGTTAGGGAAATCTGCGAGTTTTGAGTGGGTTAGGACATCATAGTGATTTAATAATCTGTGGGTTAGGGTCGATCGCATCGCTGCCCAACTCCGTCGCTGAACATCATTAAGGACATGCCGCTTCAATGGAATTTTCGATCGCCGAACTCTTGGTTAATCTCGACAGTGACAAACTCGTTGCCCCAAAAACCTTGGAGCAAAAGTTGGAATGTCAAGTGGAGGGCGATGTCAGAAAACTTCAAGTGGCGCTGGATGCCCTTGAAAAAATCGGATTGGTTGAAAAAGAGCGCGGCAAATATCGCCGTTTACCTGAAGAAGGCATCATTGAAGGCAAACTGCGCTGCTCCAGCAAAGGATTCTGTTTTGCTATTCAAGACACTGAAGAAGCTGAAGACATCTACATCCGTGAGAGCCATTTAAATAGCGCTTGGAATGGCGATCGGGTGATGGTCCGAGTCACAAAGGAAGGAACCCGCCGCCGATCGCCTGAGGGGGAAGTGCGACTGATCCTGGAACGATCGAATCCCTCCATTTTGGCACGGCTAAAAAAAATAGACGATGGCACCTTTCGAGCGGTCCCTCTGGACGATCGGCTCCTATTTGAAGTGAATCTTGAACCCACAGAACTGGACCTCGATTCCGCCCTAGAGCAGTTAGTCCATGTTGAAGTTCTTCGCTATCCTCTAGGCAACAGCGGACCTAATGGCAATGTCGTTAAGCTCTTGGGCACCGACGACGCGGCGGATGATATTGATATTGTTTGCTGTAAGCATGATCTAACGCCCATTTTCCAGCCTCACGTTATGGCAGCGGCAGCGGCGATCGCCCCAAAAGTCTCCAAAATCGAGATCAAGCGGCGGATGGACTTGCGGAAAGTCACCACCATCACGATCAAATCTAAGGCTAATGACAGTGCTGATGATGCCATTACGTTGGATTTTCTAGAGAGCGGCCATTGGCGTTTGGGCATTCACATCGCCGATGTTGCCCACTATGTCCGAGCCAACACTGCTCTAGACCGGGCAGCTCAAAAACGCGGCATTTCGGCCTACTTGGGGGAACTCGTCATTCCCATGTTGCCGGATGCCTTGACCAATGAGCTGTGTTCACTGCAAGTCGGAAAGGATAGGCTATCGGTGTCCGTATTGTTGGTCTTAACCCAAGCTGGAGTTGTGCTGGAATACGAGATTCAGCCCGCAATTATCTCCGTTGATTATGCCCTCAGTTATGCTCAAGCCGAAGCGCTGCTGGCCAAGGAATCTTCCCCGGAACTCGATGGGTTTGCGCCGATCGTAGAAATGCTCAGCAACCTGAATCAAATCAGCCACGCCATCAAAGAGCAACGTAGGTCGCGGGGAGCCTTTGAGCTGAATTTACCGGAAAAAATTTATGCCCGCGCCGATGGAATTGAAACGCCTGAGGAAGCCGATCGTTACACCTTTAGTAAATTCCACTACGACGATGAAGGCGCGCTGGGAGCTGTTGTCGTCTCTAGTAGCTTGCCCATCCACTCGCTGATTGTGGAATTGATGTTGCTAGCGAATCAGACCGTAGCCCAGCACCTGCAAGCCCTGAAAATTCCGGCAGTCTACCGAGTCCATCCCCAACCGGACCTGGCAGCAGTGCAGGATCTAATCAAACTTGCCGCAGGAATGGGACTAGAGCTGAAATTGGGCAACGAAGAAGAAGTCACGTCCCAAGACTTCCAGAACTTTACTCAGCAGTTCGCCGAATCCAATGCCGAACGGGTTTTAACTTACCTACTCCTTTCAACTCTCAAGCCTGCCTTCTACAGCACCACCGTTAAGCCTCACTTCGGTCTATCTCTGGACCAAGGCTACGTCCACTTCACCTCCCCCGTGCGGCGCTACCCGGATCTATTGATTCATCGAGCGC
>JAYVUU010000029.1:0-19005 GCA_043787635.1 Synechococcales cyanobacterium | reverse complement strand
AATATCAAATCACACGAGATCTTGAAATCAACAATGTTGTAAAGACTCTTAATTTTGAGGCCGTGGGGCATCGGCTTGTCATGGTAATTGAAGATTTTGGTGGTCAATCGCTTCAACAAGTTCTACGAGAGGGGCGGATTAATTTGGCTCTGTGCTTAGAGATTATGGTGCAGATAAGTCAGGCGATCGGTCAGCTTCATACTCAGAAAATCATTCATAAAGACATTAAGCCCGCCAATATTATTATCAATCTTGAATCCAAGCAAATCAAACTCACTGATTTTGGTATTGCGACCCAGTTTGAATCCCAAACCACTCAGCTCGTTAGCCCAAATCAATTAGAGGGAACCCTCGCTTATATTTCACCGGAACAAACCGGACGAATGAATCGGCCCGTTGATTATCGTACAGACTTCTATTCCCTTGGGGTGACGTTCTATGAATTGTTGACGGGTCAGTTGCCATTTCTGAGCAATGATTCATTGGAATTAGTCCATTGTCATATGGCAAAAATTCCAACCCCGGTCCAAGTGCTGAACCCAGAGATTCCAGACGCGATCGCGCAGATGGTTGAAAAGATGATGAATAAGAATGCCGAAGATCGGTATCAAAGTGCCGCCGGAATGATGGCTGATTTTACCCGGTGTCTAGACGACTACACGGCGATGGGTCGTATTGTTCCATTTGAGATTGGTAAACTGGATACCATTTCCCAGATTAATATTCCACAAAAGCTGTATGGTCGATCGGCGCAAATTGAACAACTGCTGTCAGTATTCGATCGGGTCAATCAGGGTGCTGTAGAACTAGTTGTTATTGCAGGATACTCTGGCATTGGTAAAACCGCGTTGATCCAAGAACTTTATAAACCATTGACTCTATCCCAAGGATACTTTCTTTCAGGCAAGTTTGATCAATTCAGGCGAGATGTGCCTATGGAAGCCTTAGCTGCGTCCCATCGGTTAATGATTTTACAAATTATTTCGCGGGGAGCCGCAGAAATCGATCGCTGGCGACCCCACTTCCAGGCTAGCTTGGAGCCTAATGCTCAGATTGTTATTAATCTAATTCCAGAACTCGAAATCATCATGGGTCCGCAACCGACAGTGCCCGACCTGAGCGAAATGGAGTCTCAGCAGCGATACATTCAAACCTTTGCTCAATTCTTTGAATGCCTTTGCAATATGAAGACTCCATTTATTAATTTCATGGATGACATGCAGTGGGTTGATCTAATTTCTCTAAAACCCTTGCCACCATTTCTTCTCAATCCTAATATTAGTCACGTGATGATCATTGCGGCTTATCGAGATAACGAAGTCGATGAAAACCATCCCTTCATGCGAACTTTGGCAGAAATTCGGAGTCTTGGGAAGTCGATTAATACAATTATTCTTAAACCATTAGAATTAGAAGATGTCTTTGAATTGGTGGGCGAGACCTTAAGCATGGACTTGAGCACCGATCGGACCAAGCTCAAACCATTAGCAGAACATCTCTATGATAAGACCCAAGGGAATCCATTTTTCCTGACCCAATTGATTAAATCATTACACCACGATGGTCTACTCACCTTTGATTATGATGTTCAAGAATGGCAATGGGATATTGTAAAAATCTACCAGAAAAATGTTACGGAAGACATCGTAGATTTGATGGTGGACAAGCTGCAAAAATTACCACAAACAACCCAAACGCTCTTGCAACTGGCTTCCTGTGTCGGAAATACGTTTGACCTTCAGACCATCGCAACCGTGAGTCAACAATCGCCGCTTCAAGCATTAGAGGCATTGTGGATCGCTTTAAAAGAGAAATACATTCTGCCACTTGATAACGATCGTTCTGGTAGCTACATCCAGGATCATGCGCTCAATGTTCAAAATTTAGATATTCAAAATCCAACCTTTAAATTCCTTCACGATCGGGTTCAACAGGCGGCTCATGCCTTGATTCCGGAGGCTAGAAGGCAAGCCATTCATCTTCAGATCGGGCGATTGTTGCTTGGTCCGTTAGATGAACAGCAACAACATAACCAAGTTTTTAAAATTGTTAGCCATTTCAACATCAGCCTAAATCAGATTGAAGATCCTGATGAAAAACTTCGTATCTCAAAACTCAATTGGTTAGCTGGACAAAAAGCAAAAGTTTCTGTCGTCTATGAGCTGGCTGTTAATTGCTTTCGGAATGCGGTGGCACTAACTGAAGACGATGGATGGATCCATGATCATGACTTTATGCTATCGCTCCACAAGCATGGGGCTGAAGCTGAATTTTTGAATGGTGGCTTTGAACAAGCTGAAACGTTACTTGATAGAGCGATTTGTCGGGTAAAGGATCCGATCGAAATAGCAGATTTACACAACTCACTAGTATTGTTGTACACCATTGAAGGTCGGTATGCGGAAGCGGTCGAAGCGGGGAGGGCAGGTCTAAAATTATTAGGAATTGACCTTCCTGACCCAATGATGTCAGAGGCATTGGATAAAGAGGTTTTGGAGGCACAGCGTAGTTTGGGGAACCGATCGATCGAAAGTCTAATTGATCATCCACCGTTGACTGATCCTGAGTATCAAGTTGCAATTAAGTTATTGATGAATATGGACCCGGTTGTTTACCTTTTGTCCATGTGTGATCTTTACCTGCTTGTTTCTATCAAAGCGGTCAATCTTTCTTTGAAGTATGGCAATATCGCAGAATCAGTAAAGGCATACTGTAACTATGGTTTTATTTTGGGATCAGTTTTTGGTGATTATGATTCAGGGTATAAGTTTGGCTTGATGGCGTGTAAACTCAGCAAAAAACTGAACAGTCCGCAGCAGCAGTGTAAGTCTAGCTCTCTACTCAGCAATTGGATACAATGCTGGGTCAAACCCGTTCAAGGTGCCGCCGAGCTGAATCTTTCGGGATATTATGCTGGGATTGAGTCGGGAGAAGTTCAATTTGCTGGTTACAATCTCTTCGGAATGGTCTGTAATCGTTTGTTTGAAGGAACTCCTTTAACAAGAGTTGAACTTGATCTTAAAATATTTTGGCCATTTCTCGATCGTACAAAAAATCAGGTTGCGATTGAAATATTTGATGTGGTTCAGAGCTTTATTTTAGAACTAAACCCGTCTGAACGCCCGAATCCGATGCTAACGTCTATTCAAAGCCCCATGGCAAAGGCGATCGATCATATTCTGAAAATTAAACAATCTTACTTATTCAATGATTTAGGTGCAGCGTTAATCCACATTCAAGCGGTAGACCAATATTTACCTGCAATTCTGGGTTTTACCACATCGCCTGAGTATCCGTTCTATGCGTCTCTTACGCTGATTTCCAGCATATCCAAAGCCTCTGTTAAAACTAGAGTCCTTTATTGGTCACAGATTGATGTTTACAAAGCTCAACTAAAAAAATGGAGCAACCAATGTCCTGAAAATTTTCAGTCTAGATATGATTTGGTGCGGGCTGAGATTGCACGAGTTAATGGACAATTCTTGCAGGCCATGGATTTATATGATCAAGCGATCGCCCATGCTCAAGCGCATCAATTTGTCCAGATTGAAGCGATCGCCTGTGAACGGGCATTTGAGTTTTATATGGAAATTAACAAACCCAAAATTGCGCAACTGTATTTACGCGATGCACACTATAGCTATGGCCGCTGGGCTGCGATCGCTAAGGTTGATCATCTTGAATCTCGCTATAGCGGGATGTTGGACCAGCCTCCCACCCCAGAGTATTTAAGTCATCCGACAGTCACAACCCACAATCAGTACTCATCCCTCGACCTAGAGACCGTCATCAAGGCATCACAAGCTCTCTCTGGAGAAGTTGTGATGAGTCAATTGCTAGAAAAAATCATGAAACTGGTTCAGGAGAACGCTGGGGCACAAACCGTTATCTTTGTGACAAAATCAAACAATTCATCAACTGACACGCTATCTGTAGAAGCAATTCTTAGCAATGACGGTCAAATCATTCTCCAGTCTATCCCTTTATCACAGTGCGATCGTATTCCCCAGACCTTGATTCACTATGTTAAACGATCGAAGTCGTTATTGCTTTTGGGTGATGCCGCACAGAATTCTGAATTCAAATCGGATCCCTACATCAGGGCTAATAAGTCTCTTTCAATACTAGTGTTTCCAATCATTCATAAAAGCGAGTTAATTGGAATTCTATATCTTGAGAACAATGTAATGCGAGATGCGTTTACAAACGATCGGGTCGAGCTTCTGGGTGTTCTTGCTGCCCAAGCTGCAATTTCTTTAGAAAATGCGCAGTTCTACACTCAACTCGAAACCCTCGTCGCCGATCGAACCCAAGAACTTGATAATACGCTACAGACACTACGCCAAACCCAACTAAAACTAGTTCATAAGGAAAAAATGTCTAGCCTTGGTCAGCTTGTTGGTGGAATTGCTCACGAAATTAACAATCCAATTAGCTTTATTTACGGCAATATTAAATATACTCAAGACCATGCAAATTCCATACTTGCATTACTCAAGCTTTACCAATCCAATAGTCCTCAATCTGAGATTCTTGAATTTTCCGAAGAGATCGATTTAGAGTTCATTATCGATGATTTGCCAAAAATTTTAAATTCTATGGAAAGTGGAGCAACACGGGTGCGCGATATCGTAACCGATCTGAGGAACTTCGCGCGACTAGACGAATCAGAGATTAAGACAATCAATCTTCATGGTGCTTTAGACAATACCCTAAATGTAATTAAGTCCCGATTGGGTGACATTCATATTGTCAAAAATTATGGTGTATTGCCTGATGTAACCTGCTGTGCGGCAGAGCTAAATCAAGTGTTTCTGAATCTCTTTAACAATGCGATCGATACTCTTATTGAACGAAAGAATAGCAAACTTGAATCCATTGCCCCCACTCTCCATATTTTGACCGAATCACGTGGACCCGACCAAGTGGCTATTATAATTCGAGATAATGGTGTGGGGATGAGTCCTGCGATCGTTCCCAAAATATTTGATCCATTCTTTACGACTAAACCTGTAGGAAGTGGGACAGGCTTGGGATTAGCTGTTAGTCATCAAATCATCGTTGCACAACATCATGGGCGACTGCTCTGCACTTCAACTCCGAATGTGGGGACTGAATTTACAATTATCCTACCGACTTCTTTTACGGACTTCGTCGCTGATAACGAACAGGATATACTGTGATATTGGGGGGTAATTCAGCGGTCTCGGATTAATATAGAATGTCAGAATCAAGAAAGATACCGGATAAATGTGTGCGTTGTGCTGCACTTTCGGGATTACAAGCCAAAACATTACACAGCGACACCTGTTGGAATCCGAAGGTTTGTCCCAGTCGGCGATCCTATGCCAGACATCGCGATCGGCGTAATTCTGAGCGCAGCCGATCGCGGATTGCAGAGTCAAAACCATTGACCGTAGAGTCATTACCTACGATTACCTATGCCATTCTAATTCTGTATCGTGAACTAGGAGATAGTCCCGTACATGGAATAGGGGTAGACGTTTGGCAAGACCAAGAAAAGATTGCACAAGTTGCACCGATCCATTGTTTTCAAATGGTCCCGTCTCAAGTTCATGGCTATGTTCAAAAACTTCTAGAGCTTTTAGGCAAACACTATGGAATTAAAAAATTCGCCAGTTTGGTGCGTCTCGATCCCAGTCTTTGTCCGATTGAGGATTGTTTCTTACGTCTGAAGGTCAACGAGTGACCATTCAAAACTCCGATCGAAAATCCCTGGTAAAACAGCTTGAACTCAGTCTTTGGACTGTGCTGCGATCGGCAACCGAAGATCCCGCTGCGGCAGAACTATCCATCATTTGGCAAGCATTGGATCGTGCATTACTGGATCTGCCGATCGTTAAACAATTAGAAATGTCATCCAGAACGATCGCAGAAGTGACCGATATTTTTCATATCCAAGCAGGATTGATTTTTGAATCATTGAATGCAACTACCACAATGGATGGACCGACCATGGCAAGTGATGCCTTCGATCGGTATGTCCGGCAATCGATGGTAATTGATTTTGATGATTATATTGAAAAACTAGCATCCCCTAAGAGGATGCCTAGGTCGGATCGATCGGCATCGATCGATGATCAGTTTTATTCTCAAGCCCAGTCGGTCGATAAAACAATATTAATCGAATCCTTGCATGAGGAAATCACCATATCAGAAGCATCGGTCAGAGAATCGGTAATGACGGTGACTCATGGGGAGAATGTTTCAGAATGGCTCGAAATCATTCGATCGCATCTATTGAAAGAACCATTGAGCTTTGACAATACAATAGAATTTCGACAATTGCTGAAATGCGTGAAACTACAATGGGTCGAATTATGGCTGGGGTTACTCTTGGGCGGATATGAATTAATTCGGGATGAAACATGTGATAATTTCTATGACTTCAGGCATCTTTGGGTAAAACGTTGATCAAACTAGGTCAATTTTAAAACAATTCTAACTAGGGGATATATGCATAGTTCACCGATCGTTTTTCCTGCTATGGGGTGTGGCACTTGGGCCTGGGGTAATCAAGTGCTGTGGGGCTATGATGCCACTATGGACGGGGAATTACAGCAAGTTTTCGATCGGTGTATGAGCAATGGGGTAACATTTTTTGATACGGGAGATTCTTATGGAACGGGCAAACTAAAGGGCAAAAGTGAACAACTATTGGGACAATTTAGTCAAAAGTATAATGGTGAGAATACTAATGAACTTTGTCTTGCCACCAAACTTGCGCCCTATCCTTGGCGATTAACCAGTCATTCAATGGTACAAGCGGGCAAGGCATCGATCGGGCGGATGGGGCGAATTGATTTGGTGCAATTACATTGGTCTACAGGAAATTATGCGCCTTGGTTGGAAGGTTCACTGTTGGATGGTTTGGCCGAACTTTACGCACAGGGTTTGGTTCGCGGGGTCGGATTGTCGAACTTTGGTCCGAAACGACTGAAGTTGGCCTATGAACAATTACGATCGCGTGGTATTCCTATTGTTTCGCTCCAAGTACAATATTCACTGCTTTCAACCTACGCCGTAACCGAGTTGGGATTGAAAGAGTTGTGCGATGAGTTGGGAATTAAAATGATTGCTTACAGTCCATTATGTTTAGGGCTTTTGACAGGCAAGTACAACGTAATAGGTCCATTTCCCAAGGGATTACGGAGCGTTTTGTTTCCGCGATTGTTACCTAAAATGACAGGATTACTAGATTGTTTAAATGATATTGCAGCCCAACGTGAAAAAACTATGTCTCAAATTGCTTTGAATTGGTGTATTTGTAAGGGAACAATGCCGATTCCAGGAGCCAAGTCCCTAGTTCAAGCCGATCAGAATATTGGGGCGTTGGGATGGAGTTTGGATGAAGGGGAGGTGAATGCATTGGACCAAGCCGCCGCTGGGTGCGATCGGAAGATGATCCAAAACATTTTTCAATCACGATAAAAATTAGAACACAGAACTACCGAGCCGAAATCTGACCACGGTTTTGTTCTGCATACATCGCCCGCAAAACCAACGCAGGATCAACCCACTGCCCCGCATACTTTAACCCCCAATGTAGATGTGGTCCAGTCGTTCGCCCCGTCATGCCAACCCGACCAATACGAGTTCCAGCCGCCAATGCTTGACCATCATAAATCTTCGTCCCCCCTTCACGATCGGTGATGTACTTGCCCCTAGCATCCCGACCTGCAAATCCAAGCATATGGCAATACACATGCTCCCATTGACCCGATTCAATCACTACAGAGGTTCCACAGGAGGAGTTATCTGAAACCTCGACCACCTTACCCGCCCACCAGCTTCGGATGTAACTGCCTTCGGGTGCAGCCATATCAAGACCACGATGAAACTGGGTGCTGCTTCCGGTGCCATCAGGAGACGATCGGTAGCCAAACGGGGACGTATAGGTCTGAAAATTTTCTACCGGGAACGACGCGCCCAACCAACTTGTGCCGATCGAGGCTTGATTGGTCTCTAATGCGTTGACTATTCCATTTGATAGGACAATGATACCGAGGGTTATGAATACCCCCATAGCCGCAAACAGAATGCGTCTAGAAATGAGAGAAAGATTCGAGAGACGGAGGAAAATAGAATACTTCATGGTGTACTGAGTCAGGCTTATCCGTAGAGTGTTTCAAATAGGATTCTTTTGAATAGACTCTCTAATAAATACTCGAAGCCTAGGGAAATCAATCACATTTCTCGAAAAAAAACATCAAAACTATTTCGATTAGAACCAGAATCTCTAAATTCACCTAGGGCAATATAAATTCTGCTTGACCCAAGTAGGTGATGCCTTCTGGCGTTATGTCAAACCTACAGGGCAATACTTCTAGTCCAGATTTGACGGCTTCCCGTAGAAGTTGGCCATATTTGGGATCCCGATCGTCGCCGGGAGAAAATCGGTCACAATCTCCACGATTGATAAAGTAGAGCATGACAGCGCGGGCGATCGGGATGATGCTGGCGAGTTCACGAATATGTTTCTGACCACGGGTTGTGACGGTATCGGGGAAAAGTGCGAGTGTCCCGTCAGTCCAAGTTGTATTTTTGACTTCAATATAAACAGGTTTGTCTGTTGTGTCTAAAACTAAATCAATTCTACTTTTTTCCTGACCATAGGGAACTTCCGATCGAATACTAAGATAATCACTCAATTCAGCAATCACTTTTTGTTCGATCGCAGCTTTAACCACTTTATTCGGCAATGCCGTATTTACCCCACACCAAACAGGCCGATCGTTGTCATTAACTTCAATGAGTTCCCAAGTATAGGCAAGCTTACGGGTTTTGCTATCACTTTTGGAAACCATAACGCGATTTCCGAGAATACATACGCCCGTCATGGGTCCGGTATTGGGACAATGGGCGGTAATTAGTTCACCTGTTGTGAGCTGAATATCGGCAAAAAAACGTTTGTAACGACTGATGAGTTTGCCTTCAAACAGTGGCGGGTAGGTGTAAATCTGAGTCATATTTGCTTGGGTTAAACTGATTCCCCTACATGATAATTTTCGACAATCAACCGGATAGAAGAACGTGAATGAACAGAACAGCCTGGGCATTGAAACCCAGGCATAGAGAGGCAGAAATTTACTAAATACCCAAGCGTTGATAAACTTGGTCGAGATTCTTCAAATGATGACTTGCATCAAAACAATCTTCGATTTCTGCCGCATTTAAATGAGCTTGAACTTTTTCATTCTCCTCAATGCGCGCTCGGAAATTGCCGCCTTCCACATTCCATTCGGTATGGGCACAACCCTGAACGATCGCATAAGCGTCTTCACGATTCATGCCTTTACCAATCAACGCCAATAGCACGCGTTGACTGAACACAACCCCACCATAGAGATTCATATTGCGCTTCATATTTTCGGGATAGACCAATAGGTGTTTCACCAATTCAGTAATCTCGTGAAGCATGAAATCTGTCAAAATGCAGGCATCTGGAAACGCCACACGCTCGACCGAACTATGGGAAATATCGCGTTCATGCCATAGTGCCACATTCTCCAATGCCGACACCGCATAGCCCCGCACCAATCGAGCCATTCCCGTCAAGCGCTCCGATCGGATTGGGTTCCGTTTGTGGGGCATCGCCGATGACCCTTTCTGACCCTTGGAGAAATACTCCTCGACTTCCAAAACATCCGTGCGCTGCATATTCCGAATTTCGACACTGAATCGTTCAATGGATGCCGTGACCAATGCCAACGCATTCATAAAATCAGCATGACGATCGCGGGAAATCACCTGAGTCGAGGCCGGGTCTGGCTGCAATCCCAACAACCGACAGGTAATCTCCTCAATTTTTGGATCAATATTGGCATAGGTGCCGACGGCTCCAGAAATTTGACCAATGGCAATAGTTTTTTTGAGAATGCAAAGCCGATCGCGGTTCCGCAACATTTCTGCCAACCAACCCGCGAGTTTGAACCCAAAGGTAATCGGCTCGGCGTGGATTCCGTGCGATCGGCCAATCATGATGGTATTGCGATGCTGCTGGGCCTGATAGCGAATGGCTTGAATGCAGGCTTCGAGCTTAGTCATGATTAAATCAAGACTCGCCACCATCTGTAACGACAGCGCCGTGTCCAGCATGTCAGAACTGGTCATCCCAAGATGGATATAACGACCCGCATCTCCGACATATTCATTGACATTGGTCAGAAATGCAATCACATCATGCTTGACTTCTTTCTCGATTTCAAGCACACGGGCAATATCAAATTTTGCTTTCGCCTTGATCTCCGTGACGGCTTCCATCGGGATGTATCCGAGTTCTGCCTGAGCCTCACAGACAGCGATCTCCACTTTCAACCAGGTTTGAAGCTTGTACTCGTCGCTCCAGATTGCACCCATTTCCGGTAGTGTATAACGCTCGATCAAGGTCTTATCCAAATTACAGCCGTAACATAGTACAGCGATCGGGGTACTTCTATCCGCTGTTTGTGTGATTTCTTGATTATTTCTAATTACAATATTGCGGATACACGGGAAGCCGCGCTTCTAAATTCCACCCGGCTGGGTTCAAAATCTGTCGCAATTTTTCGGGCGTTGGATGGGGATAATCAGGATTGACCTCATCGATCGGACTAATTCCGCCCAAATCTCGCGCACCTGCTGCCAAACAGTCCAATAACACATGAGGAAGTTCAATGAGATTGGGTGGAACTTGAATGGTGACAGTGCCGGGTAAAATGCGTCGAGCCAAGCTCACAACGTCTGGTAATTGCTGTAGGTCAAACCCCGTCTCATTTAATAGTTCTTGACCACCCGGACTATAGGGCTGAAGAATACATTCTTGTACATGACCGTACTGCAAATGAACATCTGCAATGATTTCTAAACTCTCAGTCCAATCTGATGAGGTCTCGCCTAATCCTAAAAGAATGCCCGTAGTAAATGGGATTCCCAATTGTCCAGCTTGTCGTAATTGGTTCAATCGATAATGAGGTTCTTTACTTGGCGAATGGCGATGAACGGTTTCCAGTAAGCTCAAAGTAAATTGTTCCAACATTAACCCCATTGAAACATTCACTTCTTTCAACTGTGCCATTTCATCAAAGGCTAAGGGTCCGACATTGGTATGGGGCAAAAAACCCAAGGACAATGCAAGTCTGCACAATTCAACAATATGATTCAGCCATTCCGATCGTCTAGAACTGTTGGGATGAACCTCACCACTCAAAATTAAAATCTCACAAACTTCAGGGGGTAGCGATCGTAACGTTTGTTCAGCCTGAACCAGACTCATCCAGCCCGATGTCCCAATGTCATGACGAAAGTTGCAGTAGGTGCAACGATTGAAACATTCATAGGTGGGGACGAGAGTATAAGCGGGGCTATAGGTGATAGTTCGGTTAGAATTGGGCAACAAATTGGCTAAGAGATTGACGAAAAGCTTACTTCTGAATGTGTTTGATTAATCGTTCAATTAGTCGGTCGCGGGTTTGACGAGATAACCCATTGATTGCGACCCGATCGGTATCCATCGGATTCACCGCAAGAATGTCTTGACCCGGATAGGCGGCTAAATCCATGATGTCATTTGCGCCGAGATAATCAGCGATCGTCAGCTTCCAATCCAGTCGCAGGGTCGCTGGACGACCTTTGACGTAGGAATGATAGCGGACCATTCGACTAATTAGAGTGTTGTTTGGATCAATTGTATTAATTTTTCGGTTGAAATATTGATTCTCTAGAGGAACCTCTGGAAGGTCAGCATAGATTTTTTGAGCAATATCACCCGTGCGGACAACTTGAGCTGTGACGGTTGTTGCACTGATCACCGTAAAAACTAAGACAATCGCTAGGGTCAGAAAACGAAAGTAGCGACGAGACATAGTGGTTAAAAATAAATAAATAAAATCTTTCATTCCCCCAATCTCCCTTGACAAGGGGGCTTGAGGGAGTCGATCGCTATTCTCCAATAATTTCAGGCTGCGTCATTTCGTCGGACATCTCAATAATGGCGCGCATGACGGGTTTGACCATTGGATCATCAATGCCATCAAATTCTTCAAATCGACGACGCTTTGCGCGATTGGCAACTTGAACAGTGATGCGATAACGGTTGGAAGCCGCATTGATCAGTTCATCGGCACGACGCATAAGCATCTCAGTGTCCATCGTAGAGCGACGGGTCATCGAACCGGGGGACTTAGAGGCGGATTTACGGAGAGTCATAAGCAGAACAAAAATTAGCGTTTAGGACTACGTTGCTATTGTAAGCATCACTTTCCCATTATCGCAGACAGTTTCCAGAACCGACCGATTTCTCAATATATCGCTTCATGAAATACCCATGGTTTAGTCGCCTGCAATTATTTTAGGGACTTTGAAAAAGTTTTCATCCCGATCGGGAGCGCTATTCATCAAGCCTTCGCGATTATCGTAGACTTTCATTTCGTCAACCCGAGTGACATTGCTGACATCGATCGCCCGTGTCGTGGGTTCAACATTACTCACATCTAGTTCGTTCAGTTGCTCAATATATTCCAAAATACCGTTGAGCTGTCCGGCGAACTGTTCTTCTTCGTCAGGCGTGAGGGCAAGACGGGCGAGGTTGGCGACTTTATGGACTTCGGCGCGATCGAGAGACATAGATGATTCGGTGTAAAAGAACATATCAGGGTTTTGTAACCTAGCAGCCTACATCACAAAACTATAGCCACATACTACCGCAAACCATACCCCGCCGCTGAATTAGAATGGCTCACCTAACGTCAACCAATTCCCCTATCCAACCGTCCCTAACTGCGTCAAATATTGCATTGCCATGGCAACCGCATTCGCGATCGAATAGGGCGAACTTCGATAGAACTCACTCCAAGCGGCGGCCTTAAACTCATCATACCGATCGGTATGCTCAGGATGCACCTTCAACCAAGCCAGCCGCACCCCATGACCAATCAAAACATCCAACACAATATATTCCTGAATTTTAAACTCAGGATTTTTTGCAATAATTACAGCCAATTCCATCAGTGCTTCAACATTTGCCGATCGGTATTCAGGAGCCTGAATCTTGTTTAGTAAATGCTCCACCTGAAGCGCAAACGTCGTTTCACCCTTGGTCATTTCACTCAACAACAAATGACTGTCCAACCGATTGCGCCGCTCCAGCTTATCGCCAATGACTAATCCCTGACAGCGCTCCAGCACTAGCCAAACGCGCTCATAGAAATCTGGTGGAACAGTCCCCCTCGCGCCCTGCCCCTGTCTGAAGCGCAACCAATCCTTTTCCTCTTCTCCTAGCTCTTTCTCCGGCACCACCCAATCGATCGTCGTCTTCATCAGTTTCAAATGCAATGACTCCTGCGATCGTAAGACCTGATTCCCCCGTTCATAGCCTTCCAGCGTCACCCGCAATCTCTCATAGACAGAATAGGGACTCAGTTGCATTAAGGCTTCGTAGGCTTCATCTTGAGTTAACGACTGTGTCCTCGCTAACTCACTGGTTAACAACAAAATTAAATAGCCGACCCGAACGGTAAGTAAGTTTTCAAACAAACTCGGATCAGACTTAATCAGCAAACTGATATAGACCAAAATTTCCTGACTCAGGACCCGATCGCGAATGTCCTCACGGCAAAAACTTTGAATCTTTTCCATCAGATCCGTTAACGACAACGGCCTCACAATCAGTGAATCTTCACTGTAGGATCGGCCGACTGAAATCCGCTTCTGCCGCACCAAGATATCAACTGTTGCATCCAACAAATTTGCATCTACCTTGTCAAGCAATCCGGCAGCCCGCCGGACAATTCCCCAGTAGGGTTGCCCGTCAATATCTCCGCGACTTGCTTTATGGTAAATCTCTTCAATTAAGCGTCCCACCATCACAGGTTGATCCATGCTAATTCCCGTATCAAAGGTCAATCCTTTTAGCTTCGTCAACACGCTCAAAATTTCAATCTGCTCATAGAGATTTCTAGTTCCGGTTAGTCGCTTGATTAATAGTGCAATGTGGGATTCCTGTTCTAGTCTAAATTCTTGAGAACTACTGAGGGGTTTAGTGTTCTTCGCGTCGAAACTCAGGTGCTGGATTAAATGGTTTGAGTCTAGAAATTCCAGGGTTTCCAACTCCGGCAAAAAGTCCAACCGATCGCGCCCTGTGGTTAACATTAGCTGATTCAACGGACCCACCTTCACAGGCACATCCCCGCACATTCCCTCTTGAAACTCCTGAACCATTCCCAAGAGCGCATCCTGACCCCGATCGAGCATATCGTGGGTAATCAACAGCGTCATGACCGGGCGACCTAACTGTCGCCAGTGACGATGAATATAAGCCAGCTCGCCCTTAATGTTGGATACTAAAAAGTGATAATCCAAGGTCAAATAAAACTTCTGCTCATCCAAGAATGCAGGCAGAAACACCATCGATCGATCGCGAATTCTATACACTTTAGAAGTCGTCAAACTTCGCATTAACCGGACCGGGCGACCCGTTAAACCCAATTTCTCGTTATGCCCCAATTGGGTATACGCCAACGCCAAATCCCTTGCCGGACGCACCTGAGTCGGCTCTACCTGACTTAGGGTTTGGGTCGCAATGTTGTAGGCCGCCAGCTTTGATTGTAGTAGCTCATCTTCTGCCAATAGCACAATTTGTACAGTTGCCCGTCGGACATAGCCAACCCTCATATGGGAATTCAGCGGATCTACATCCGCCACCGTCAATAGCCCCTCATTCAGCATCTGCGCCAAATAATACAAGCTCTGCGCCCAAACCAAGGGCAAATTATCGTTTGCCTCACGAATTTGGCTTTTGGGTTCTTTTTTCTCCGCTTCGATCGCATCCTCCGGCACAAAATACACTTCCGGTAGCAGCATAATGCCGTCTCGCTCGATCGCCACGGCTGCCAATTTCTCTAAATAGGATTCTGCCTGTTTCAGATCGCCCCTAAAAATTCCATCTAGCGCTAAATAGGTAAAGAACAACGGCCATTCGCATTCAATGTCTTTAAACGCCTGCAATTCCGTCGGTTCATAGTGCAACCGAGTGGTGTCTTCTACAACCGTTTGATGTCCATCTCTCAGAAAACGAATACAACCATAATGGCCCTGCAACCGATCGACAATCTTTTGCCGCGTTCGTTCAACCTGGTCAGGATCTTCGATCGCAAACGCCGGATAGCCAATCACACTCAACAGCGCTGCATCCACTTCCTTAGACATCGACTCACGGGGCAACAGCGACTTCAGCGTCATCCGACACCGGGCAATCTCATCGGGCAATACATGAATCACGGAACTCTGAGTTCCCCGCATCCCAAACAAATTCAATCCATTCATCGCCTCCAGTGCCGCCTTTGCCATGCCCACCGAACTCGCATTCAGCTCCACACCTCCGTGATTAATTTTGTTTCCCCGCTCCCAAATTCCATAGTCTGGGGTTCGGTAGGCCCGACCAATGTAGTACACCAAATTTTGAACAAAATCGACTTCATCTTGAGTAAATACAATAGACAGCCCCGAAAGCGTCATCTGGGCCAGCATCACCAAGAAAAGCGACGTTGCATCAATCTGCAAATGTCCCCAGCCGTTATCCGTCACCACCGTATCACCTGTTGCTGTGCTGTACTTGGCGTGCAACGCATCCGTGGGCGACTGCGACTGTTTGAACTTCTCGACCTTGTGCGCTTGCCGCATCATCGAAAACAGCAGCCCTCGCATCAGTTTCACCACCGATTGCTCTAACTCATAGAGCCGCCCTGAGGCCAAGTCGGTTTTTCGATACGCCAGCGCCAAGCCCCACACCGCCAAAATGCTGTAGACATTATCCCGAACCCACGCATCGGTGTAGTCTCCATGGGCATTCACCGCTGTACTTGCTGGTAACAATCCTGTAATTGGATTTTGACGAGACAGAATAACCGTCTGAATCTCACCATAAAAGCGATCGAGACGGGATTCTAGAGTCGGTGTAGTAGCAACCATGGAGTTGAGGATTACGGTAATACAAGTTTGGTCGGCTTCATCCTAACCCAAATCTAAAACCGGACTTGTTCACTGTAATAGCTTATTGCATTGTTTCATTGTCTAAATCCCACTACCGAGACCCCACGATCGCCGCGCCCCAAAACAACCCATCTACCAACAGCGTACTCAAAATCGCGCCGCCGCAAGCCCACGAGGCCAACGATCGCCGTCGCACACTGTAGATCCCAACCGCAACCAACAGCGACAGCAACAGCGCCGCCGAGGAGTAACCCAACGGCGTATTCATCAACTTCAGCGCTTGGGCAAACTCAAACTCCGCCATTGTCGGATCCAGCATCACCCGCCGCCAAATGCCCGTCAAATCCAGTAGATGAAAATAAACATCTGTCGCCACAGTGCCAAACAGCGAACCCAAGTAGAACAAAACCCCCACCCGACACCACCCCTTTCGCAGAGCGAAAATTGCAAGCGGCAACCCCAGCGCTTCAATCGGCAAATGCCACAGCGGCTCAGTTCTCAACCAGCCCCAATACAATGATCCTGAGAGCCAAGTCCAAGAAAACCCGGCAACGAGTTCACCCCAAATCCGAGTTGTCGATCGCTGCGACAAGTACACACTCAGCCCAACCCAAACAATCGTTCCTACCAAGGAGACAACAGGCAACGATCGCACCAGTGGAGCCTGCACAAATACAGGAGCCGATACCAAAAACGCTGAGGCGACTAGCACCGACCAGCGCACACTACGCCCATCCCCCAATAGGTAGTCCCATTTGCTCCTCACCGTACTGGAACTCCGATCGCCCATCCTCAATTCATCAGATGACGGCACAGTATCCAACTCTCTCAGGGTCGTAAACGTTGATGGGGAACCGGATGAAGTAACCAAGGAATTGCTCTTGATAAAGTTCTTGTGTGCGTTAATTTAATATAATTAACGTTACTTAACAATAGCATACACAAAAACTATCAACCCTAGTCGATCGCCTCCTAAAATCCCTCCTCATCACAAGCCTGCCTCACAAAATCTGGCACAATACGCAGGCGTAGACACTGTAGATTCCATAGGGAGACTGAATTAGCTATGATCCCCCCCCTGATTCTGGCCGTTGAACCTAACTTACTTTTCCAGGTCTTTCAAGGATTGGTCATGGGTTTGGTGCAGGGTATTACTGAATTTCTGCCCATCAGCAGCACTGCTCACCTGATAATTTTTCGTGATTTACTCCACTGGGAAGCCGAGGGTGGTGGGTGGTCCAAGGCAAGTATTGATGCCATTCAATTCGGCAGCGTCATTGCTGTTCTCATCTACTTCTGGAAAGATCTCACATTTATCCTTCGTGGAGCTTGGATCGCTTTCCAGGAAAAAAACTGGCAGCGCGAAGAATGGCGAATTTTCATTGGCATCGTCATTGGCACGATCCCAGCATTAGCGGGCGGACTGGTGCTTAAAAAGTTGGGAGTCAGGCTCGAAAGCCCGCTACTCATCGCCACTATGTCTATTGTAATGGCACTCCTTCTCGGACTTGCTGAGAAAATCGGTACTCGCAAGCGCAATTTCCACCAACTTCAAAGCAGCGATGGAATTCTCGTTGGATTGGGGCAAATGATTGCGCTCCTTCCCGGTGCCTCACGATCGGGTTCCACGCTTACCGCAGGACTGCTTTTGGGTCTCAATCGCGAAACCGCTGCCCGCTTCTCGTTTCTGTTGGGCTTCCCGACATTGACGATCGCAACCCTTGCCCAAGCGAAAGACGTAATAGGGGAATCTACTATGATTGTTCCATTGATGGTCGGCACGCTTTCCGCTTTGGCGTTCTCATTAGTATCCATTAAATGGCTGCTGAATTATCTAAAAAACCAATCGGCTTGGATCTTCGTTTGGTATCGCCTAGGGTTTGCAGTTTTTCTGTTTGCCGCCATCTCTCAAAAACTACTTTAAGCCTCCGTAGTTTGTCACTTAAACCTTGGCAGCTATCTGAGTGATTTGGACGCGTTACAGGTGGCTAGAATGTGGCGATCGAGGTCGCTCAGTTGTCCCACGGATTTTAACCCTCGAAGACCGACTTGAATCATCGGTGCGTTAACCGATGACGCAATTAAGCTTGTCCGATCGAGAGCGATCGCGAAGGGATTAACAGTTTTTTCGTAGAGGCTAACGATATTCAAGGACAACTGATCATTCTCAAACCGACCATAGGCACAGTCAAAATTTGAATTTGGCGAATAAACAGCGCCTTCAACCTCGCCGTCCTTGACATCAAAGACAAAATACGTTGTCCCCGCTTGATTCGGCTGGTCAGATTCACCGTAGAGATAGGTTCCGTTGGCCAAGCTACCGGGAACCCCTGCTTCAGCTTGTGCCCCGAGGCAAAGAGCCATCAGAGTGCCAATTACTCCCCTAATACCGAGATTCATCATCCAACCCTTGAAGCCAGTCATTTGATCTTTCATTTTGGAACTCTCACAGAAATTGAAGGGTTGGTGATGCTTGTGACGTTGCTCATGACCGATGGGGCCAAGACCTAAGGGGTTGTGCAGGTCGAAAAATAGAGAAATCCATTTTTTGAAGAGAGCGGATAAAGAAATGTCTAACCGTTGTAGCCTGCACTCGCTCCATATAGCTATCAAATCATATTCGCCTCAGTCCGACAATCAACGATCGTGACAGTCCATCATCTGGTCGGAAGGTTCTCGTTACAATACGACTAAAAAGTGACAGCTTAATTCAGCATTTATTTTCCACAGGTGCTAGTCCCTAATCCTTTTGAGATAAAGGTTTACGCCCAAAATCTTTGCCCTGCAATGATCCCGAAGGGTTAGGCAACACTACAGAGATTTTCTGGTCGAGTACATATACTCACTCACACTTAATTACTTAAGTGCTTTTAAGAAATTAAGAATAGTTTCATCGCTTGAATTGCAACAAAAAAGGGGCGAAAACACCCCCTTTGTAAACTCTGGTAAACATTAAGTTTTCCAACGCCGTTCCAATATCGTCCCGACCCTGGAATTTTTCAGGAGGCAAGATATTCC
>JAYVUU010000028.1:0-11990 GCA_043787635.1 Synechococcales cyanobacterium | reverse complement strand
CAGACATTCCGGTAATCGGTCCCAGCTCAACCGAGCCATGGAGTGGAATAATTTCTACAGGCAAATCTAATCCATCAAAATAATCCCTTGTACAACGCACAAACGACGAAGCAACCCGTCCCTGCATAGGCAGCTCTAACGACGATCGATAGGGGCTAGAGGCTTTGACTGCTACAGACAGACGACAACCTCCAAACTTTAGATCCAAGACTTGAGCCACGTTGGGTCTTTTTTCTCGGATTACGTCATACCCCACTACCCCAAGTTGAGCTTGACCATATTCGACATAAACTGGGACATCTCCGTTACGAACTAAGAGTGCTTTCACCCGTCCGGTAGGTTCCACAATTTGTAGCTGACGACATCCCGGCTCTAAAAAACCACTGAAGTCTAGGCCAATTGATTGGAAGAGTTTGATACTTTCCTTGAGCAGAGAGCCTTTGGCAAGGGCGATCGTCAGCATATGAATCTCTCGTTGGTCGTCTTTAGTTTTAGAATAGCGAGAATCGGGCTACATTTGAGGCGACGGACTAAGAGGCTTGCGCGGAAATGCAAATTTTGTTAGTCGATGATGAAATCGAAATGGCCCAACCCGTTGCGCAGATTTTGCAGAGAGAGGGCTATGAAGTCTCCATGGTGCATGACGGAACAACGGGCAACCAAATGGCGAAGCTAGGAAGTTTTGATCTTCTAATCTTGGATTGGATGTTGCCTGGAGTATCGGGGCTGGAGATTTGCCGATCGTTGCGCCAGAATGGCAATATGACACCTGTTTTGTTTTTAACCGCTAAAGATACGCTGGACGATCGGGTAAATGGGCTAGATGCAGGGGCCGATGATTATTTGATCAAGCCCTTTGAACTGCGTGAATTACTGGCCAGAGTCCGCGCCCTCCTGCGTCGCCCCAGCCAAATTAGTCAGGTTGCAGAACTTAGTGCCATTCCCTCTAGTCTTAAGGTGCAGGATTTAGAACTCAATGTGAACGATCGGATGGCCCATCGATCGGGACGGGGGATCGATCTTTCTGAAAAGGAAACGCAGCTCTTAGCGTATTTGATGCAGTTTCCTAACCAGCTTCTAACGCACGATCGGATTTCAGCCCATCTCTGGAAATCAGAAGAACGTCCGGCTAGCAATGCCCTAGCCGCCCAAATTAGACTGCTCCGGCGCAAGATTGAAAGTCCCGGCAAAGCTGAGTTGATTCATACTGTTTATGGTCGAGGATACCGATTTGGATCCATGGATGATGGAACACCGGAATAGAGAATATCAGAATTTGACGCGTTGAGAGTTTCCCTCAATCGCTTTTTCGCGACGACTCACCCGTCCAAAGAATGGCAAATCGATCGATCGTCCTTGCCAAAGTCGCAGCATTAGCCCCAAGTTCAGGACAAAATATCCTGATGTAAACAGGCTGCTAACGACTAAAAGCGGTAGTTTTAACGTGTCTATATTTTCTACCCCGACATCTAGCAATACCGTTCCAGCAAACCAAGCTAGCATCAGCTTCATCGTTAAACGGCTCAAAGCCCGCTCAGATGACGATGCCTTAGGATTGCTGAGTGTCCATAGCGCCAAACCCGCGCCAAACACGGGTGTCAAATAAAACAGAAGCATCAAATTATTGATTTCTTTACGATCGAAAGATTCACTCATCTGTAATTGGGTTAAAGGAAGCAGTCATATCGGTAATAATAGAGGTTCGGTTTGGTTTTCGTGACACAAAATGCAGAGCACCATGCAAGAAAGCACCATGCAGCCTAGTTCAACGCAGCCCAGCCCCGTGGAGCCGAACAAAAGTCGGTGGTTTGGCTGGTGGAATAATTTATCAACCGCAACAAAAGCGGTCGGCATTGTTTTTGCATTGCCCGTGATTCTCCTGAACATTTGGGCAGCATCTGCAATTTTTAATTATTTCAATTCGCTGTTGGTCACGGTGATCGCGGCATCTCTGTTGGCATTTTTGCTTAATTACCCGGTAAATTTGCTGCAAATCAAAGGCAACAATCGAGAACGTGCGTCGATCGTGGTCTTTTTGCTATCCGTGTCGATTTTGCTTGGGTTGGGCGTGACCTTGGTTCCGTTGGCATTGCAGCAGGCGCAGCAATTGGTTTTGAGTTTGCCCAAGTGGATTGATTCGGGAAAGCAGCAGCTCTTGCTGCTTAATGTCCAGCTCGAAGGCATGGGATTTCCACTGAATCTTGATATTCTCACGGAGCAATTGATCGATCGGTTGAAGAGTCAGTTGCAGTCGATTACAGAGCAGGCCTTAAGCTTGGCCTTGTTTACCGTTACCAGCTTAATTGACTCGCTGTTGACCTTGGTATTGACCTTTTATTTACTGCAACATGGCGATGAACTTTGGGAAAGCCTCATTTCTTGGCTGCCCGGAAAATTCCGTGCGCCGTTCTCCCAGACCCTGCGTCAAAGCTTTGAGAAGTTTTTCTTGGGTCAATTTATTTTGGCCACGTCTTTAGGTTCGTCGTTGACCTTGGCGTTTTTATGGTTGCGGGTGCCCTTTGGGTTGTTGTTTGGTCTAACGATCGGCACCATTGCCCTAGTCCCGTTTGGCGGATCAGTTGGGATTGCGATCGTCACCCTTTTAGTGGCGTTGCGCGATATTTGGCTCGGCGTAAAGGTTTTAGCCACCGCTGTTTTAGTACAGCAAATTATTGAAAACATCGTCGCACCTCGGGTTCTCGGTAGCATTACGGGGTTGAATCCGGTGTGGGTATTCATTTCAATTTTGACCGGAGTTCGGGTAGGTGGATTACTCGGCGTGATTATTGCCGTGCCGACAGCCGTAGTCATTAAGACCGCCTTAGAAGCAATTCGGGTGCCGGAGACCAAAGATGAGACCTTGCCTGCCCTTGTGGAGACACGACGAACGCCCGAAACTCTAGGCGTATCCAAACACTGACACCCCAAACATCGTCCCAATTCCTGAGTTCCAACTTTTATGACAAACTCAAACGCGAATCCTGTTAACCCAAATCCCGTTAATCCAAATACGGCTCCAAAGGGAAATGCGGCGATCGAGCATACCGTTAAGGGCTTGATGCTTCAGCGGGGAGGCGAGGAATTGGTTTTGGAAAAACTAGACGATCGGTTCACCGTCACCGCGACCACCAAAAACGAAGTCCCTCAACTCGCAACCCAAGTCGCCGCCCAAGTGAGTAAAAATCGATTGCCTAAAATGTCTGAATTTGTGGTGAAACCGGGCGATCGAGACGCAGCCATGAAAACCATGCGTCAGTCCGACCTCGTTCAGTACGCCAGCCATGTCTATCAATTTAAAGACGATCCATCCTCGCGGGTCTATCTGACCAATCGTCTCACCATTCAATTCGTTTCTAATCTCAAAGCCGAGGCGATCGCCGCCATCACCACCCCCTTGGGCTTAACGCAGATTAAGCCGATCGTGGGATTAACGAATGCTTACGTCTATGAAGTTGCATCAGCGAGTGAAAATCCAGTCAAAGTCGCCAATGCTTTGATTCAGCGCCCCGAAGTTTTAGCGGCAGAACCCAATATTGTGGTGCCGACCCAAGCTCATTACCGGCCCAAGGATTCGCAATATGCAAAACAATGGCACCTAAACAACAGCGGCGGCAACCAGTTGACCTCTGGTTCCCACGTTTTTGCGGAGCAAGCGTGGGATATAACCAAGGGCAGTCGCAGCATTGTGGTGGCTGTAGCCGATGATGGCATGGACCTAAATCATCCCGATTTTCAAGGCATCGGAAAGGTTGTTTCACCGAGAGACTTTAAAGGAAAAGATTTTCTGCCGATGCCTGAAGATGGGGATGACAACCATGGAACGTCCTGCGCAGGGGTTGCGATCGCCGAAGAAAACGGGGTCGGGTGCGTTGGAGCAGCTCCGGGATGTGCGTTAATGCCGATTCGGACGACGGGCTATCTGGATGATGAATCGATAGAAGATCTTTTCGACTGGATTATTACCCGAAAAGCCTCGGTGGTCTCCTGTAGCTGGGGACCGAGTGCCGTCTATTTCCCGTTGTCCCTGCGGCAAAAAGCCGCAATTACCAGAGCTGCAACTGAAGGCCGACGGGGAAAAGGTTGCGTGATTGTTTTTGCAGCGGGCAATGCAAACCGCCCAACCGATGGCGTGATTGATGAATCGGGTTGGGATCGCGATGCCATCAAAGGTCCAACGCGCTGGCTTGGAGGCTTTACGGTTCATCCTGATGTTATTACGGTTTCAGCGAGTACCAGTCTCAACACCAAAGCGGCCTACAGTAATTGGGGTCCGCAGGTTTCAGTTTGTGCACCCAGCAATAATGCTCCTCCGGGGGTTGGGTTGTCGGAACTTGGCTATGTGGCAACTCCACCGGAAGTCAACGTCTATCTCCCAGGGTTGGGCATTGTCACCACCGATCGCACTAATAGTGATGGCTATGATCCGGGCAACTATACCCCCGATTCTGGTCCTGCGGCATTTGGGGGAACCTCTAGCGCTTGCCCACTGGTCGCAGGAGTAGCAGCCTTAGTCCTATCGGCAAATCCAAGGCTGACGGCCCGCGAAGTTCGTCAAATTTTAGAGCAGTCGGCTGACAAGATTGTGGACCCAAGTCCAGATCCTCAGTTTGGTTTTCAAAAAGGAGGCTATGCAGAAGGCGGACGATCGGACTGGTTCGGCTATGGCAAGGTGAATGCTCAAAAAGCGGTCCAACTTGCCGTGCAAAAGCGGTCCATTCAAGTGCTGAATTCAGGCCGATCGTTCTCAGCTATTTACAACACAGTTCAAGCCATTCCCGATGGCGATGCCGATGGACTGGTCACTTATGTCCGGTTAGCGGAAGGGGGGAATATTCAGGACATCACGATCGCAGTAGACATTGATCACGCGTATCTAGGCGATGTTGAAATTGCTGTAATTGCCCCAGGTGGCGATCGGGTTTTGCTCCAAGGCCGAACCCTAGGGATTAAAACCAAACTCCAGACCATTTACACCTTGGCAAACACGGCATCTCTGCGTTTACTTTTAGGCAGCGCCAGCCAAGGCAATTGGACACTGGAAGTCATTGATAGCATTGCGGGAGATAGCGGGAAATTAAACTGGTGGCAAGTCAAAGTAAGTGTTTAGTAGCTAAAGCTTACTGAATCAAACACCCCCGATCGAGATCTCTAAGGTTCAGCTTAGGAGAGGTCCGATCGGGGGCGCTTTAAGTCAATTAACTCATCTCAGTAAGCTTCTACTTCGCATCCACCCGGCGGAACAGGCGACGAATAGGCTTTTTAGTCACGACAGGCTTAACCTCAACGGGCTTCACTTCAACAGGTTTTACAGGAGCTGCGATCGTGACTCCGCCTTTCATTTTGGTTCCCGTTCCACCATCCCCGACCGAAAGGAACGGACGAAGGTCGATGTTGCCATTTTTTGGCTTAGTAGCATTGCCTGTGCTAGGGAGACCTGTGCTAGGGAGACCGAATAGATTGCCTAGTCCACCCAAGAGGTCATTTCCGCTTTGACCCGCCAACGTATTCACGCCTTGAATCGCTTGACCGTCATCAGCACTAGCCAAATTTTGGAAGATACGATCGCGAGTGGCCGTAGGATCCTGGCCTCGGGGGACAGTCAGAACGATGCGGCATCCTGGGATGCGTTCTGTGGTCACACAAATGGTGTTGTATCCATTTTGAACAGCGGTTCCCATTTCGGTCAGACCATCGGGGCGATAGCTTTCTAAACGATTGGCAATCTCACGGCAGCGCGCTTCCTGACTCCAGCCGCCACCCATCGCGATCGGAACCGCCCAAGGAAACGCTCGAGTCGGTTGGCTTTCAGGCTGATACATCACCGTCGGCACGCCACCATTGCTCTGACAAGAGAACCGGGTGCCATTCAAGGGAACCGTGGTGTCAGTCGGAACCGTCGTCGTCCCGCTAGGAGGCATCGTTGTGCTAGTCGTCGGAGTGGGTGTCCCGGAGGTCGTATTGGATCCACCGTTTTCAGTGGGAACCACCACATCTGCGGCTTGAGCAGCAGCGCCCATCAGGGTTGAACCAAGAAGGAGGGCAACAGACCCGACGCGAGCAACGCGGCGAGTGGTGATGGCAGAAAAAGAAACTTGAGACATAATGGATTCTTCCTAGGTCTGAAAACAGACCGTTTTGTGTGAGTGCTGCATCCTTTGACTTCGAAACGACGCTAAGAGTTCCCAGGCTGCTTAAAATGAGTACCAGCGCAGGTATTGTCTTGGATGAGGTCTTATTGGGACGATCGCTGCAACGCTACAATTCCCATTATCTTTACTTAACTTCATGAAGGACAAATCGTGTATAGTTAGCATTGGGTGTGAGAAAGGAGAATAGCCTGATGTCGGAGGCAAAACAGCCCCTGGCGGTTCCCAGAGAACTTGTCGGTGCGCCCATCATTGGGGACGTGAATCCAAACTTGTTGATGTTTATCTCATCTGTCGTGATCTCAGTGGTCTCGGCTTGGGGATACTTCAGTCATCAGTGGGCGAGCTGGATTTCATTTGTATTAAACTTTATTGCACTGCACATGGTCGGCACGGTTATCCATGATGCCTGTCACGGTGTTGCCCACAGAAACAGGGTTGTGAACGCAATCTTGGGGCATGGAAGTGCATTCATGCTGTTTTTTTCATTCCCCGTATTCACACGGGTTCACATGCAGCATCACGCCAACGTGAATGACCCCGAAAATGATCCGGACCACATCGTATCGACTATGGGTCCACTGTGGTTAATTAATGCCAGGTTTTTGTATCACGAGGTCTATTTCTTCCAGCGAAAGCTGTGGCGGAAATATGAGCTTCTAGAATGGGTACTAGCGCGAACGTCTGCCGTCATACTCATCGCGATTTCCTATCACTTTGGCTTCATGGGTTACATTTTTAACTTTTGGTTTACCCCGCTAGCGATCGTGGGTTTGGTTCTAGGCCTGTTTTTCGACTATCTGCCCCATCGCCCCTTCAAGGAACGCGATCGGTGGATGAATGCTAGGGTTTATCCCAATAAGGTGTTGAATTACCTGATTGGCGGTCAAAACTATCACCTAGTGCATCATCTGTGGCCTGCTGTGCCTTGGTACAACTACGAAAAGGTGTACGAAGCAATGAAGCCAACTCTGGACGAGAAAGGGTGTCGTCAGACTTTGGGTGTTCTGACGGAGGATCCCTGGAATTTTTGGTATGACGTATTCATCGGGATTCGACTACCTCACAAAAAAGCCACTATTGTTCCTGAGCCGATCGCCCAACCTATTGCAGCCGTCAAGCGGGAACCTGTTCTTAAGTAGTACGTTCAAACAGCTGAATAGTTGAAAGTAAAAAGCGATCGCTCCAGACAGGACGATCGCTTTTTTATCAGCAGTGGCTGGGTCGGAGTTAAATTACAACGTCCCAAATCCTTTCTTTTTCTTGTCTTTTTTAGATTTCTTTGGCGGTTGGTATCCTCGCATTCCTGGTCCAGGCTGGCGTTGCTGTTGCATCGGATTCTGCATTCCCGGCATTCCACCCGTCATTCCCGGCATCCCCATCCCCGGAAATCCGCCACCGCCCATACCGGGGAAGCCCATTTTTCCGCTGCCCATTTGTTGCATGAAGGTCCGCATTCGTTGGAAATTTGTGACCAAATCGGTGACATCTTTTTCGCTATGACCTGATCCTTTGGCAATCCGTTTACGACGACTGGGAGAGGTGGATAACAGGTCGGGATCTTTGCGCTCTTCTAAAGTCATTGACCCGATCATCGCTTCCGATCGTTTGAGTTGACGTTCGCCTTCCTTGAGCTGGTCGTCATTGACCATTTTGCCCATGCCGGGAATCAGCTTCATCATGCCGCCCAGGGAACCCATGTTTTTCAACATACGAGTTTGCTTGAGAAAGTCAGAAAAATCAAAGCGGGCTTCAAGAATTTTGTCCTTCAGTTGTTCAGCTTCTTCGAGGGTAATCTCGTCCCGCGCTTTTTCAACTAACGTCAGCACGTCACCCATGCCGAGAATTCGGGAAGCCATCCGATCGGGATAAAAGGGCTGTAGTGCCTCAACTTTTTCCCCAACCCCAATAAACTTAATCGCCTGCCCCGAAATCCGCCGAACCGAGAGAGCTGCGCCCCCTCGGGTATCTCCGTCCATTTTGGTCAGGACCGCACCTGTAATCCCAATCTGATCATGAAACGACTTGGTGAGACTGGCGGCTTCTTGTCCTGTCATCGCATCAATGACCAGCAGCACTTCATGAGGCTGAACAGTATTTTTAATGCGGACGAGTTCGCCCATCAAATTTTCGTCAATCTGCAGTCGTCCAGCGGTGTCAATAATGACTGTGTCAATGCCATCGGCCTTGGCTTTTTCAACGCCTTGACGAGCAATCTCCACCGGGTCTGCGCCAATGCCCAGCTCAAAGACAGGGACATCAATCTGCTTACCCAGCGACTTGAGTTGGTCGATCGCCGCTGGTCGATAGACATCGGTGGCCACCATGAGGCAAGACCGATTTTCTTTACGCAAATACAGCGCGAGTTTGGCAGTGGCGGTGGTTTTCCCAGTACCTTGGAGTCCAGCCATAAGAATGACTGTAGGGCTGCTATCGGCGCGGGCCAAGGGAACATTTGCATCGCCCATGACTTGCAGCAATTCGTTGTAAACAATTTCAATAAATTGCTGGTCGGGCCGCACTCCCGCAATAACCTCGGCTCCCAGGGCTTTTTGTTCGACTTCCGCGATAAAGTCTTTAATCACTTGCAGATTTACGTCCGCTTCTAGCAATGCTCGCCGGACTTCGCGCAGCGCATCTTTGATGTTAGATTCGCTGATTTTGTCCTGCCCGCGCATTTTTTTCCAGGCTTCTTCTAAGCGATCGGCTAGTGCGTCAAACATAAGACTTGTGATACAGAATTAAAGATCGTGGCTCTTCACCATACACCAGCGCCCAAAGTGTTTCAAGAGTACTTCAAAAGATGCAAATATCTACCTATCAGATAGATGAGAGTGCTGATTAACCCAAGTTCACTCTTACCTACAGGGTCATGCCCAGTTCCTTTATTTTATTACTATGAACTTATTAAGCTATGTAAAACCAAAATAGGCTTCCATGATATTTTAGGGACATTGTTAAACTTACCGATGAGGCTGATTTTCAAAGTGACAAAGCCTATTTTGACTATTTTCTACCAATATAATCCTTGGAATACGAGTATTGGTGGTATTCAAACCCTCATCTCAAATTTTATTAAGTACTTACCAGATGAGTTTGAGTGCCGAATTGTTGGTGTTGGAGATAGTTTGACACAACGCATTGGAGTTTGGCAGGTGGCTGAGCTATATGGTAAACAGATAAAGTTTTTCCCTCTCTTCTCTCTTAAGAATGATGACGTAAGACGCACTATTCCCACCACCGTTAGGTATGCCTTGGCTCTTATCGGAAAAGACTTTTCTTCTGATTTCATGCATTTTCATCGTATAGAGCCAACACTCGTTACCCATCGATGGAAAGGCAACAGGACTCTTTTTATTCATAATGATATACGTGCCCAGTTTTCCTCAGGGCGTGGAAGTAAACACGTTATCCTTTGGAATTACCTCCCAAAACTTTATCTCTATATTGAAAACTTATTGATTCGCCAATTCAGTCAAGTCCTTTCATGTAACAAAGCTTCAACTCAGCTTTATCAGAAACTCTATCCCACGATCGCAGAACGCTTCATGGATTATCGTAACACCGTGGATACTGATGTCTTTTTTCCACTGACGAAATCAGAACGCGATCGCAAAAGACAGCAATTTGCGATAAGTCATAATTTGTCAGAAAAAACTCGATTCATTCTGTTTGCGGGTCGGTTGCACCCTCAGAAAGACCCGGTCCTACTAATTCGTTCTATGGCTGCATTACAAGAACCCAATGTCCATCTTTTATTGGCAGGGGATGGCGAACTAGCAGAAGAGGTTCGTTCTGAAGCTGAAAGACTAGGGATAACCAAGCAATTGACAATGCTTGGTTCCATCAAGCAAGACAAGCTTTCCTATTTGCATCAGATCTCCAGCATTTGCGTTCTAACCAGTGTTTTTGAAGGACTGCCGTTGGTGGTACTTGAAGCCCTTGCTTGTGGTACCCCCATAGTGACAACTCGCGCTGGTGATACTCCTAATATCCTCTCGAAAAACAGTGGGGTTATTTGCGAAGAACGCACACCTGAAGCGATCGCAGAAGCCTTTCAACAAGTCCTTCGTTACCCAGACCATTTCTCAGTTCAATCTTGTATTCAATGTGCTGAACCCTACCACGCAAAGCAGGTAATTCATAGTATCTATGATTCGATGCTAAAACGCTGGCATACTGGGCACATTATAAGTCGGTAAGTAGAGCCTCACAAGGAATTTAAAGGATTAATTCAATGAAAATAGCTGTTATTGGAGCAAAAGGAATTCCACCTAAGCAAGGCGGAATCGAACATTATTGTGCGGAAATTTATCCCCGTATGGTCGCTAAGGGGCACTCAGTTGATTTATATGCCCGTTCGTCGTATTCCGATCAGCCCGCTTTTACAACCACTAAATTTAATGGAGTTCAGGTAATCTCATTACCCTGCCCCAATTTGCGTGGAGCTGATGCATTTTTTGCGTCAGCTTTGGCAGCGTTGGTCACTAGTCTAAGAAAATATGATGTTGTTCACTTCCATGCCCTTGGACCATCCCTATTTACTTGGATGCCTAAACTTTTTTCCTCTGCTAAAATTGTTGTTTCCTGCCATGGACTCGACTGGAAGCGCAATAAATGGGGAAAAAAATCGAGTAGCTTGATTCGCTATGGTGAGCGTACAGCAGTAAGGTTTGCTGATGAAATAATTGTTGTCAGTGAGGACCTTCAACATTACTTTACACAGACCTATAATCAAAAAACTATATATATCTCTAATGCTCCTACTCGCTATGCAGATTCTGATCCGAGTTTTGCCCACGTTCGGTCTTTAGGGTTAACACCTCGAAGGTACATGATATTTTTGGCAAGACTTGTGCCTGAAAAATGTCCCGATCTTTTAATTAAGGCTTTTCAACATTTAGAAAATCAGGACTGGAAGCTAGTTTTAGCCGGTGGAAATAGTGATTCTGTATCATTCGCATCATCCTTGATGGACATGGCCTCTGGTAATCCTAGTATCATTTTTACTGGTCAAATTTTAGGTCGACATCTGTCAGAAATGATGCGTGGCGCGGGACTGTTTGTCTTACCATCAGACCTAGAAGGAATGCCTCTTGCTTTACTGGAAGCGATGCAAGAAGGAATTCCTGTGTTAGCTAGCGATATCCCTCCCCATCGGCAACTTCTCAAAGCAAGTCAGAAAAGTAACGATCGCGGAATTTTGTTTGAGACTGGAAATTGCAAGGATCTTGTACGGCAAATGAAATGGGCTATTGAACATCCTGCTGAACTTATGTCTATGGCAGAAGAAGCCAGAAATCATGTGAAAGCAGAATACGATTGGGATATCATTACCTGTGATACTTTACAGGTTTACTCAGCCCCATGACAGAAGATTAATCGTCAGCAGTCATGCGGTTTAACATTCTACAATGTTTATTATTTCGGATTTAATTTACTAGAATGAATTCTAAACCCCAAACAGTATCGCTAGATTCCTTAGAAATCGACCTACAGCAATACTGGTTAGTTTTAGTGAGGCGATGGTTCCCCGCCTCTGGTGCCTTTTTTAGTATTTTGTTATTGGCTATATTATTTGCTTCTTCGCAGAAGCCAGTTTATAAAGGACAAGGAAAACTTCTATTAAAAGCAGATCGGACAGTCTTGTTTACTGACATAGGAAAAGATACAGGAGAATTTTCACCGTTAACATTGCAGAGTAGCCCGCTCAAGACAGAAACTGAAGTGCTACTTTCAAATCCTTTACTAGAAAAAACTATTGCTCAAATCAAATTAAGTAATCCAGACTTACTAAATCTAGAGACCCTGAGTCCAGAGACTATGATCAGTCGGTTAAAAGTT
>JAYVUU010000027.1:0-17789 GCA_043787635.1 Synechococcales cyanobacterium | reverse complement strand
TCAACGCCCGTGAACTGTTGTTTTTTGCCGTATGCCTTGAATTCCAGAACCAACATTTTCGACCGCCTTCATTAATCTTGTACTAGCACACTTGGCATGGGATCATCAAGGAAGGTGCGGAATTAGATCGGAGACGGGGAATGAAGTCCCGCGTGTCGCTTACATCCCAGCTCTAAAGAAGCAGGGTTTTCCGCTTTCCGAGTTTTCGCTATAATAAGAGTACAGTTTATTTAAAGTCTCAGAGTTATTGATTTGTTTGTTGATTTTTTAAAATTCCCCCCCAGCCCACTACTCGTCTCACAGCAGTTTCTATGGACACTCGGAACTGAGATTTCTGTCGTGGGTCGGGGTCGAATTCCAAACAATTGTGCAATGCTAGTGGTCAGCAACCATCGTAGTATGATGGACGCTGCCATTCTGATGTCAGCCCTGAATACTCCCATTCATTTCGCCTGCCATCACTACATGGGACAGGTTCCATTGATGAGCGAAATAATCAATCAACTCGGCTTTTTGCCCTTAGACAAACCCAAACAACCGCACAATAACTTCTTCGATCGGGCTAGTCGTCTGCTCCTCAACCATAGAACAATTGGGATTTTTCCCGAAGGCACCCGTCCTATGGTGAAACCCACAACTCCAAATTCTATTGATAAATTCCAGCGAGGATTTGCCCATTTAGCCCTGCGTACTCCCGTAGAAAATCTGGTTATTTTACCCGTTGCGATCGCCGCCCGTAATGAACTGAATACTAATTTATTTCCTGTGCGTTGGCTACAATTATTCGACCCATCAGAACCATTATTCGATCGACCGGACTGGCATCCCCTAGTGCTATACGGTCAAGCCAAAGTGAGTATTGGCACTCCTATTCCTGTAAACTTAGCCCAGAAACCTGACTATCGTGGGCGAAAAGCATTGCGTTGGATTGCAGACCTAACAGAGCAATGTCATCACGACATTCAACTACTACTGCAACAATCATTCTAGACCGATCGTCTAAACAGCCTATTCCACTCAATCAACCCATGTCAGCCAATCACTTCATTCACTTCCTCCCCCCCCAAAAGCCTCAACCCAAGTTGCCTTTATTTGTCTATTTACCAGGAATGGACGGCACCGGGAAACTCCTCAGCTCTCAAATCCCTAATCTAGAACGATCGTTTGATATTCGACGATTGTCAATTCCAGTGGATGATTTGAGTAATTGGGATGAAATGGTCACGAAAATTGCTGAATTAATCAAGAGTGAACTGGGCACCGCATATCCCAAGCGTGAATTATATCTCTGTGGCGAATCATTTGGTGGATGCCTCGCGTTAAAACTTGCAATACAATTTCCCGAACTGTGCGATCGACTAATTTTGATCAATCCCGCATCATCGTTTAAACAACAAGCTTGGATGCGTTGGGGACTATATTTTACGCCCCTATTACCTGCCAGACTTTACCCATTGTCTTGTATGGCCTTACTGCCTCTACTTGCAACTCTAGAGAGAATCGCTATCAGGGATAGTAATGCCCTGCTTAATGTCATGCAATCAGTGAAATTCAAAAGTGCCATGTGGCGAGTCTCACTCCTCGATCGCTTTGATGTCCAAATTGAACAACTCCAAAGAATTACTCGATTGACCTTAGTGATTAGCAGTGGTAGCGATCGGCTGTTGCCCTCCAAGCTAGAAGGCAAGCTGCTGACTCAACACATTCCAAAATCACAGCTTTATTTAATTCCTGATGGCGGACATGCAGTGCTACTAGAACGAGCAATTAACCTCCACGAAATTTTACGGACCTGTGGATTTTTGCCCTCAAACCATACCAACCAAAACTCTACTGATTTGACTGGATATTCGACTTAAATGCTTGACCAACCGTTCCAGAAAAAGCATCTTCAGATTTCTCCAAAAATGCTTTCAAACCACTTAAATTTTATGAAAATTCAATAACCTTAAGTGCTCATGCGGCCAATGATGCGTTGAACAATGTCCAAACCTGTCACCGCTTGCCATGCAAAAACTGCGACGTGATGAGGCTGAGAAACTCAGGGGGTTTACTCAAGACCCCTTATTAAATGCGGAATCGGCTCACCCACGATCGATGCTGTCGCCCCGGCACAACCACCTAACACATGGGTCATAGGTCACATATGACGTACGGCGGGTGGGATTATCGTTGCCGATCGGAAACATGCGGCTTTCCTAATTTGATAAGAACAGCTTAAAAATAGCGTACATCCTCACCCAAACGGATCGAGAATCCCTCAAAAGCTCAACGAAATGAGGATATTCATATTTTGACCTTGTAGCCTAGTGCCTGTAAGGTCCGATAGGCACAGCCTTTAACTATCGGATTACGATCTTTTAACAACGGGAAAAGGTAAGGGGCTGCCTGATCCGCATGTCTCTCCATATGACTCAATCTACAGATACTCGTTTGACGAAGAGATTCATCAGAATAATTGAAGTAGGGGATGAGGTATTGCACAACACCTTTAGTAGATGCAGAATTACCGATTCTAGCGAGTGCAAAGATAGCCGATATTCGTTCTCCCTTTGTGTTGGCGCTCAGCATCTTGACTAACTTGGGAATAGCAGGTTTAGCATAAGAATCTTCTGGCTCAATGACATTACCAAATGAAAATGCCGCCATCTTACGCATGTTAGGCGTAGAACTACTCAAAAGCTGAAAGAGGTATGGAAGAACACTCTTATCGGAGGTTCCCCCTTTTCCCAGGAAATGAACTGCGTCTTCCCGTAGTTTCGGATTTGGACTTTTGAGAAGCGCCAAGCAATGTGGAATACTACGATTGGTGTCACATTGGATTGCTGTTTTATACTCTCCAGGCGTAAGCGCATTAGCACTTGATGCATTCAAACCAATGATCGCCGGGAGCAAAAAGAAAAGCTTCGATCGCATCTGAAAAGACCCATTATTTATCTGACAATATCAAGATGCCCTAGAACAACGTGTTATTTACCACCTCAACAAAAAAGCATCTTCAGATTTCTCCAAAAATGCTTTCAAACTACTTAAATTTTATAAATGAATTAAGTACTCATGCGGCCAATGATGCGTTGAACAATGTCTAGACCCGTCACCGCTTGCCATGCAAAAAGACCCACGATCGCACTATTAAGCGCGATATGTGAAACCCTAGCCCACTCAACCCCCTTCTGCATTAACGGAGTCAAGGAAGCCGACACCGCAATCAAGCTCGTCATACCCAACCCCGCATACAGATGAGGCCCGACAAACAGCTTGCCATTGTTGATATAAGTCACGGCCATACCGCCAACCGTTCCCAACACCATCAAGGCCAACACCACCGACCCGATCGCATGGTGCTTGTCCTTGAACTTGCCCTTAATCAGTACCTTTTTCTCATCGCCCGTAGACAAACGAGTCCTGCGCCACTGCCACCCTGTATACCCTGCGTACAACGTCAATGCCAACACGGTCCACATCAAAAGCGGATGGGCAAATTGACTATAAACCTTGACAGATTCGGGCAGTTCCATTGATGTAAACCTTAAAAATTGTTCTCTCTAGCACAACAGTGTAACAAAACTTAGTACGGAGCGAAATGGTAGATTAAGACAAGAAAGGTCTTAATTTCATGCAGGTTCTCGTCGTGACTCATCAGCCCTCAAGTCTCATCACTCGTCGTCAATGGCTTACCTATGTTGGCGCGGCATCAGGAACGATCGCCCTTACCAGCCTTTTCCCCACCGCATCCAATGCTGAAACCCTTGAAATTCCCTACGCAACTCTACCCGTATTGCCCTACGCCTACGATGCCTTAGCGCCATTTATTGACGAGAAAACCATGAAAATTCACCACGATCTTCACCATGGTGCCTACGTCAAGAATCTTAATGCTGCCCTCGATAAGTTTCCAAAATACAAAGAAAAGCCGATCGAAGACCTCTTTCCCATCCTCAATAAAATCCCCGAAGAAATCCGTCGCACCGTCCGTAATAATGGCGGCGGTCACTACAACCACACCCTTTTCTGGGAAAGCATGGGACCAAACGGGGGTGGCGAACCCGTCGGAGAACTGGCAACGGCGATCGTCAAAGACTTCGGCAGTATCGATGACTTTAAAACACAATTTGTCGAAGCTGGAATGCAGCGGTTTGGCAGTGGCTGGGTCTGGCTAGCCATCACGCGTAAAGGCAACCTCGCCATTAGCTCAACCCCCAACCAAGACAATCCCCTTATGGTCAGCGGTATCCCCATCCTTGGAAATGATCTCTGGGAACATGCCTACTACCTCACCTATCAAAACCGCCGCGCTGAATATTTGGCACAATGGTGGAATGTAGTGAACTGGAATGCTGTTAACGATCGGTATAAAAAAGCGATCGCCTAGAAATTCCGCTCAATCCACTTGAGCCGGGAGACCGAGAGACTAGATACTAAAGACGTTCACAATCCTCTATTCACAATATTCCTATGGTTGCCCTAAATTACTACGTTTCCCCCGAAGACTATCTTGAAGGCGAGCGCGCCAGCCCTATCAAGCATGAATATCGTCGCGGCTTAATTTATGCCATGGTGGGAGCGAAAAAGCCCCATGTCATCATTGCCGGTAACATTGCCCGATCGATCGGGAACCATCTCGAAAAGAGTCCCTGCGTTGTCATGGCCTCGGACATCAAAGTGCGACTCGTCGAGGCTAATTGTTACTACTATCCCGATGTTGTGGTCACTTGTCACCCAGATGATTTAGAAGGCAACGAAGACTTTATTCTCCATCCCAAAGTCGTCATCGAAGTCCTATCCAAATCCACTGCAAAATTCGATCGGACTGCAAAATTTGTCGATTATCAAACCTGCCCAGAACTTGAAGAATATGTGCTGATTAGCCAAACGGAAAAACTTATTGAAGTCCGCACCCGACAAAACGATCGGTGGGAAACAGAAATCTATCAAAACAGCGATCAGATTCAGCTAAAGAGCATCGCCTGGAATGGGTCGATCGATGCCATTTATCAAAAAGTCACCGGACTTAGCCTCGCAGAACCCGTAAATCTGCAAGAAATCCCATATGATTGAACACTGTCAAAGTTAGACATGTGGGAAAAATCAATGGGGCGAGCTAAAAAGGTTGTACTGGCATATTCAGGGGGCGTGGATACTTCCGTCTGTATCCCGTATCTCAAAAATGAATGGGGTGTAGAAGAAGTCATCACCCTTGCCGCAGACTTAGGACAGGGCGACGAACTTGAACCCATTCGCCAAAAGGCACTCGACTCAGGCGCGTCTGTTTCCTTGGTGGAAGACGTTCAAACCGAATTCATTACAAATTATGCCTTTCCCGCGATTCAGGCCAACGCCCTGTACGAAAATCGCTATCCCCTCTCTACAGCGCTCGCCCGTCCACTGATTGCCAAACTCTTGGTGCAAGCAGCTGAAAAGTATGGGGCTGACGCTGTTGCCCATGGTTGCACAGGAAAAGGGAACGACCAAGTGCGGTTTGATGTGGCGATCGCAGCCCTAAACCCCACTCTCAAAGTTCTTGCCCCCGCTCGTGAATGGGCCATGAGCCGCGAAGAGACGATCGCCTACGGGGAACGCTGTGGCATCCCATCTCCCGTTAAAAAGTCCTCGCCCTACAGCGTTGATTTGAATCTTCTCGGTCGCAGCGTTGAAGCAGGTCCACTAGAAGACCCCTACTACGAGCCGACTGAAGAAGTATACGCGCTCACCAAAAGTATCCAAGACGCGCCCAATGAGCCGGAATACATTGAAATCGGTTTCGATCGGGGAATTCCTGTAACTGTTGATGGCACGGCATTTGACCCCGTTCAATTGTTTGTGCATTTGAACAAACGCGTCGGTAACCACGGCATCGGACGAGTCGATATGATCGAGAACCGTCTCGTCGGCATCAAGTCTCGCGAAATCTACGAGACTCCCGCTTTGATTATGTTGATTCATGCCCACCGGGATTTAGAAAGCCTAACCTTGGCTAAAGATGTCACGGTTTACAAGCGCGGTATCGAAGAAACCTACGGTCAGATGGTTTACAACGGTCTTTGGTATAGTCCGCTCAGAGAAGCACTGGATGCTTTTGTCAGCAAGACTCAAGAGCGGGTTAGCGGTACGGTTCGGGTGAAGCTCTTTAAGGGCAATGCTACGATCGTCGGACGTAAATCAGCTAACTCGCTCTATGCCGAAGACTTGGCGACCTACGGTGCTGGTGATAACTTTGACCATAGAGCAGCTGAAGGATTTATCTATGTTTGGGGTCTCCCCACTCGTGTTTGGTCTCAAATGACACGGGGATAAGGGAGTGATTTGAAGGTCTGAACGACAAATTCATTTTGGTATGATCCCGATCGAACCCTCGATCGGGATTTTTTTATCGTTTTTGTAATCTGCCAAATGAAATCTTTTGGGTTGCTTCCAATGCTATGCCCTGAACATTTTCCTGTACGAATAGATAGTCTTTACTTTGCCATAGTGGGATGAATGGAACATCACGGGCGACGATCGCCTGCAATTCACCATAGACCGATCGGCGTTCTTGGGGATTAGTGGTTTTTCGGCTCTGAGCAATTAAGGCATTCACCCGATCGTTGAAATAAAACGAACCTTGTTGGGCAGATGCGCCTTCTTTACAGCCCGATGTTGCATCCCCTTTTGCACAATCGACAAAGGGTTGAATATAGCTATCTGCATCTAAATAATCTGGGGACCAATCTAGCAAAAACATTGGATATGCGCCTTTGTCGAGATTTTTGTAAGCCGTTGCTGAATCTACGCCATTCAGTTCTATTTTTAACAAATCGGGTAATGTTTTTTTGATTACCCCTTTGATTGTAATTGCTGCCAGTTGATCGTTAGTTAGGTTCGATCGGTACCAAAGCTCCAGCTTCAGCGGATTTTGTTTCGAGTATCCCGCTTTGGTTAATAGTTGTGTGGCCTTCTCAATATTCGCACTCGCGCCGTACTCTGTCTTAAAACTCGGCACCTGTTCACTCAAGGTATTCGGCAACAGACTATACAGGGGGACGACCTGTTGATTAAACACCCGGTCTTCCAAAACCGATCGGTCCATCACCGCTGCTACTGCCTGACGCACTTCAAGCCGATCGAGAGGAGCCGAATTCACATTTAAACTCAGGTAGTCCATCCCGCTTCCGGCTTGCTCAATCACTTGCCAACGCTTTTCTGTTGCCTGGGTTTGCAGAGATTTAATATGTTCGATCGCTAATCCCTGTAATGCCATGTCAATGCTTCCGGTGCGAAACGCATTAAACAGATTTGATGCACCCGAGAAAATTTGGATATCAACACCGCCATTCTTTGCCTTGTCACCCCAATATTTTTCAAAGGGTTCTAACCGAATCCGATCGACTCCGAAGGACACTAATTTGTAGGGACCAGTTCCGACAAATTCTTTGGGTTTAAAGCTTCCGGCCTTAATTTCATAGGCTTTTGGTGAAATCGGGCAAGTGCCGGAGAAGGCTAGGAGTGAAGGGAGTGCCGTGAACGCCTTTTTTAGTTTGATTGTCAATTGATAATCGGACGTTGCTTGCATGCTTTCTATGGTGTCGGAAAGTAAAAACGATGGTGCTCCACCATTTTTGATAAATCGATTCAATGAGAACATCATTGACTTTGCATCAAATTTTTCACCATCATGAAATACAATGCCCTGTCGCAGTTCAATCTCATAGGTTAAACCATCAGCGCTAATCTTCGGCATTGTTGTGGCAAGCTGTGGCACAAGTTCGGTAGTACCCGGTTTATAGGCATAGAGTCGATCGCCTAAATTATGGAGCAAAATTCCCGCAATGCTGCTGTAGGCATCGGCTGGGTCAACGGTGCTGATACTGGCGGTAGTTCCAAAGGTAATACGATCGGTTCTAGAGTCTGTGGGAACCGTTGGCTGGCAACCGCTCACGAGCAATAGGGTAAGGATTATTGCTGCAAATATAGATGATTTTAGATACGATCGTAGAGCTGACCTTACTGTCTGAACAACGATCGTGATCATGCCCGTTCCTGAAAATACTGTATTTGATTAAACCATAAATCTGTCAAATCCACGCATTCAGCTAGAGGTCCTAAAATGCAAAAATAGGTGGTTCATTGTTGAGCCACCTATCCAGCGATTAAGCGCTTTAGACTTGAAGGATTTCGGAATGAAACCTATTCAATTTTTATAGAACACCCATGCTCGACAATCCTAAAATTGCACCCGCTCCAAGAAGGTGTCCAAAACTAGTTACCCCCAACATTGCCCCGTAGCTCATGCCACCAAAAAACGTCGCAGCAGGTAGTTTCATGCCAACATTTTGTTGACGAATCGTTAATTTACCAATTACGATCGCCAACACATTACAACCAATCATGACAGCCGCCACATTGGTATTCCACTCAATGGTGTGAACTGCTGCAAATAACATCGAGGACATAGAATATTCTCCTTTCGGACTAAGCAAGTGTGTACATTGTTCCAAAAAATGACGAAGACTCCGCTCGATTGAAGCAATTATTAACGTTAGAGCGAAACTACGGAGAGGGGGGGATTCGAACCCCCGTTAGGTGTGACCCTAAATCTGATTTCGAATCAGACGCATTCAACCACTCTGCCACCTCTCCAAGGCTTTGTAATATCTGAGCTTTCTCTATTAATATTACGCAGGTTTCAACAATATACTACAGTCTAGTAAATTCTGCATCGTCTGTGGAAAAACTAGTTGTGAATCCATCCTCCGGACTCCATTGCACCGCGCCATCGTGTAGAAGATGAAATGTAGGAATCCTATGTTGACGTAAAGTTTGAGCTGTTTCAGGTCGCAGAACTTTGCCGTAGGCGATCGCCCCCACTAGTGGCATCTCAGGCAGTTTCCCACCACTCCACCATAGGACGGCGGGTGTTGAACTGAGAGCGTTTGGAACTAGTTTTCTCGGTAGTTTGTGAGTAAGAATCCAAGGCGCTTGACCGGGAAGTTGGAGTTGAAGTGCTGGGGCGATCGGCTCTGGTTGTTTCTTGGTCCTTGAAGTTGGGGCGAGCTGGGGCAGTGGAATTGTGCGGAGGGTCATTGGGCCTAGATTGAGTTCTTGGAAATCATTTGTGGCCAGAACTTGCCGAATGGTGAGTCTATTTCGTAGGGCTTGAACGGCTTCTAGGTTGACGGAATGCAATTGAATGAGTGCATCAATTTGGTTAATGCCTTGCTGTTGTAAAAATGGGGCGATCGTCATTTCCGTCACATTCCGATCGCCTGTATTCACTACTACTACTTTTCCCCGTGCTTGCACAATTAAGATAGGTTGTTGCGTTGTGGTGAGTGCTGTAATCTGAATTCGAGTTTGGGCTTGTTGCCATGCAGGAACAAAAATTATGGTTAATGATGCGATCGTCATTCCTAATATCCAATAGCGTTTAGGTTGAATGAATTTGCTATTACTGACTGCAATTCCTAGAAAACCATAGAGAACGATCAGCACGCCCACAGAAATTTTTCCAGCGGCCCACTGACTACCGGGAAGACGGCCCATTTGTTCGACAATTCCGAGCAGCGCCACGATCGGATAATGTAAAAGCCCAGCGCTTAAACTACCGAGTTCGGGAACGATCGTTGCTAGCAATGCACTGACCATTCCACCCAGACTAATAATACTAATCAAAACAGTGGTGAGAACATTAGCCGGAATACTGTATGGCGAAACCAAACCAAATGCATAAAGCTGTAATGGTAATACCCAAATATAAGCAGCGATCGGGGTTGCAAATGCGGCAGCGATCGGACTTGGAAGCCAATCTAAATACTTTTGCAATGGTTCCGATGTGACCAATAATCCCAATGTTGCTAATGCACTGAGTTCAAATCCTAAATCCCAAATCCATAATGGATTCCAAATTAAAAGTAATACGCTAGCAAACAACAATGACCCGATCGGTTTAACGTTTTTCTCAGCCACGATCGCCACCAATACCGCCGCACCCATCACCCCAGCCCTCAATATCGCAGGCTGTGCCCCGGCTAATCCAATTAGAATGACGATCGCAATTCCACCTGCAATTCCTTTGACTTGTTTAGACGCTCGACTGCACAATGCCAATACGACAGATAGGGTCAGCGAAACTTGAAAGCCAGATGCCGCAAGCGCATGGGACATCCCAATTTTAGTAAAAGCATCCTGCATGTCACTAGGTAAATCAACCGCACGATTGCCTAAAACCATAGCCGCCAAAAGTAATCCTTCCTCTCCCGGAAGCCCGACCATTTGGGCTTGAACGATCCGTTGTTGAAGTTGCCATAGTCCCCAGGTTTGTTTGGGCGGAGCAATAATCGTAAAATCATCAGCCGAGAACCCCGCAAAGCATCCTTCAATCGCTAATCGTTTTTTAAAATCAAACCCACCGGGATTCTGTGAGCCTTTGGGACTATACAGTTTTCCGTCTAATTTCACCTGGGTTCCGGGCGCAAATGAAGGACGACGATCGCGAATGGTAACATACAGTTTTCCATTTGCTTTATCTGGTTGAATTGTTAACCGACTATTCAAATTGCCCGCGTCTAGACGTTGTACCGTTAACCAAAGCTTAGTTTTCCCACTGCGAGTAGTCCGAGGCAGTTCGTCAACGGTGCCTGTAATTTGAATGGTGGTCCGATCGATCGGCTCTACAAACCGACTAATATCAAAGGCTCCTGGCTGCGGTGTTCTGAAGTGATACCAGCCTAAAGCCATTAATACAATCACACTCGCAACTAGCCAAGGTTGAACTTGATGGCTGGCGGGGCGCAGTTTCCGCAGGATCATTCCAATACTGGGAAATGCGATCGTGGCAATAGCCGTAATCCACCACGGAGACTGAGTTGTAAGGAGTCCGACAATCCAAGCAACACACCACAATACACCTGCGTAGCCTTGCATGGCAGTCTTCCGTTGCTTACAGTTTTATATTGTTTTAATATGCCCGCATCTCCAAAAAACAACCTTAGATTTGACACTCCTAATGGCGAATCTTAAATCTAAGGTTAATGATTTAAAAAATTAGTTTTAATTTAGTTCTAAATTGAGAACCCAAGCTTCAGACCTAAGGCTGCATGAACAAAGAATAGCGCCATCAAACCACTGCCAATGTAAGCATGAGCTTTTCGTGCACCGTCGCCTGAACCCTTAAATCCAAACGCAGCCAAACTCCCATTGATTAGCAAAAGCGCAATCACGGCGGTTCCGGTAATAAAATGAGGACTTTCTAAAACGGGTTTGTTTTGCATCACGAGTGACAGCAATCCACCGGAATAGCCCGAAATTAAAAATATCGCCATCAACGGAGCCGCTTTACGGTGCATTTCGCGGTTTTTCAACGCCTCCTCTTTGTCTTCAGAGGTACGAGCTTTCCAACCTGCGACCGCAACCCCGCTTCCCATAACAAAAGCCACGATCGCCATCATCAACGGATGTCCCCAATGAACAATCGGCTCCGGCACGCCCAGCCCTCGAAACACTGCTGCTGCGGGTTCAAGTATTTTTGCAATATCCATGTGATGATTCTCTCTAGATTCGGTCTACACTGAACGGCCTAAATGGTACCGCTATGATATTGTATCGATTTTTTAACAACTGTCCGATCGTTCGGTAAAACTGGTGCTATGGAAAAATCCACTCCAACAAAACTTGAAACAGCGCTACTCAAACCGTTCATGGGACTGCCATTAAATCGCATCTTTGTTCCGGCTACGTTTGAGCAGTTCAGTGACGCATTTTGCGAAATTCAGGATTCTGTGTTTGTTGGGTTTGACACCGAGTCTAGACCTACCTTTACGAAGGGTCGAATCTCCGATGGTCCCCACATTGTCCAGTTTGCCACCTTGGATAAAGCCTTCATTTTCCAGCTTCATCGCCCAGAATGTTATCCGTTTTTACGCGAGATTTTAGAGTCAAAAGATATTGTGAAAGTCGGGTTTGGGTTGAATGTCGATCAAGGTCAAATGCGTCGTAGGTTTAGGGTTCACCTGCGATCGATTCTAGATCTGGATATTATCTTCCGCAAAGATGGTTACTGCACGACGATCGGGGTCAGAGCTGCGATCGGCTTACTCCTGAATCAACAATTTCATAAGTCTAGACGCGTTACTATTTCCAACTGGGCCACGCACAATCTCAGTTCCACCCAACTCCTCTATGCCGCAAATGATGCCTACTCTGCCCTACGTGTCCTAATCGCCCTAGAATCCCAGCGTCCCTACAATATTCTCCCGATCGCCGACCTCACCTATCGCCATGGCAGACCCAAGCGTAAACAGTTGTCTCCCAGCCCCGAAATAAGCACGCTACAATCAGAAAACTGAGCCACTTCACGTTAAACCCACCGTCAAAACGATTCCATGCTTCAACCCAAACAGCGCCTCACCGGACTCAAAGCCAGCCAATTCCGTCACCCTCTAGATCTAGAAGCGACCCGATCGCTACAGCAACTCCCAGGATTAGATCTCTTGGTCCGTACAGCGCTTGGTGGTGTGGCAGAACAGTTTTTCTACATGGAAAACATCGCCACCAGTATTCGCGTCAGCGATCGTCAACTTCCCGACCTCCACGCCTCCCTCCTAGAAGCCTGTGAAGTCCTCGATCTAGATGTTCCCCATTTTTACATCAAGCAAAACCCGGTTCCCAATGCCTACACCATGGCGATTCGCGGTCAGCAGCCCTTTATTGTGGTGCATACAGCGCTTCTCGACTTGCTAAATCCAGAGGAAATCCAGGCGGTAATTGCCCATGAATTAGGTCATTTGAAATGTGAGCATGGCACCTATCTCACCCTTGCGAACGTATTGTTGATGGCGACAAGTTTGTTGCCTTGGGGTGGTCTGATGACCCAAGGCTTACAGGAGCAGATGATGCGCTGGGTGCGAAGTGCAGAGTTGACCTGCGATCGGGCCGCTCTCCTAGCCACCCAAGATCCTCGCATTATCATGTCAGTCCTAATGAAACTCACAGGTGGGTCGCCTAAACTTGCTTCGCAGCTTAATCTTGATGCTTTTATCGATCAAGCTCGTGACTACGACTCAGCGAGTCAAAGTGATATGGGTCGAGCCTTTCGCCAAATGCAAACCGCTCAACTGAGTCATCCGCTTCCAGTACTTCGAGCGAGAGAAGTCGATCGGTGGGCAAAAAGTTCTGACTATCAAAGCTTGCTTTTAAAGAAATCAATAGGCTATAGTGATGGGGTGAAAAAAACGGGCGAGTGGTGGAATTGGTAGACGCGCCGCACTCAAAATGCGGTACTTAGGTGTGCGAGTTCGAGTCTCGCCTCGCCCATCCACTAGAAAAGAAAGGTCAAAACGCCGAGAAAGAGGGGGTGAACAATTTTCATCTTCTCTTTTCTAGTTAGAGTTAATAAATACGCTCTCTATAAATACTTCTTAAAAAGGAGGCTAGCAATGCCTCCGATCGTTCTTTAATTCATAAGAACCAAAAACTTGGTTAGCTTACACCAGTGTTAGCACCAGGCTTTCCAGAAAACAGCTCAACCTTGACGATCTTGCCGCCCATTTTTTGGATGCGTTGTTGTTCGCGAAACCAATTGTCGTAAGGCACTAGTTTCGTAAAAAACGTATTCTGTAATTCACGCTGTGTGCGAATACGAGATTGGCTGGGAACACAAGCCGTCACCTTAAACATTCTCATGGATCCATATCTCCTAATGACAACGATTAGCAAGGCCAGACTATAACAGACTCAAAATAAATTCTTATATTGCGCCAGACAAAGGCACCGAATCTTTTAGTAGTTTGATAAACCTGAAGCCTAAAACGACAATGCCAAGAGAGGAACTTAGATCGCTAAAACCAGCGTTTAAACTAGCCTTTGACAAGCTGAATCCCAACTCTTGACAGATTAGATCTCTAAAGTCCCATAGGACTTGAGCTATCTAATAAAACGACCTGCTATTTCTAGCTTAAGCCGCTGCAAATGTAGTCAAAGTAGACACCCATTTCCTTGCCAGCATCAGCGCCGACCAAGGAAGCAGTGACTTCTTTCATGGCTTGAATCGCTTGAACAGTAGCGCCCACGGGAACTCCCAAGGAGTTGTAGGTTTCTTTCAAACCGTTGAGGACACGCTCATCTAGGATAGATGCATCGCCTGCCAACATTGCGTAAGTCGCATAGCGCAAGTAGTAGTCCAAGTCACGAATGCAAGCTGCATAGCGACGAGTGGTGTACATGTTGCCACCGGGACGGGTGATGTCCGAGTACAACAGGGATTTTGCTACAGCTTCCTTTACGATCGCGGCAGCATTAGCCGAGATGGAACTAGCTGCACGAACGCGAAGTTCGCCAGTTGCGAAGTAGCCCTTGAGTTTGTCCAATGACGAAGAATCAAGATATTTACCTTGAACGTCAGAGGAATTAATTACAGCAGTAATAGCATCTTGCATTGTTCGACTTCCTTAATCTCGAATGTTTACTACAAAGTCAACGGGTTGAAACAGTCTCAGTGTTCTGAAAACTAGCTCATTGCGCCGATTACGTAGTCGAAGTAGGCTGCTGCTTCTGCGGCATCTTCACCAGCAAGCAAGGACGTTGCAACGCTCTTCATTGCACGTACGCCTTCGACAACGGCATCAATGGGAGTTCCCAAAGATTTGTACATTTCTCTAACGCCAACGATTCCAATTTCTTCAATAGGAGTAACGTCGCCGGAAACAACTCCGTAAGTCACCAAGCGCAAGTAGTAGTCCATGTCACGCAAACAGGTTGCGGTCATTTCTTCACCGTATGCATTGCCACCAGGGGAAACAACATCAGGACGTTTCTGGAATAGTTGATCGCCTGCTTGCTTTACGATTCGCTCGCGAGCACCTGTTAGGGTTTCAGCAATGCGAAGGCGCTTTTCACCACTGGTGACGAAGCCTTTAATGCGATCTAGTTCGCCTGGGCTGAGGTAACGTGCTTCAGCATCAGCGTTTACGATCGACTTCGTTACAATACTCATGGATGGATTCCTCCAAAAGGATCTGACCGACTTTTTTGATAGTAAGTTCTCCTGACTGCTCTACCAAAATTCTGATTAGAGAATCTTAAGCCATTCAGAAGGTTATCTTATCTACCTTTCGTAGCTAATTTTGCGGCATCACAGGTATCATTCTCATATCTCTGAAATATCTTGTAACAATGTTACACAAGTTCTCCAAAAGTACCTCAAACTGACCGGGGGCGGTCCCTACCTATCAAGACCAATTCCCTGAATCACTCACGTTTGATCTGTTCCAGACCGCGATCGCTTATCGATATGAGTCTTTTGAACACCAGTTCCCTGCACCCATAAAGGTAATCTACTGTTTTTCTTACATTTAAGCTGGTGACAAGACTCGAACTTGCGACCGGCTGATTACAAATCAGCTGCTCTACCAACTGAGCTACACCAGCAGTTTGTTATCGCTCAACGCGACTGACTTGAAACATAGTACCTGCTCCGATCACATTTGAGCAAGACTTTATTTTTTGTATTTTGCCTGACGCGATCGGTAATGCCTTCGATCTGTTCTTGTACGGAAGTTCTTGTACGGAAGTTTCTGCTTTGTCGCTATGATCTATATTTGATTTTTAATCTAGGATACCAATGTCATGGCACAAAACTTGCAGGGAAAAGTTGCACTTGTTACGGGCGCGTCCCGTGGAATTGGTCGGGCGACGGCATTGGCGTTGGCTTCAGAAGGCGCGGCTGTCGTAGTCAACTATGCAAGCTCCAGCAGTGCGGCAGCAGAAGTGGTGTCAGAAATTGAAGCGATCGGGGGCCGATCGATCGCATTCAAAGCCAATGTTGCCAATTCGGAGGAGGTGGATCAACTGATCGCAGCGACGATGGAACAATTTGGTCGGATTGATGTGTTGGTGAATAATGCTGGGATTACGCGAGACACATTGCTGCTGCGAATGAAGCTAGAAGACTGGCAAGCGGTAGTCGATTTGAATCTCACTGGAGTATTTCTTTGTACCCGTGCAGTCAGTAAAGTTATGCTCAAGCAAAAGTCTGGACGCATTGTTAATATCACCTCTGTTGCGGGTCAAATGGGGAATGCGGGACAGTCTAACTACAGCGCATCCAAAGCGGGTGTGATCGGCTTTACCAAGACAGTTGCCCGAGAACTGGCCCCACGAGCTATTACCGTAAATGCGGTGGCACCGGGGTTTATTGCAACCGACATGACGGACGGCTTGAAGGCGGAGGGGATTCTTCAGATGATTCCTCTAGCTCGCTACGGTCAGCCGGATGAAGTGGCTGGAATGATCGCGTTTCTAGCATCCTCGCCCGCCGCTGCTTACATCACAGGGCAAGTATTCAATGTTGATGGCGGTATGGTAATGGCTTAGTCAATAACGTTCTAGCGCTGTGAGCTTGGCTATGAGCAGGGGTGACGCAAGGTCAGCGATTCGACTCGTTTTGTGCCTTGATTAACTTTCCGACTGAGTTCGTAGCGTCACTGAGGCTCCGTGAGAAGGTAACCCTTCAGCAGCGGCTAGAATCTCGATCGCTTTTGATACGGACTCTAAGGCGGGCTGGGTGTACTGGATCAAGCTGGAATGTTTCAAAAAGGTCTCTACGCCCAGCGGTGAGGCATAGCGAGCGGACCCAGAGGTCGGTAAAGTGTGGTTTGGACCTGCAAGATAATCTCCCACAGCTTCCGGTGTGGCATGACCGAGAAAAATTGCGCCTGCATGACGAATTTTTGGCAACAATGCCCATGGATCTTCGACTTCTAGTTCTAAATGTTCAGTCGCGAACTCATTAGAGAGCTCCGCAGCTTGCTCTAGGGTTTCGACGACGATAATAATGCCGAAGTTGGCGATCGATTTTTCAGTTAAAACCCGTCGCGGGTGATTCAGAAGTTGTGCTTGGACTTGCTCTGCCACATTCTCCGCCAGACTTGCATCGGTCGTAATTAAAACAGCCGCTGCCATGGGATCGTGTTCGGCTTGAGCCAATAAATCTGCTGCAACATGTTCTGGATTTGCGCTTGAGTCGGCAATGATCAGAATTTCTGAGGGACCCGCTAACGAATCGATGCCCACGGTGCCATAGACCAATTTTTTGGCCAGCATCACGTAGATGTTGCCGGGACCGCTAATCACATCCACTTTTGGAATCGTTTCAGTTCCGTAGGCTAATGCCCCGATCGCCTGTGCCCCGCCCACGCGATAAATTTCTTTGATCCCCGCCTCTTGAGCTGCGACTAAAACGGCTGGATTAATCCCACCTTCACTGTTGGGCGGTGTGACCATGACAATCCGATCAACCCCCGCAACTAGTGCCGGAATCGCATTCATCAGCACCGTACTGGGATAGACTGCCCGTCCGCCCGGAATATAGATGCCCGCTCGATCGACGGGGGTATAGCGTTTTCCCAACACCACCCCTTGATCGGCAAAATGAACCCAGCTCTTGGGGATATTCATCCGGTGAAACGTTTCAATCTTTTGTTTGGCCAGCCGAATCGCCTCTAGCAAGCCGTGATCCACCCGTTGATAAGCCGCGTCCAACTCCGCCGGAGTTACGAGGAGGCTTTGGCCCGTCTCAAAGCGCTGACCGTCAAATTCAGCGGTGTAGTCCAGCAGCGCTCGATCGCCCAAACGCTTGATAGATTGCAAAATCTCCCGAACGGTTGCTTCTTTATTGAAGACTTGTTCATCTTGGGTTCGATCGCAGATTCGGCGTAGTTCGGCTTGGGCTTCAGTCCACTCAGTGATAATTCGCAGCATGGAGGGTGGGGGAAGTAGGTTCGTTGTAATAGCTTAACTGGATTTTCGGAAATCATGTT
>JAYVUU010000026.1:0-20548 GCA_043787635.1 Synechococcales cyanobacterium | reverse complement strand
TAGACTTGACGATCGGATGAGCTTCGCAACCCACGTGGCGGCGTTTACAGCGTTTAATTCTGGCATCTGGTTTTTCAAACTCCTGAAGCATTCAGATTCAGTCTGGCCACTTTGGGTAACGGGTCTTTGGGCTGCTGGATTTCTAGGGCATGGGATATATGTCTTTGTTATTGCAAAATATGAGGATCAGACCAGTGGAGAAATTTAGATGATTAACTCACCTCAAATGGATCAACTCGCGGCAGATATCGGCGATCGGATCTACATCGACATTGCAAAATGGCACCTCTATTTGAAAGATGCCAAGCTTCATACAGGGTTAGCTACGTCATTTTTGCCCATGTGTGAGTCGGGTAAGATTGACGAAGCCGCTGTGATGGCTATTTTGACTACGGTTAAGCTGAAGCTGGGCGGCGGTAAGCAAGAATTACCGCTGTCGGATCTGATTCCGGTGGCAGGCATAGCCGATTTGATTCGGGTATTGGAAGACTTTTCCCGATCGCTCTAAATGCACGACCTCATCCATGGGGTCGAATCAATGTCCAATTCACTAATATTTTTCTCCATGGATACCGTCGAACTCAAACGCAACCTTGACCTACTCACCGATCGCCTGGGTAAAACTCAGGACTATCTTTGACGTTCCTGCACTCACAGCCAAAATCCAAGATCTCGAACAAATTGCAGCACAGCCTGAATTTTGGGAGACCCAAACCACCGCCCAAGCCACGCTTCAAGAACTGAACGAATATAAATCCCACTTGGAAGGCTACGATCGTTGGCGGACTACTCTCAACGATGGGTTTGCCATTCTTGAATTAGTTGAATTGGAAATGGATGAGGCATTGCTAGTTGAGGCAGATGAAATCGCCCGATCGTTGAAGCATGACCTCGATCAATGGGAGCTTCAGCAAATGCTTTCTGGTCCCTACGATGCCAAAGGCGCACGACTGACAATCAATGCAGGTGCAGGCGGAACGGATGCGCAAGACTGGGCTGAAATGCTGCTCAGAATGTACATGCGTTGGTCTGAGAAACATGGCTACAAAGTCAGCACCTTAGAAATGTCCGAAGGCGAGGAAGCGGGAATTAAATCCGTCACGATTGAAATTGACGGCCGTTATGCCTATGGTTATCTCAAAGTCGAAAAAGGCACCCACCGCCTAGTCCGTATTTCCCCCTTCAATGCCAACGATAAACGACAAACCAGCTTTGCCGGAATTGAAGTAATGCCGCTGATTGACTATGACGTGCAGTTGGATATTCCTGAAAAAGATCTAGAAATTACAACGTCTAGAGCGGGCGGAAAAGGCGGACAGAATGTGAACAAAGTTGAAACTGCCGTTCGGATTACCCATTTGCCAACCCGAATTGCGGTGCGCTGTACTGAAGAACGGAGTCAATTGCAAAACAAAGAAAAAGCAATGGCTATTCTCAAAGCAAAACTAATGATCATTGCCCAAGAACAAAAAGCAAAAGAAATTGCTGAAATTCGGGGCGACATTGTGGAGGCAGCGTGGGGAATGCAAATCCGTAACTATGTGTTTAATCCTTACCAAATGGTGAAAGATTTACGCACTAGTTACGAAACAACCGCGATTCAAGATGTCATGGATGGCGAATTGGACCCCTTTATTGAAGCCTGTCTTCGTCAAGAGAACCAACTCGTTGAAAGCTAATCTTGCAGCCAATGGGCTATTTCATTTCGCTAGCCTTTGGTGCATCGAGATCATTCAGGGTCTCTAGTAAGATGCGGCGAGCTTCCAAACTCCAGCCCCACTTTTGCAGCGCGATCGCCAAGGTGCCGCCGATCATTGTTGCCATAAAGTCGATCGATTGCCCCGACGAAATTCCCAACAGTAGGCCCAGTCCCGCAATCCCCCAAAAAGGGAGCGCGACCGATTGACGTTGAGTCATGACCGCTTTGGTAAATACATTCTTAGGCATTTCAGTTTCAAGCTGCTCTCTGGCTTCTTGACGCTGCTTAAGAGACGTGGAAATCCCCAGCTTTCGGCGCAATTTCTCGATCTTACGGGCATCCGTGCTGTATTGCGTCAGTTCATCTTCCGCCATCAGAACCATGCGCTCATACTCACTCATACCCGATCGCTCCTTAGAATGCGTTACATTTCTTAAGCCCAATTGTACGGTGTTACTGGTCTTGATATCAACTTTTCCGGGACTCGTTCGAGTTCAGAAAGGGGCTAAATCCATACCATTTGGACCAACTAAATATGATAAGAAATAGTGAAAGCTATTGATAGGGTTATCCTAGGACTGCAAAACTGTGAAATACGACGTTCGCTACAAACCCACTTTTGCCACCATATTTGTGATGCTTCAGCCAGGAGAAAAAATAGTTACAGAAGCTGGAGCTATGGCTAGTATGGACGGTGATATTGCGATCGAAACCCAGTTTTCCGGCGGCTTAATTCCCGCACTGCTGAAGACCTATTTGGGGGGTGAATCTATGTTTATTAACACCTTCACGAACAAAAGCAAAAGACCTCAAGAAGTGGTCTTAACCCAATCGACAATAGGCGACATTGCCCGTATCGAACTAAACAACCGCGAACTCTGTCTTCAACCCGGTGCCTACATTGCCCATGCCGGAAATATTACCCTAAATGTTCACTGGGCGGGATTCGCTAGTTTCTTTGCGGGGGAGGGCCTATTTAAACTTAAAGTCGGGGGCAACGGTCTTGTATTCATTGGAGCTTATGGTGGACTCTCTAAGCGTCAGGTCAACCATGATTTTATTGTTGATAGCGGGCATCTTGTTGCCTATGATCCAAGCCTCAAAATGAACATTAAACTGGCAGGAAGTTTGTTAGGCTCTGTGACTTCTGGTGAAGGCTTGGTCAATCGCATCACAGGTAATGGCGAAATATATATGCAATCCCGCAGTGTCAGCGGTTTAGTTGGTTTCCTTCGTCCAAAAGTTTAATAAGCCCGCCGATCGCCCCATGCACCACCGCCCTATGAAACTTCACCACCAAACCCGCGATTATTGTTTTGACTGGCGATCGCGGACCTATCTGATGGGTATTTTGAATGTAACGCCCGATAGTTTTAGTGATGGTGGTCTCTATAGCAATCTGGATGCTGCGATCGTTCAAGCAACACACATGCGAGATAGCGGCGTAGATATTCTAGACATTGGGGGACAGTCCACAAAACCAAATGCTGTGGATGTGAGTTTAGATGAAGAACTCCATCGGGTCATCCCGGTTGTGAAGGCGATTCGGACCGATCGCAGCTTTGATACTATTGCGATTTCGGTGGATACAACAAAAGCAGTTGTCGCTCAACAATCCATCGAAGCCGGAGCCGATATAGTTAATGATATTTCTGGTGCGACGTTTGATGATCAAATGCTTTCTACGGTTGCTGCATTGAATGTCCCGATTATTTTGATGCATTTACGGGGAACTCCGAAGACAATGCAACAGCTTACAGACTATGATGATCTAACGGGTGAAGTTATTAGTTTTTTACAGTCTCGAATCAAGGCTGCGATCGCGTCCGGCATTGATTCAAGCAAAATTATTATTGATCCTGGTATTGGGTTTGCAAAGACTGCTGAACAAAGTTTGCAGTTGCTTCAAGAGTTGGCAAAATTCAAGGTTCTTAACTGCCCCATTCTGGTCGGGACATCGCGAAAGAGTTTTATTGGTAAGATTCTAGACCAAAGCGATCCGAGTAAACGGGTTTGGGGATCGGCGGCGACTTGCTGCGGGGCGATCGCAAATGGTGCCAATATTCTACGGGTTCATGATGTGGCTGAAATGTATGATGTGAGGCGCGTGGCGGATGCGATTTGGCGGCAATAGTTGGAACAGTGATTTTGATAATAATTTAGGAGTGCGATCGTTGTTTCACTTTACAAATTAACACTTGACTCGAAAGATTTTCTGCACGGAATTCACACCACCACGGCGAGGATTGCCACCATTGCCATAGTTCTTTGCTTTTTTTGCTATTGTTACAGCGCCGACAAGCCCCGACGAGATTCGATCGGACATCAAACCCGCCTTTGCACTTAGCCACAACATGATCCAAAGTCAGAACGGGAGGAGTACAGCCACAATAGACACAGGAGCCACCAAACCGCTGCTTTACTTCTGCTCTTATTTTGTGTTTCTGCGATCGGTTGTCGAGGTCTCTTAAAACCATGGGCTTTTCTAATCATGCAGACAGGTTGAAACTGATGCAGAAGTGGTATGGTACTCATGACCTAGTTTTAGAGACACAACCTTAGGGACTTTGAGTCACTTTAGGAGTCTTTTGACTGTTTGTGGGGACACGATCGTCAAAGATTATCACTCGTTGACTTGGATCCACCATGTGCGTCTGCTCTTGCAAAATCCTTTTGACTTGGTTGGAATCGAAGCTCCGCGTAAACTCCGCTTGAGTCTGTGCAACGCGAGCTTCAGTCTGTTTGACCTCGCCCTGAAGCTCGTTAAGTTTTTGGGCCTGCGCCGTTCGGTATGGTAGTAGATAGACTAGCGTCGAGATTGCAATCGCACTTAGTCCCACATTCACGCCCAAACGGAAACAACTTTCAAATGCCACAAGACGATGTTGGCGGGTAATTCGTATTTTTGACTGCTGGGTAGAGGCTCGGCGCACAGTGGACCGAGAGTGAGGTCGTTCTTGGGGGAACTGAGGTAATGCATTCATAATGTCAAATCATATTCTTTCCCGAACAGGTTTATTTTTCCCATTGCTCGGCTCTGACAAGTATAGGCATCAAATGCCGGATTAGAAAACCGAACTTTCTACGGGTACGGGTGAATAACGCTTGTTGTTGCGATCCACTTTCTATTGAAAGCCTAGATAAAATGCACGACCAATGATTTGGTCGTGCCCGACGGTCTCATTATCAGTTCTTGTAGAGTTCAGTCGAAAGACGGAACGCCAAGATACCGGGGATCAATGCTATGAAAAGCGCCATCATCACTTGTGAATCTGTCATTTGGGATTACTCCTAAGTAGTTTTGAACCAAAATCTATAGCCAGTAGAGTCTACACCCCTACTCCTTCGATTAAACCTCATGACGTTGGGATAGAGGAACGCGATCGTAACAAAAGGCAAGAGAAACGACACTTTTTGGATGCCGTGACTAAATCCGACTCGAAATTTTCAGTCAAGACTTCAGTTATCCACTTCAATGAAGCACAGAGCCGCGAATGCACGTAATGGTAAGCTAAGATTCTAGGTCTTAATATTGTTTACCGATGCTGGACTCTTTTAACTTTTCCGATCTACTGAACCCGACTCAGCTTCTTCCAGATCATCTAACACCACAATCGTTTTTAATCCTTCCGGTTTTGGTGGCGTTAGAAGCTGTTCTTTCAGCAGACAATGCGATCGCGCTAGCAGCCATTACCCAAGGATTACGCGATCCAAAGCTAGAGGAAAAGGCTCTAAACATTGGCCTTGTTCTAGCGTATGTTTTGCGAATGGCCCTAATTTTAGTCGCGTCCCAAGTGGTCAATCAATGGCAATTTGAATTGGCAGGAGCAGCTTATCTTCTGTGGCTGGTATTCCAACACTTCACCTCAACAGAAGACGAGGACGGGGATGATACCGCACCCCGATTTGCAAATTTGTGGCAGGCAATTCCGGTATTGGCGCTGACGGATCTGGCATTTTCTCTCGATAGCGTGACAACAGCGATCGCGGTCTCAGATGAAACGTGGCTAATTTTGCTAGGTGGGACAATCGGAATTATTGCGCTGCGGTTCATGGCGGGGCAGTTTATGATATGGCTAGAGGAATATACATATCTTGAGGATGCGGGCTACGTCACCGTGTCGTTTGTGGGCTTCCGGTTGCTGCTGCGAGTGGTAAATGATAGTCTGGTGCCGCCAGAATGGGTGATGGTGTTGGCGATCGCAGCAGTATTTACTTGGGGATTTTCTAAAAAGCAAGATAGAGAATTAGGCGAAACGATCGGAACTGTTGCAGCGGAAACAATAGACTCTGAAGCGATAGAAGACGCAGCCGCTGAGAAAATCGGATAGCTAAAGATAGAGATAGTCAGCAATAAAAAAGCAGGGTGGGGGCGTGAATCCTTGAACCTGCTTTTTTATTGGGAATTTGATTATTCGTAGATCCACGCAGTCATCGTAGGTTCCCAATCGACTAGCTCGTCGTCCTCAAACCACATCGCGATTTCGCTTTGAGCGGTTTCAACTGCATCAGAACCATGAATCAGGTTACGACCAATGCTTGCGCCGTAGTCACCCCGAATCGTTCCAGGCTCCGAGTTCAATGGATTGGTTGCGCCAATAATTTTGCGTCCTGCGGCCACGACACCATCGCCTTCAAGCACGATCGCTACCACGGGGCTAGAAATGATGAATTCAACTAACCCAGCGAAAAAAGGACGCTCTTTGTGAATGCCGTAGTGCTGTTCCGCAAGTTCTCGGCTGACTTTCATCAACTTTAGACCCACGAGTTTAAATCCTTTTTGCTCAAAGCGACCGATGATCTCGGCAACGAGCTTGCGCTGAACGCCATCGGGTTTGATGGCAATAAATGTTCTTTCCATGACTGCTGTTCTCAAGCTTAAAAGAGAGATTTCCATTCACCAGAGTAGCAGCAAAGGATCTCGGCTGAACGATCGTAAACGGTATAAATGATTGCATTTACCTCTACTCAATACCGATTGTTAGGGACGCGGATTCTGGGCAAATGCGATAAGCTTAAGCACACCCACAGTGTCAATTTCAAAGGTTGTAATGATGGCAGGACGTTCAATGGATATGACGATCGATACGAACTCAACTGTTCAGGAAATGACTGAGGCTGTTGTCGGTAAGTCCGATCGTAAGGAGAGTCGTCGAGCGGCCAGTCCAGAGAATGCGCAGACTGCTACTAAATCCAATGCTACTAAGTCATCACAGACCACAGAGCCAGAACAATGGAGTATTGAACAAAGCGAAGAACTGTATCGCATTAATGGCTGGGGCGATCCGTATTTTTCGATTAATGCGGTGGGGCATGTCACCGTTTCACCTAAGGGTTTGCGCGGTGGGTCGTTGGACCTGTGCGATTTGGTCAATGGGCTGAAGCAGCGAAATTTAGAATTGCCGCTGTTGATCCGGTTCTCAGATATTTTAGAAGACCGGATTGAGCGCCTAAATGCTTGTTTTGCTAAGGCGATCGCTCGGTATAACTATCCCGGCATCTATCGCGGAGTCTTTCCGGTGAAGTGTAACCAGCAGCGTCATTTTGTTGAAAATTTGGTCAAATTCGGGCAGCCCTACCAGTTTGGATTAGAAGCCGGATCGAAACCCGAATTGCTGATCGCCCTTGCGTCGTTAGATACGAAGGGTGCGCTTGTTATTTGCAATGGTTATAAAGATCAGGAGTATGTCGAAACGGCGATGCTAGCCCAAAAACTGGGTCAAACGGCGATCGTGGTCATGGAACAGGTCGAGGAAGTTGAGCAGGTAATTGAAGCGAGTAAAAAGCTGGGGGTTAAACCTGTCGTTGGGATCAGGGCCAAACTCTGTGCGAAGGGTATGGGGCGTTGGGGCACATCTGCGGGCGATCGAGCTAAGTTTGGGCTGACGATTCCAGAGATATTGACTGCTATTGAGAAGCTGCGAAAGGCTGATTTGCTCGATTCGTTGCAGTTGTTGCATTTTCATATTGGCTCTCAAATTTCGTCCATTAGCGTACTCAAAGAGGCATTCCGGGAAGCCGGACATGTCTACACCGAGCTATCTCGTTTGGGTGCGAATATGCAGTATTTAGATGTCGGGGGCGGTTTGGGTGTTGATTATGACGGGTCAAAAACAACGTTTGCGGCCTCCAAAAATTACAACATGCAAAATTACGCCAATGATGTGGTGGCGGCTATTAATGATGCCTGTAATCAGGCCAGTATTCCGGTGCCAACGTTGATTAGTGAAAGTGGTCGGGCGATCGCATCCCATCAATCGGTGTTGGTGTTTGACATTTTAGGGTCGAGCGATGTGGTGGAAGATACGGTGGAGGCGATCGTTGAAACCGACCATTTGATTATCCGCAACCTCCACGAAACCTATGCGTCTATCACACGCGATAACCTTCAAGAACCGTTCAATGATGCGGCTCAGTTCAAGGAAGAAGCCATTAGTTTGTTTGGGCTTGGATATTTGAGCTTACCGGAGCGGGCAAAGGCTGAACGATTGTTTTGGTCTTGCTGCCATAAGATTCAGCGGCAGTTACGATCGATGGATTTTGTGCCAGAAGAATTGACGGATTTAGAACAGGTGATGGCCTCGATCTATTACATGAATCTGTCGGTGTTTCAATCGGCTCCAGATAGTTGGGCGATCGATCAACTTTTCCCGATCATGCCGATTCATCGCCTGAATGAAGCCCCAACTCAGCGAGCAACTTTAGCCGATCTTACTTGCGATAGTGATGGAAAAATCGATCGGTTTATTGGGTCTTCTTCACGAGATGTGAAATCGTTACTTGAAGTCCACCCACTTAAGAAAAACGAACCCTATTACTTAGGTATGTTTTTGAATGGGGCGTATCAGGAGATTATGGGAAATTTGCATAATCTGTTTGGTGATACCAATACGGTGCATATTCGCCTAACGCCCACAGGATATGAGATTGAGCATGTGGTGAAGGGGGACACGATGAAGGAGGTTCTGGGCTATGTGCAATACAGTTCTGAGGATTTGATTGAGAGTATGCGAAAACGGACGGAGGCGGCGATGGAGGAGAAACAAATTACTCTGGAAGAGTCCCAGATGTTCCTTCAGCATTATGAACGTTGCTTGACGGGGTATACCTATTTGTCATCGATGTAGGATCGGCCCCCAGCCCCCAATTCTAAGGGCTAAAGAAGACTATGAAACAATGTTGCTCTTGTTCCCCCTTTTCAAGGCTGCTGTGTACACAGAAGTCTGAAACCCGTCATCCATTGAAACCCGCTCCCCCTAACTCCCCCTTAAAAAGGGGGACTATGAAATAAGATTTGTTCTTGTTCCCCCTTTTTAAGAGGGCTAGGGGGATCGGGTCTCAATGGGAATAGGAATAGATCAAGTTGATTTATTCAGCGGTCTTTTTAAGAGAGCTATTCGTCGTCGGGTTCGTCGCTAAGGTTGCGGCCTCCGACGAGTCCTGCGATCGCACCGACACAGAGTTTCCAGGTGTCGAGACAGGTATTTTGGACGGAGATTTGTTGGGGGTTGGGGTAAATAAAGCGGATGAACTACTAAAGCGGATGAACTACGATCGGCCTTCATTCAAACTCAGATTTTATTCTCCAGTGATTGTCTTCTATAAACCGATCGCCAGATCCAAAATTCGGTGCGCCATTTCCAATTTTTCACACAATGGAATCACAACCTGTTTACCCAATGAATCGCACCACACGGCCTGATTGACTTCACTTCCAAATCCGCCTTGAGCTTGATCAATGGGATTAGCCACGATCGCATCCAACCCCTTTCGCTTCATCTTCTCCAGCGCAGGCGTGACAAAATCCCCAGTCTGCGCCGCAAACCCAATTATTTTTTGATGGGCTGACTTAAGTTTTGACAACCCCGCCACAATATCTGGGACCAGCGCCAACGCCAACGCCATGGGTAATTCAGCTTTTGGGAGCTTGTAATCTCGATAATCAGCAGGCTTCAGGTCAGCCACCGCCGCACACATGATCACCCAGTCATTATTGGAGAGGTGCGATCGGAGTTCTTGCTCCATTTTTTCCGCCGTTGGTGCCGCAATACCTTGAATTCCTAAGGGCAATGGTCCCGGTAACGTTCCATAAACCAGCGTCACCTCAGCACCCCGATCGCGAGCAGCCAACGCCAACGCCAGTCCCATTTTTCCGGTGGACGGGTTGCCTAAAAAACGTACCGGATCTAAAAATTCTTGGGTCGCGCCTGCACTAATCAAAATCCGTTTTCCCGACAAATCCCGCTGACTTGTGTAAAGCAACGATCGGATCTTCATCACTAACTCGTCTGGTTCTGCCATTCGGCCAATTCCAATCCGATCGCAGGCCAGCAATCCACTACCAGGATCAGCGGCATGATACCTGTTGTCCTGCAAAACCAAATTCCAATTCCGTTGAACCGATCGTTGCTCCCACATATCCGTATTCATCGCAGGAGCCAACAGCACTGGACCTTTGGAAGCCAGAATAATATTCGTCAATAAATTATCCGCTAACCCACAAGCCAATTTTCCTAAAGTATTAGCCGTCAAGGGCGCAATCACAATCAACTCGACCCATTCACCCAACTCAATATGTAGCGGCTTGCCGTGAATAGGTTGCCAAAAATCACGATCGCAGTAAGCCGCCTGACGACTCAAAGTAGAAAACGTCAACGTCGTCACAAACTCCTGGGCCGCATCCGTCATCACCACCCGAACATCTGCGCCCGCTTTAGCCAACGTAGACACTACCTGCGCCACTTTATAAGCCGCAATCCCGCCGCCAACCCCGACCAAAACTCGCCGATCGTTCAACATACTTGAATTTTTACTAGTTCAAAAAGTGTACAAATACACAATTTGATGTTCTATGTTGGCATTGAGGCCCGATCCCCCTAGCCCCCTTGAAAAGGGGGGACAAGAGCAAAAAAGGGAACAAGAATAAAAAAGGGGGAGTAAAAACAAACCTTATTTCATAGTCCCCCTTTTCAAGGGGGATTTAGGGGGATCGAATCTAGCTGATTACTTCCAACCTACGACTCGTCAAACGCCACCATATCCAACAAATAATAATATTCCTCTACCATCTCTGGCCGCTGAAATGCGATCGCGCGCAGCAAATGCCAATCATTCAAACAATCAAACGCACTTGCATAATCATCTTGCTCAAGACGATTTGCCAACTCAGCCACTTCGTCTTGCGTCAACACTTCCACATTGAGGGACTCTAAGGTTAAGACTGCCATATTGATCGCCTCCAGTTAATTCTTGCTCAATATCATACGTCAGGTTCACACGTCCGGTCTATCAAAACACCAACCCAGCAAAGCGCTGCATAATTGTCAGACCATTGGGCGTGTCAGTAATTTGACGATAAATGTGGTCGGGATCAAAGCCCTCGCTCTCCAATCCCGATCGCGCATACTGGGTGTAAGCCTGCATCACATCCGTCGAAAACTCAGGATGAAACTGCATTCCCCAAACCCGATCGCCATAGCGAAATGCCTCAAAGGGAACCCGATCGCTACTAGCCAACAACACCGCATCTTGGGGCAATTCCATCACCGCCTGACGATGGCTCAACTGCACCAAAATCTGCTCAGGCAGGTTATGCAATAGCGCATCTTCTTGAGCCGATGAATGCAACGTCACAGGCAGCGTCCCCACTTCCCGTCCATCGGGCATGTAATCCACCGACCCACCCAATGCATAAGCAATAAGCTGATGACCGTAGCAAATCCCTAGAGTTGGAATTTGTTTATCTGCCGCAATTTTGATCCACTCCGCCGAATACTCGCTCCAGTCATGATGCTCCGTCACCATCGCATGTGATCCCGTGATCACGACCCCGCTGACCTGATGAAACGCGGGAAGCTTCTCTCCAACGCTCACATCTACGGTTTCAACCTGACTACGACACACGGCCAACGCCTCAATCATCCAATCTTCAAAATCGCCTCGTTGCTGCTGAAGTTCGGGCATGGTTCGTCCGGTCTTAATCACAATCAGTTTTGACATGGCTTTGGAACTGTGTTCGGGGTATGGGGTGCCATCATCTCATCAAACCCGCTATCCTAACACTTAAGAAAAACCTTAAGAAAACCAAAAGGAGTACAAGACTTGTGACGCAGAATCAGGAGCCTGACACGGGGACAGATGAATTACGATCGGCCTTAGAATTGGCCACGGATGCCGAATTGCAGGAACTAACCGAAATTCTGTTTCGCCCAAAATATAACCCGATCGATTATTTGATGCCTCAAGTGCCCGTGGAATTCGCCGATCGAACTGAGTGGATTACTGAACTCGAAAACCGCTTTCGTTTTTTGGCTGCCGATGGCTTAACGGTACTGCAACGCAAAACCCATCGAATCAGCTATCGCCAAACTCTGCTCCAAGTTTGCCGTCATCTCAAGTTGCCCTATCAAGGTCGCCTCAGTACGGGGGATCTTGAAGCCGAAATTTTCCTCCATCTTCTCAGCTATGCCTGGAAAAGCTTACCCACCGATCAAAAAACAACTCTGACAAAGCGCGTCGAACGATCGCTGACCCATACAAAGCTCTGGCACGAGTTACCCAACACCCTGCAACGTGATCCCATGAGTCTGATGCTCAAGGGTGGCAGCGCGATCGCCGTTAGTTCAGTTATTAAACCGCTGCTATTACAACTCATCGCCAGACAGTTTGCCTTACACTACGCCCGCCTTCAAGTGACGCAATCCGCTCTCACTGCCGGAAGCCTGATTCAAAAACACTTCACTGCAAAACTCGCTCAACAAGGTATGGCGCTCGCGACCGCTCGTTATGGGGCAACCCGCAGTATTTTTGCCGTTCTTGGGCCTGCAATGTGGACGTGGTTTTTGGCAGACTTGGGCTGGCGATCGATTTCGACTAACTACGCCCGGATTATTCCCAGTATTTTTACGATCGCCCAGATCCGTCTTTTGCGAGGATTAGACGAACCCGAACTCCTCGAAGCCTGTCCATAAGAATCATCCACAAAAAATGGAGAACTAAACTAGTCCTCCATTGTTACGATGTTACGATTAAGCCAAATCAATTATCAGGACCGGACCGTCAAACTTCAGCATTAATCTGTTAGCTTCTAACCATTAGAACTTCATGATCTCCGGCTCCCCCAGAATTGGGGGCTGGGGGGCTTCCGGTATGTTCATCATGAGGACCAACCTAAGCATTTCCAGCAATCTGAGCTGCAACTTCTGCTGCAAAATCAGTCTCTTCAACTTCAATGCCTTCACCCAAGACAAACCTTGAGAACCGACGAATTTGGATATTTTCGCCCAAAGCAACAACTTGTTGTGTGACCAAAGCACCGACCGTAATGTTTTGATCCTTGATGTACGGCTGATCTACAAGGCACAACTCTTTCAAGCGCTTGTCAATGCGACCCAAGACGATTTTTTCTTTCATCGCGTCGGGCTTGCTAGCCAGATCATCCTTGCCCATTTCGATCGCCTTTTCCCGTTCAACCAAGTCTGCGGGGATGTCTGCCAAGCGAACATATTGCACCGTTGGGCAAGCGGCAATTTGCATCGCAATATTGTTAACCAACTCTTTAAACGCATCATTACGAGCAACAAAGTCAGTTTGGCAATTCACTTCCACCAACACACCAATCCGTCCACCCGTGTGAATGTATTGACCGACTAATCCTTCAGCAGCAACACGATCAGCCTTCTTACCCGCCGCAATCATGTTTTTCTGGCGAAGCCAAATCTCGGACTGCTCCATGTCACCGTCATTTTCCTGGAGTGCACGTTTGCAATCCATCATCCCTGCACCCGTTTTACGCCGCAGTTCTTGCACTGCCTTTGCGGTAATATCTGCCATGATTCTAAAACCCTAGTTTCTGCTTTCTGAACCCACCAAACGGCAGGAATTTAATTTCTATTTTCAAGGATCGGCACAAACGATCGGTTCTTAAAAAGGAACAATAGAACCTCCCAAGACTAGTTTCAATTCAAAAATCTAGTGTCGAGAGGTCTACTATGCCGATTTTACATCGACCATTCAACTCCAACTAAAATCAAGGGTCTTAGCCTTCACTAGTCGCCGCTTGTTGCTGTTGAGCGTCTTCGTCTTCATCTTCGTAATCTTCGTAATCTCCACCGTCATAGCCTTCTTCCGGTGCAACTTCACCGTGACGACCTTCATAGATTGCATCAGCCAAACGACCGACAATCAATTTGATGGAGCGAATCGCATCATCGTTTGCAGGAATGGGCACATCAACCGCATCAGGATCGCAGTTGGTATCTAACAGGGCAACGATCGGAATGTGAAGCTTCTGGCATTCTTGAACAGCATTATATTCACGACGCTGATCCACCATGATCACCACATCAGGAATCTTACGCATGTGCTTGATTCCGCCCAGATATTTCTGAAGCTTTTCCAATTCACGACGCAACACCGCTGCTTCCTTTTTAGGACGCATATCCAGCGCACCGCTTTCTTCTAAGCGCTCTAGCTCTTTAAGACGATCGACGCGGGTTTTAATAGTGGCCCAGTTGGTCAGCATTCCGCCGAGCCAGCGCTGGTTCACATAGTAAGCACCACAACGAGCGGCTTCTTGAGCAATGATGCCTGCGGCTTGACGTTTGGTTCCAACGAACAAGTATTTCTTACCTTGCTCGGATCCAGCACGGACAAAATTGAAGGCTTCATCCATCAAACCAGCGGTTTGCACCAAGTCGATGATGTGAACACCGTTGCGGGCCGCAAAGATGTAAGGCTTCATCTTAGGATTCCAACGACGGGTCTGGTGCCCGAAGTGAACACCAGATTCCAACATTTGTGCCAAAGAAACTACGGGCATTTATTTTCTCCTTTCGGGTTATTCCTCCACCTAGATGTACGATTCAGGCTGATTCGATTAGAAGCAAAACACTTTAGAAGATATGGAAGCAATCATTCCGGTTAGTTCTTGCACGAATTGTCAGGGACTCCCGATCGCACCCGAAATTCCAGGTGTGTGGTTTTAGGTCTTTGTTAACCTAACATAAAAAAGCGACCCCTACTAACAATAGAAGCCGCTCAATTTCAGTTTATAAATTTTTTAGTTCAAGTCAATTTAGATTAGGAATTGAGCCACTTATTTTTGGTACTGACCAAACTGAAGCTGATATACCGTGTCTTCTTTCTCAGTTTCAATGACTGAATCTGCACGAGGATAGGAGACACACAGGAGTGCATAGCCTTGTTCCTGAACTTCTGGGCTAATTCCTATGTTGTCAACTTGTTCCAAACGACCAGATTTTACGTAAGCTGCACAAGTAGTGCAAACGCCAGAACTACAGGAGATCGGCAGGTCGATTCCGGCAGCGTGGGCAGCAGATAAGACTGTGCGATCGTCTGGAATATCTATCTTGTAAGTCTGACCTTGATGCAGAATTTCAACGTTGTATATGGTTGCCATCAATTCACTCAACTTTAAGTAAGGTCAAAAAATTAGGGCTAAAAAAAGACACGCATAGCATACGTGCCTTTCTGAATGTGAATAACGCGATCGTTATTCCAATGCACTCGCACCCGCCACAACTTCCAGTAATTCCTGGGTAATTGCGGCTTGACGAGCTTTGTTGTAGGACAGGGTCAGGGTTCCAATCAAAGTCTTCGCATTGTCACTCGCATTGTTCATCGCGGTCATCCGAGCAGCCAACTCACTCGCAGCTGACTCTTGTAGAGAGCGCAGGAGTTGATTGTTCAGATAAAGCGGTAGGAGTGAATCCAAGATTTGAACTGGATTTTGCTCGAACAACATTTCTTGAGACATACTTTGAGTCTCTGTCGTAACCTTCTGACGATCGACTCCAAAGTCTGCGCCCCGAAGAGTTAGACGGAAAATCTCATCATCTTTAACTTCCAATCCCTGAGGATCCAAAGGCAAAATAGTTTGAATTGCAGGTCGTGAATTAATCAACGAAACAAACTTGGTGAAGATCATCTCAACCCGATCGACTTTTTCCCCAAGGAACGAAGCCAAAAGCTGTTCACCAATGTTTGCCGCTTCACTCGCAACCGGAATTTGCTCCAGTCCGGTGTAGCTTGCATCCATGATGTAGTCGCGGCGCTGGAAATATTGGACGGCTTTACGACCAACCACCGACAGCCGAACTTCTAACCCTTGGGCCTGAAGTTCTTTGATCCGTTGCTCAGCCTGTTTGATGGCATTAGCGTTGTAGCCTCCGCAAAGACCTCGATCGCCGGAAATTACCAACAAACCCACAGTCTTGACGGTGCGCTTTTGAAGCAATGGCAAATCAGCGTTCTCAAACTTGATGCGAGATTGTAACCCAAACAACACCTGAGCCAAACGATCGGCAAATGGGCGGGTTGCGGTCACTTGCTCTTGGGCACGGCGCACTTTTGCTGCCGCCACAAGGCGCATCGCTTCTGTGATTTTTTTGGTGTTTTTGACCGACTGAATTCGATCGCGAATAGCTTTTAGGTTAGGCATGACAACAGTTCTCTGATTTTGGATTGGCGATTTTGGATTTTGGATTTGGAGAGACAGTTGCAATCCAAAGTCCAAAATCTAAATTCTAAAATCGACCGAATTTAAGCGGCGAACGCTTTGGTATATTCAGTGATACCTTCCTTCAGCAAGCCTTCAGCTTCATCATCCAAGACCTTTTTGCCTTGAACAATTTCGACATACTTCGCTTTGCTAGTTTTCAGGTATTCGCGCAACCCAATGTTGAAGTCTACGACTTTTTCAGCCGGGATCTCATCCAGGTAGCCATTGATTCCAGCGTAGATAACTGCAACTTGCTCATGAAGCAAGAGTGGGTTGAACTGGGACTGTTTCAGAATTTCACGAAGACGCTTACCACGTGCAAGTTGGTTCTGAGTTGTTTTGTCCAGGTCAGAGGCAAACTGTGCAAACGCTTCGAGTTCAGCAAATTGAGCCAGCTCAAGCTTCACTTTACCCGCGACTTTTTTCATCGCTTTAGTTTGTGCAGCCGAACCCACACGGGATACCGAGATACCTGCGTTTACTGCCGGACGAAGACCCGAGTTAAACAAGTCAGTCGAGAGGAAGATTTGGCCGTCAGTGATAGAAATCACGTTAGTCGGAATGTAGGCCGAAACGTCACCCGCTTGGGTTTCAACGATCGGAAGGGCAGTCATACTACCGCCGCCCAACGCATCGCTAAGTTTTGCAGCACGCTCAAGCAAACGACTGTGGAGATAGAATACGTCTCCAGGATAGGCTTCTCGACCGGGTGGACGACGAAGTAAGAGAGACATTTGGCGATAAGCCTGCGCTTGCTTCGACAAATCATCATAAATAATTAGGGTTGCTTTGCCTCGGTACATGAAGTACTCAGCCAAAGATGCGCCAGTGTAGGGAGCAAGGAATTGCAAAGATGCTGGATCGTTTGCATTAGCTGCAACAACAATGGTGTATTCCATTGCGCCTCTTTCTTGAAGCGCTTGGACCACGTTTGCAACTGTGGATGCTTTTTGACCGATCGCGACATATACGCAAACTACGTCTTCACCCTTTTGGTTCAGAATCGTATCTACTGCAACGGCAGTTTTTCCGGTTTGACGATCGCCAATGATTAATTCGCGCTGTCCCCGACCGACGGGAATCATGGAATCAATAGCCGTAATTCCAGTTTGCATCGGTTCACATACGGACTTCCGAGCAATAATGCCAGGAGCCATAGACTCGATCAAACGAGTTTCGGTGGTTGCAATGTCGCCTTTGCCATCCAGTGGACGAGCCAATGCGTCAACTACCCGACCAATCATCGCATCGCCAACGGGGACTTGAGCAATTTTGCCTGTTGCAGTGACGGTGGAACCTTCTTGGATTGCACGACCATCGCTCATCAACACACAGCCAACGTTATCTTCTTCTAGGTTGAAGGCAATCCCGATGGAGCCGTCAGCAAATTCTAAAAGTTCTCCGGCCATCGCCTTATCTAGGCCATAAACACGGGCAATTCCATCGCCAACTTGCAATACGGTTCCGACGTTGGTTACTTTAACGTCTTGGTTGTATTGCTCAATCTGTTGTCGAATAATACTACTGATTTCGTCAGGTCTGATCGCTGCCATTGGCTAGTCTCTCTTTACAACGGTACGGATGGAAGAATCTTAAAAATTAATGTGAAATTCCACAATGCTCGATTTCACATTGTCTGATTTTACAAGGCTCGAAAGATGGCAAACTCTAGTTTGCACCTGCTAGCTTGTAAGAAATTCGACGAAGCTGACCACGTAAACTCGCGTCAATAACTTGGGATCCGACTTTAATGATTACACCGCCCAAAAGGTCAGTATCAATCGTCGTTTCCAGTTCAACACTTTTTGCGTTAGTCATCGCCATAACCCGATCGCGAACGGCTTGCTTCTGGGTATCGGTTAGTTCAACAGTCGAAGATACATTTGCCAAGACCACTTGGTTCAGCTTGCGAATCTGAGACTGAAATTCACGACAAATTCCAGGTAAGCATACGGCTCGACGACGATCGACAAGCAACTTCATAAAGCTCAGAGTAAGGTCGTTCACCTTTCCACTGAAGAGCTGAGTCAATGCTGACTTTTTGGCATCATCTTGAAAAAATGGATTTGCTAAAAAACCATTCAATTCATCACTCTGAGTGACTGTTTCCAAAATCAAGGCCACATCTGCACTGAAGCTATCTAACTGTCCACTAGATTGACCCAGGGACAACAGGGCTTGCGCATAGGGTTCGTATGCAGCTCTCGTAACCGCGCTACTACCTTTCATCTATTGACCTCCCAGAAGTGAAATGCTGCGATCGATTAGCGTCTGCTGAGAAGCGGCATTGAGACGGGCTGGAATTTGACGTTCTGCTTTAGCCATTGCAAGTTCTGCAATTCGCACCCGCAACTCGTTCAAAATCTTCGCTTGCTCTGCGTCTAAATTGGCGGAAGACTCTTGTTTCATCCGCGCAACCTCTTCTGCGGCTGCCGTCAAAATCGCTTGACTTGCTTTTTTGGCATCCCCATCAGCTTTCGCTACAATGCCTGCTGCTTCTGCTGTCGCAGATTTGAGCTTCTCTTGTTGGGTTGCTAAAAGCTTTGCCATTTCAGCTCGTTTCACTTCAGCTTCGTTCAGCGCTTTCTCAATGGCAGCCGATCGGTTCCCCAATGTGCTGCTCAGAAAACCGCGCCCAAAATAAACCAAAATACCAATCACGATCGCGAGGTTAACGACATTAGCCTCAAAAATATCGAGATTGAGACCAAACCCCTCGCCCGCTGACTCTGCCATTGCCGAACTTGCCATTTCAGATGCTAAAAGATGGCTCTGATTGGCGAGCTGTAAAAAAATACCCATGACACCAAACTCACAACTGCGCCGAAAACTATAAGGAATTTAGAGTTACAAATTTTGAATTGTGAATCAAAGAAACTGACAGTCTTCACTTCACCATTCTTCAATTCTCAAGTCCTAAACTCCGACTAAAAGCTTGTTTACAATCTCTTGGCTCAGAGAATCAACCTGCTTCTCAAGCTCTGCCATGGCAGAAACCTTTTGGGCAGCTAGTTCTCGGGTTGCCGTTTCTCGGGCCGCGACTGCTTCTGCTTGGGCTGCTGCGATTTGTTCGCTGGCAGTCTTTTGGGCTTCGGCTTGGGCTTTCGCAATGATGCTTTGATACTGACGACGACTGTCAATCAGGGCCTTTTCATATTGCTGAGTAATTGCATTTACCTGCTCTAAGCCTTCCTTCGCACCCGTTTGACTATTGCTAATCAGAGTAGAGCGATCTTCAATAACTTTGGTTAAAGGCTTGAAGAGAATGGCGTTCAAAACAACCATCAGGAGAATAAATTGAACCGCCATCAACGGCAGTGTCGCATCAAAATCAAACATGAGATTTAGTGGATTTGTGTGCTAAAGCATGGGCAGTGGGTCGATCGAAGTAGATAGAAATCATGCCCTCTAACAACCCATCCCACAACCAATCTCGATCCTTATTTGACGAAAGGATTCGCGAACAGCAAGACCAATGCAATCACTAGACCGTAGATAGTCAACGATTCCATGAACGCGAGGGTCAACAGCAGGGTTCCGCGAATCTTGCCTTCAGCTTCAGGCTGACGAGCAATCCCTTCAACGGCGCTAGCCGATGCATTACCTTGACCAATCCCAGGACCGAGTGACGCAAGACCGATCGCGAGAGCAGCAGCGATTACAGAAGCGGAAGAAACATCCATGGTGGCTATACCTTATCTAAGTAACGTAAAAAACAAAAAATCTCGAGTCAATATGAACGCATAGCGCTGTCACAAGACGCAACAAGCCTATCACGTTCCGATATCCACATCTCAACAGAAGTTCAAGCGAACCAATCAAATTGCAGATTAAAACCCACGCATCTAATGTGTCCGACAGAATTCCCTAAGCGTGTTCTTCTTCATGCTCATCGCCATGACCTTCCAACGCTTCATGAATATAAGCGCCAGCCAACGTTGCAAACACCAACGCCTGAATCGCACTGGTGAATAATCCCAGTAACATCACAGGAAGTGGCACAAATAACGGAACCAGAAGCACCAATACACCCACAACCAGTTCATCCGCTAGAATGTTTCCAAACAAACGGAAGCTTAGGGAAAGGGGCTTAGTGAAATCTTCCAAGACCGCGATCGGTAGCAAGATTGGAGTTGGTTGCACATACTTCGCGAAATAGCCCAAGCCTTTCTTCTTGAAGCCCGCATAGAAGTATGCAATTGAAACCAACAAAGACAATGCGACGGTGGTGTTGATGTCATTGGTGGGAGCGGCTAGTTCACCTTCAGGAAGATGAATGAGCTTCCACGGAATCAATGCCCCAGACCAGTTACAGACAAAAATGAATA
>JAYVUU010000025.1:0-13601 GCA_043787635.1 Synechococcales cyanobacterium | reverse complement strand
CGCCGACGATCTACACCAAGTTCCACCAAGTCATCGCCTACACCTTGAGATACGGGCACAACAGCATCTGCCCAAGGGAAAAACCATCGCACCAACAGGGGCATTAACTTTATTTTGAGTTGGCTAGATGTTCTAGCATCTTGTGAGATCGTATTCTGGACATTGACCACTAATCGAGTCTTGCTCCCGATCAAGCGGCGTATACACAAAGCGGCGATATTCGTATCATCCAAAGTCGAGAGCATTACAGGAGGTTTCTCTTTTCTTAAATAGCGAGCGAGTGCTGGCAAACTCTGCCATAGTCGCCTTCCTCCTAAATCAATAATCCTGACTTCTGGTGGCAACTGCGACAAATAAGCTCCTTCAACTCGCAGTAAGACTAAATCGACTTGAATACCTTGTTCGGAGAATCCTCTTGCCAGATTTAGCATGGCTCGCTCAGCGCCTCCACCATAGAGGCTATGAACAAAAATAGTGAGTCGTTTATGCATAATTTAGGACTTTAATGTGCGAACGTTTAAAGATTGGAGATAACCTTGCATGGGAATGGGCTGAACTAGCATTGCAGTTGTGATTGATGTATACAAAATCAATACAAAAACAGCAGAGTCCAAAATTGTACTTTCAATTAAATTGTTCAGAAGTACAAACATTAAAAACATGATTGGGAATAACCCTTCGGCGGTCGGATTGAGTCGGACCCAGTGAATTGCTCTTAAACAGCTTTTAGTAAAAGTTAACAAGAAGCATGATAAACCAACTAGGCCAAGCTCTACAGCTACATCTAAAAAACCGTTGTGTGAATTTGGAGCCATAAAGAATGTTTCGTACCACACGTCTGCCGAATCTCCTTCCATACCTAGCCAGAAGCTCCTGTAACCATAGCCTAACCAGGGATTCTGAGCTATTTTACCAGTAACAACTGACCAAATCCCTGTGCGACCTGTCAGGGTGATGTCTCGACCCAATAATTTTACAATTGTTTCTGTGTTGCCGATAAATAAAAGGATAACAGTGCTTGTGAGCAATACTCCTAGAATTAAAAATGGCATTAACAGGCTGTTATTCCACCTCAAAGATCGAAACAATTGAACTAGTGTTAGCAATGTGACAAATACGACTAAGGCCCCCTTTGATGTTGATAGTAAGATTAAAAGTACCGAAACCCCCAGACCGCACGCAAATAAACGACGATGAGTTTTACTTGCGAGAGTGGCTAGTACAAAAACAATACTACTAAACACCATATTCCGCGAAAAGACATTTTTTTGGGAATATACTCCCCGCCATGCGCCTTGATGTTCTCCTGATTCAATAGCTGCCCAAGGTAAAGCTAGGGTAAATACAATATTAATCACGATAGCAAACCCCATGGTCCAAGCTAGGAGAAAAAGTTGTTCTCTGACGGTGAAGCGGGCGGCAATATTTAGGGCAAATAGAATTGTTCCAAAAAAAACAATTCCTCGACGGCTTGCGATGTCAGGTACGTTGGACCAAAGGGGTGAAAGTAGAATAATCGCAACTAATCCCCAGAGAAATTTGCGTTTTGTGATTAGATAAACAACTTTCTTGTGGTTGATACTAGTCATTAAAATAGTGGCTAAATAGACAATGAGTTGAAAGAAACTCAGGATTGCGGTATCGCCTGCTGCTGCTGTGGCGTTGGTCAGAGTAGGGTTTTCGGCAGAGGTTGCACCACCAAAAAAATTTAGTGTACCTGTATAGTAAAGAATCGTGAAAACGAACATCACTTTCTCAAAAGTCTTTAGAAACTTCTCCTTGTCTATATTCAACTGCATGATTGTTTAATTTAGTGAGTTGACAACGCTTGCATAACTTTTTTGGCAATAGCCTGACAATTAAATTGGGTTTTGACTTTTTGCCGCGATCGGGCAGACATAGAGTTTAATTTTGTGCGATCGCCTAACAAACTGATAATCTTTTCGGCAAGTAATTCAGAGGTCAATGGATCAACGACCAGGCCACTGATATTATCATCAACTATTTCGGGCATTCCATCATGACCTGAGACAATACAGGGAACGCCATAATTCATTGCCTCAATCACGAATGAAGGAAATGGATCGCACCGAGCGGGGGCTACAACTAGATCTGTTTCCAGAAAAAGTTGACGCATGTCTTCGAGAGAGGCAATTCGTCCACGACTTTCGGCTCCACTTGGCAAATTCTTTGCGTTTTTGCCGATGATCGTGAGTCTAGCGTCTGGCAACACTTCTTTGACGTGTTGGAATGCATTTAAGACAATATCGCCACCTTTGCGCTCAAATTCTGCACCGTTGAATAAAATTTGTTGGCTACCAAAATCCTTTTCCCCTTCATACAAAGGGTGGCGATTGGCAAAGGAACCAATCACGGTAATTTTTTCGGGCGCAATACCATAATCATTAATCAGTGATGATTTGACTAACTGGCTCATGGCAAAGATGTGGTGCGATCGCTGATAAGCCGCACGTTCGCATTCTATCCATTCTCTAAATCCTTGATTATTGGCGAATGATAGCCAAGGAATCCAATTCTTTTTAACTAGTGACATTGTATAGTCAAGCAACATTCCATAGGGAATATCAAATTTATTCCAAAAGGGGCAGTACATACCGAAGACGTGCAGAACATAATCTGGACAATCGCTAAGCTGTCTGATTTTGCACTCTAGCCGTTTAGATTTACGGATAAATGTCTTATTGTTCTTTTGGAGTCGATTGGCTAAGAGGGGAGAAGCAAGATAAATTAATTTGTTTAATATTTTTGCAGCTTGATTTAGAATGCTAATCTCGAAACGTTGATCGCCGACCAAGTAATTTAGTTGCTCACAGTTTCTTGCCATTTCTTCAAATAAAGGTTTATATCGGCGCAAAAAAAGCGCGTCGCCAGTAATCAGTATCTTTTCAACTTTCATGATTTCTCCAATATTTCTACAATATTTTTACAGCCCCTTGAGGCTTTAAGATGTCCAGAGAAATTTTCTGGGTCTTATAATGACGCTTTGTGCTGTTGTACAAAGCATTAATCAACATAGTTGCTAGTAAAATAGTAATATAGCGATCGCAAATGAATCTCTAGTTTTTGCCAAAGCGATATTGAACTCCAATATTTATTGAGAATTGCTTGAGTCTTTTTGTCCGACTGACCTGTATGCCAATAGTCGCTCAGCCCAGCCGCAAACAGTTTGTGAGCAAACTGAGCTAGAAAGGGAAAATTTAGCCGCATCCAAAATGCAGTTAAACAAAAAATCTTGGCGGTCACTGGTTTTCTGTTGACATTGCGTGTGTATAAATTTCGATCATGAACTCGCTGATAAGCAAGATTACTCAACGCTGCAAAGCCTTTCCCTAGTGCGACGGATGTAAATTGCAGATAAGTGTCACCCAGTCCGATTCCTTCTGCTTCTGGCATAGGTAAAATTTGCTGGAGTAACGGACGAGTAAAGCAAAGCCCAGAAGTAGCGGGTAGAGAAAAGGGTAGCTTTTGACGCATTCCCGATCCGCCTTGACGCATAGCCGATCGGACATCGCATTCTTGCACCAAATTTTCGCAGTCGCTCTTTGTAGATAGTATATCGGCTGAGTCTACTTTTTTAAGTGGATGAAAACACCAAAGACTTTCTTGATAATCTTCTAAAATTCGTACAACTTCATCCACTTTCTTGGACAAGAAAATATCATCAGCATCCAAAAAACAAATAATATCGCCTTTACTTGCAGCAAATCCTGCATTAAAGGCAGAAGCTTGACCGCCGTTAGCTTTAAGTACTGGAATAACTGCATCACCGTAGGTAGTGATGACCTCAGATGAGTTATCAGTTGAGCCATCATCTACTACTACTACCTCAATATTTGGATAAGTCTGATTTAAAGCACTGTTTATAGCATCACGTAAAAACTGATTGTAATTATAGTTATTAATTAAAATGCTAACGAGAGGTTGTGGTTGCATAATCACAGTTTTAAATTTTATAAAATCTGATTGCTAAGTTGTTTGGCTAGTCCTAATGATTTTCCATTGGTCGGTTAGTTTGTGTCTAATTAGAGGCAAACTGAGTACAATTGGTATCCCTAAAACAACCCACCATCCTAGCTGATGAGGGAATAATGCCAATCCAAGGGCCATAGCCAGTAGTGCTGCAAATCTGTAATCCGGACTTTCTAAATCTTGGACTAAATAAAAGTGAATCGCAATGTAACTGGCGATCGTCGCAATCTCGGCTAAACCGAAACCCAGTAACCCTAATTTTGGAATTAAGACCCATGCAGTTCCAAAAAACAAAACGATATGGATGACATGATACCAAGTGATTTGCCAGTTACGATTCAAGGCATAGAGAGCAGAAGAGTGCATGTTAAATAAAGCATTTGCGAGTAGGCTAACCGCAATAAACGGATAGACATCCATCGCTGGCAGCCACTTGCTTCCAAATGCTAACGGCAATAGCCAAGGTCCTACCCAGCCAACGATAACTAGAAATGGACCCAACGCCAGGATCTGCAACCCCATGCCATCAGTAATTGCTTTGCTAAGTCTGGAGCGATCGCCTTGTAATTGAGCTAGCGTTGAGATCGATAAGCGATAAGTTGCCGACTTGACAAATCCTAAGAGTTCCACCATGCGCCCTGCTAAAGCCACATAAGCAACGGCTTCAGCGCCTAAAAACCGCCCGACTAGCAGAGGATTTACTAGAGAACGCATCTGCCACACCCAAAATGATGCGGAATAGCCAACGCTATAGACCAACATTTGCTTGACTACTTCAGGTCGCCATACCAACCGGGGACGATACTTGGAAACGACAAAAAATAATCCTGCCTGAATAACCTGCTGAGTCCACCAACCTGACACTAGACTCCAAGCGCCGCCGCCGTTAAAAGCGATCGTCAAAGCTGTAACAAAGTAGCCCAACTGTCCCATTAATTCGACCCAAGCCACGCGCTTGTAATCTAGGTCACGTTCTAGCTGTGCCATCGGCACTTGTCCGATCAATACAATCGGTAAGCTAAAAGCCAAGACTTGAAAAATCGGCTCGAATCCTTCTAGCTTGATCCAAGCTGCCAAAAAAGGCAGTCCCAGCTTACTAAGTCCAATTCCGGTAAAACCGATCAGGAGTAACAAAGTAAAAGCCTGATCGTAAGCATGTCGGTCATCCTTTCCTTCTTCGCGTTCCTTGCGCACTAGGAAAACGGTTAAGCCTAACTGACTAATGTTTTGTAAAAAATAAAATAGACCAAAAGCGCTTGCGTATAGACCATATTGTTTGGGACCAATCACGCGAGTGATCAGGAGCACACCAACTAAACTAATCACCATGCCGATCCCCTGGCGGATTGCTAAGTAGATACCGCCCTGCAAAACTTTTGCTCGTAGACCCATGTCAAATTTTTAACCCACTCGATGAAGTCATAACTCTGACTCTGACTTTAAAAGCTTGTCATGAGTTTAGATTGCTGATACACGAGTATAAACTAGCATAAAGTGCATCACAAGTCGTTAAACAGCCAGATAGTCAGATGCGTTCGACAAAATGTCACCCCCAGCACCATCATATGTTACGATTTTTTCGACAATTCAAAATATGAATATGAGCTTGAAAGGAAAAAATCGCTTTCTATTACAAAAGACCACTAGGCTTTCAGATGTAAATCTTGAGATGCTCAAAAATCTCGGAATACAAGGAATTATTCTTGATTTAGACAATACAATCGTCTCTGAAGATGACAGATACTTATCGCCAAATTCAGAAGATTGGATTGAGAAAGCGAAACAGTCTGGATTTAAGCTTTTTATTCTTTCTAATGGCAACCGTAAATGGCGTACTGAGTTTTGGTCTAGACGTTTAGATATTCCCGCAACTGCCAAAGCTAGAAAACCTTTTCCACATGAATTCCGACGAGCGATCGCTCACATGGGCACAACCGCGAATCAAGTAGTTGTGATTGGCGATAGCTTGCATACCGATGTGATTGGTGCGTGGATTTCTGGATGCTTGGCAGTTCAAGTCGCAACATTGCCACACAAACAAAGATGGTGGGAAAAACTAGCAGGTCGATGGATTCAGTTTCCATACATATCCAGTGATTTGGTCGATTTTGATGTTATTCCACTTAGTTCAATTGATGCGCGATAATCTAGGATGATTAGTAGTGATGGGCGTTTTATTTGACGGTTCGGCGATCTTACTCGTTGCAATTTTGGGAGCGTCCATTGGTAGTTTTTTGAATGTGGTGGTCTATCGACTGCCCGCCGGAATTTCCCTAAGTCATCCGCCTTCACGGTGTCCCCATTGCTTAACGCCACTTCGTAAACGGGAGAATGTTCCGATTTTTGGCTGGTTGATGTTAAATGGAAAATGTGCCCATTGTGGTACCTCAATCTCACCGCGCTATCCAATAGTTGAGGCTATTGTGATGGTCTTGTTTTTGGTCATATTTCTGTTTTTTGGGTTTTCGTTACAGACGATCGGGTACTGGATTTTTATTAGTTTTTTGTCAGCGTTGGCATTGATTGATCTAGATACATTAATGCTATCAAATCGATTAATGAAGTCTGGGTTACTGATAGGTTTAGCCTTCCAAACTGCGATCGCAACAGGCAACGGTTTAGGGCAGTCTAGTGTTTGGGGCTTCTTGTGGGCAGTGTTTTCAGCCGTACTGGGGCTGTGGCTGTTGGATGTGGTGACGTGGGTCGGTCGTTTTTGCTTTGGACCGAATGCGATGGGCGGCGGCGACGCGAAGCTATTGGCGATGATTGGGGCGTGGTTGGGGTGGAAGTTAATGTTGATGTCTGGCTTTTTGGCCTGCTTAACCGGGGTTATTTTTGGGCTGGGGGCGATCGCGCTTAATCTCTTAAAACGAGGTAATCCCATGCCCTTTGGACCCTTCTTAGCATTGGGTGCTATTGTATCGATCTTTTATGGTGACTTTTTGGTGTCCGGCTATTGGATGCTGATGGGCAAACTGTACGGGAATTAGTGATATGGAAGCTACTTAGTGTGTTGAGATTATGAAAAGATTAAGGTCTAATTTACGTCATCTGATGTCGGATCATTCTTGGCATGAAGGCTTGAAATGGGTGGAGAAAACTACAGCCAAAATCCTGTCGATCGGATTAGTGATTGTAATTTTTATGGCACTTTTTGATCTCAGTCGCGTGTTAATTCAAGACATTCTTCTGCTTCGGGTCAGTGTTTTGGGAAAGAGTTTGTTTAACTTATTTGGGTTATTTTTAAATGTTCTGATTGCATTGGAGTTGCTGGAGAATATCGGTGGTTATCTTCAGAAGAACGTCATACAGGTAGAGTTAGTGATTGTCACAGCTATGATTGCGATCGCCCGTAAAGTTATAATCTTAGACTTTGAAAAAATCTCTTCAGACGAGTTGATTGCCCTAGCGCTATCCATGTTGGCCTTGTCCACAAGCTATTGGGTTATCCGAAAAACCTCCTCCAATCGATCGGATTCCTGAAATTGCAATTCCTGAGATGAAATTCGAATACAAACTTTAGATTTACTTCCTATGAAAAATGCTTCGATCGAGATCGAAGCATTTGCGTAGCTTAAGTTCAAATTCAATCTAAACTATGCTGCACCATTTCCAGAATCAGAGCCATCATAGGAGCCATTAATCAAGTTACTCACGGCTTCATTCAACGCGCTCGGATTCATAAAGATAACCTTTGAATTATCACTTTTACTCACCGCCTCGTTGGATGCCACATAGTCTTTCGCAATTAAGTAATGTAACATCGCCTTTGGATCCTCTGAACCCTGTAACGCCTCAGAAATCTGCCGAATTGATTTCACGGTTGCGTCAGTCTTTGCCAGAGTCGCTTGGCCTTCAGTCTTTGCCGCAATCTGCTTCTCTAAAGAGTCCCGTACAGTCTGAGACAGAATGATTTCCTGAACATCGACCCGAACCACTTCCACCCCCCAAGAATCCGCAGGCTTCTGTAATTCCAGCTTCAAGGCTTGATTGATTTTATTCATTGCCGACATTGCTTCATTGAGATCCAACTGACCAATCTCATTCCGCATTACACTAAGCACCAAATTCGTCAGCGATGCTTCAAGATCCTCGACTTTGTAGTAGGCAGTGTACAAATCCTTAATCTTCCAGTACACAACCGCGTCTACTTGAATAGGCACAGAGTCTTTGGTCACTGCATTTTGTGGAGAAATATCCAACAATTGTTCACGAATCGTATCGACCACAACACTGTCCATCAACGGGACAACAAAATTAAGCCCAGGCTGTAACGTGCGTTGATATTCTCCCAATCGCTGCACCAAACCCTCATCACCTTCTTCGATAATGCGAACTGATCCAATCAAACATCCCACAATCATGAGGGTAATGGCACCCAAAATGGACTCAATCATAATGCTGTCCTGGTAATGAAACTGGCTGTGAGCCTAAAGATTAACGATGACGACAGCTATAGTGTAGTCTCTCTCTTTAAAAGTGACACAGCACAATTTAAGAAAATTCTCTCACCATCCCTGCGGCTATTCCTCTGATTAGCGTCGATCGTTCCACGCGTTGCCAATTCCCTTAATAATTCCTTGCCCCACCAGTCCGATTCCACGCCCTACGACTTCTGTTAATACATAGACTACACCTGTCCCAATCAATGCGATCGTCGCTCGCAGTCTTGGTGAAATGGCATCCCGTGTTTCTAGTACTAACGTGACCGATAGGGGAAATCCAGACAACGCGGCTAATTCTTGCTGACGGGGCGCATAAATCACCATCTCTCCAATGCCGTTGTCGGCCAAGTAAAGCAGACGATATTGACTCTGAAAAATATCTGTTGGTGTATCCAGCCACCGATCGCGCCGATAACGCCAAGATAAATCATTGCGAAACCGCATTAGTTCCCGACTCGATGCATATTGAATTTTGAAGTACCGCGCCTTCACCCACTCCAAATCACTAAATTGATTCAGTAAGGGCTGCATTACTGCATTCGCCAGCCGTAGCACCGTGTTTTCCAGCAATAACACCGCCCGATCGTCTGCTTGAAGCGTGCCCACACCATAGGGCTGATTATCCAAACTCAACGGCATTTCCAATAAGCCATAGGCGACCCAATCGGCCACTAGGGGAATGCGACCCAATAGGATATTTACTGTAGCCGAAGATTGCTGCACTCCATTTGCCAGTGCGGGTTCTGGGTCACACCGGAAAAACTGGATCACTACAATTTCCCACACCGTTTTTAGCATTACGGGAATTCGATCGTGCAACGCCGCCAGCCCAACGTCCCGCAGTCGTCCAATCTCGGCCTGCAAGACTGTTGCGATAGTCGTTAAGAGGGTCAGTTGCATTTCGGTTGTTAGTACATCAAGTTCTAGGGCGATTGGACTTAGATTATCCAAACTGGAAGTGGGTGAAATTCTGGCCGCTTCTAGTTTTAAAATCAACCGATCGAATATTTTAATCAGTTGCGCAGTCTCTGCCTCAATTTGACCGTCGGAATTGGACGATCGGAATGGCGGTGACTCGGAACTCCAATTCTCCGCCTTTGTCTCAGACCGCAACGACGGCTTGACGAGACGAGGCTCTCGCTGTGGTCCGGGTGGGGGTTGAGTCCGCTTTGACATCACCTGCCTTGGCATTATCCGCTGCGGTCTGATTTGCTCAACAATCCACTGCGCCGCCTGAATCTCCCGAATACGTCCCTGCAAAAACCACCGTACCGGACGATTGAGCCGTTGAGTCCGAAGCTGAACGGCTAATTGCGCTAATTTCCGATCGTACAGAGCAAACCGTCTAGTCTCCATTCCATCGAACTGACCATTCCGGGTCAATCGTCCCAAAGCTGCAATAGCGGGACTCACCACCACCCGAGATGGTCTTAAAGCGCCTTCCATAGGGCGCAATGTCTCCAATAGTTCTAGTAAACTCTCAGACCGATCGCCTGTCCACCAATATCCATCTGCACCCAATAGCCGAGCCGTACTGTCCGATGCAGGCAACGCGCCCAGAACCACAATTTGAGCCTCGATCGCTACTGTCCTGATTGCCGCCACGATCGGAGCAAGCTGATCTAAATTTAAATTTGTGGCCCCGATCAAAACCAACTCTGCCGCATCAGAGGTCGATCGCAACGCATCTAACCGAACTAATCCCAGCTCTAAGGCCTCACACTCCGCCACAATCTGCCAGATAACAGAGTTTTGCAGCAAAAAGCTAAGCATCCACCGCCGCGATTCATCCGGCTCAATCAAAACACAACGAATGGGCGATCGACGAATGGGCGATCGGCGCGGCTCAAACTGACTCATCGTGTCTTACTGGTATCTTGTTACGGCAGATCCTGATATTAAGGCGTAGGCGTGGTGGGTGGAATCGGATCAACAGACGGTTCCGATCGCACAGGCGGGACGGCAGCGGGTTCTGGCGGTTGAGCTGGAGCGACAGGTTCTGGCGGCATCGGTTCGGGATCTCGCATCGGCTCTGGATCTCGTTGTAGTTCGGGATCTCGTTTTGGTTCCGTCACGTCAGCCGACCGGGAACGACGAATGATGGCTCGCTCTGAGGACCATTGGTCAATGGACGACTGGGCTTCGCGGGATACTGAACTACTGCTCACACTTGAGGCCGTATCGATCGCTTGACTCAAGCTTCCTTGTGCGGCCAATGCAGCAGCTCGTTCCAGGATCGCCCGATCGGCAATAGCCTGAATTTGGTCGCCCCAACTGCCGATCGATCGTTGTGCGTCAGCATAGAGCGCCCGACTAGAGGCTATTTTCCGCGCCGTTTGAATGGCCTGACTCAACTTACCCGAATTTGCTTGAGACTTAGCCAAACGTAAAATGGGTTGGTCTTCAAGGGTCTGTGCCTGAGCAATCCAGCCATTCCTTTGACGTTGAGCATCTGGATAGAGTGCTCGTCCCTTGCCGATTTTTTGCATTAATATCGCTGCTGTATTAAATTTTTCGATCGTGGCTAATTTTGCCAGGTTTTCACCTTGGGCAATCAATGGTGCATCTTCTAGGCGTTCTATAGACCTGCGCCACTGGGCCACAAACGTCTGGGCCATAATTCGACTGGGACGATCGGGTCCAATTTGTTCCGCCTGAGCGATCGCACTTTGTAGGAGCGGCAAAGTGCCCAAGTTTGCCAGGGTCCGAGCCGTTTCAAGCTGAACAATGTCGTCGCTGCGTTCATCCAATTTTGGTCTGAGTGCCGCCGCATCTTTTGCAAATCGACTTTTACTGGGAATCTGAGCTAGGAGCTGATTGGCAATCGCTAAGCGTCCCATCTGCTGTAGTAATGGCACTCCCGTATCGCGTCCATTTTGCCCCAGAACATCATGGGCCTGGACCAATTGAACAAACTGGCTCTGTTCGGCAGTCAAGGCAATATTCGACGGAATTGATGTAATTAGTTTACTGGCAAGGGTTGAATTTTTCTTTTGCTGCAATTGAACGATCGCTAAATCGAACAGTTGATTCCGCCACTGTTCCACGTCTTTCAACGCTGTTTTCCATGCGAAAGTCTTGCGATTTATCGGATCCGTCAATGCGATCGCACGACCCAAGTCTTCTGGCTTATTCGACTTGGCAAACTGCTGGGCTTGTTTCAAGACGGATCCTGCAACTTTTTCTGCATCAAATTGTCGCCGAATTTCTGTGAGTCGCTTTTGCCAAGATGGATCCGTCGTCGTTGCAAGCTTAGCTAAATGCCCAGATGCTTCCTCCCAATATTGCTTTTGTAAAGCCACTTGGATCTTGTCGTAGAGTTTTTGACCAAGATTGCGGGCTTCTTGCCATCCAGCCATCTCCTCACGAGTGTCCTGATAGATGGGACTATTTCGAGGAATCTTCTGAGCTAGGGCGATCGCGCCATCCAAATCTTGCTTATCTAGCCGATCGCGAGCCACCCCCATTAACTGGTCCGACCATATCCCCAAGAACTGAGACGCTTGACCATAGAGTGGATGCTGCTTGTCCCAATCTTTAACTAAATCGATGCCTTTCAAAATGTCATCTGGATTGCCCGACTGGGATGCAAGTTGGGAACAATACAGCCGCTGATTATCCGGCGACCAGGAGGAGATTTTTCCGCAGTCTGCGACAGGAGGAACCTTGGACAACCACCATACCGCTGCCGATCCCGTGCCTACGGTCAATGAAATAATTCCTGTCAAAATAAACGTCCAACGTCGCCGTTCAACATAGCGATAGACTCGGTCACAAACAGCCTGAGACTGCCGTCCTAACAAGGTTCCAGTCCATAGCACCCCTCGCCCTGCACCCTGCGCGACTCCTACGCCTATTCGTGACAGTCGAGTCTTCAGGGATATTTTTTGCCGCGCTCTTGCCTGTGCCCGTCTTCGAGTCTTGCGCCAATTGCGTCTCAAGCGGGAAACAGGCAAAATTTCAAGTTCAGGTTCTTCGGAGTCTATTTGAGCACCGGGCACACTATCTGAGACCTTAGCCTCAGGAATCTCCCCCCAAGACTCAGGCGTGACGATCGGGTCTGATAGATATCTAGGTAAAGACTCACGGTGCGCCTTAATTTGATCCGATCGAACCTCTTCCAATCGTCGCAGTCGGGGCGGTTGAACAGCCGCTGTGAATTCACGATCGACGACAACCTCATCCGTCAGTTTTGGATTCCTGGCATCATCGGGCACGATCAGGTCATCGGATTGTTTTTTTAACGAAAAAATACGATTAAAGAAAGATCGGGAAGGTTGGCTGACCATGATTGACTCATTCACAGGGGTGATAAACAGGACTGAACTGGGGGCGGGGAACCCAGATGAGTCGAGTTGATGCCCATTGAAACATGGATTTTATATTATGAACGATTCCTTAAAACTCTGCTGTCGCTTTGCGATGACCATAAAAGTCGATGCGATATTCGGTAATCTTTATCCCGGTTTCAGCTTCTATTTTCTGCAAGATTTCGATTGGGATCTCCACATGGACATCTAAAATTTGTTGCGTATCTAGGCAATTAACGTGGCTATGAGCTTCACTGATGTTGCCGTAAAGCCGACCATCTGCCCGATCGATGCATTCAATAATCCCCTGATCCGACAGCGCCTCTAAATTCTGATACACGGAGGTGTGACCGATCTCCTTGCCCTGTTGATTTAATCGGTCATATATCGATCGGGCTGACAAATGCTCTTGGTCAGTCCACAGCAGCTCTAGGATGTACCGTCGTTGACGACTCAAACGCATTCCAAGCGCCTGACATCGAATCACCGCTTCGTCGAGCGATCGAATGGCAGAGGGTTTTGTGGTGGGCGTTACGGTCGGCGGAGATTCCATAGGACGCGCGAAATTTTAAATAGTGAGTTGGGGCAACAGATAGGGCGGCGGATTAGCAAAATCTTGCGGCTAAAGTTCTGAACTAGATACGTGATCAAGAGATTCTACGCAAGTGTTGGGTCTGTTCTATCACAATTCAAGTCAAACTCGCTACCAGTTTGTTTTAGCGAACTTCCAGAGGAGACCGAGAATGGGCGGCCCGATCGCCACAGCCTAAACAAAGTGCCACAACCATAGATCTGTAAAGTAAGCTAGCGATCGAGAGAATTTATATAGTTTCGGACAAGTCATGGGATTGACGCT
>JAYVUU010000024.1:0-10021 GCA_043787635.1 Synechococcales cyanobacterium | reverse complement strand
GTCCAGACTGGTTTGATTTAATTGCAGCGGGGGATATTGTGCCAGCAAAAAAACCAGCGCCTGATATTTATTTACATGTGATTCGTGAATTGCAGCTTGATCCTGAAACCTGTTTAGTGTTGGAAGACTCTCAGCAAGGATTACGATCGGCGACTGCGGCGGGCTTGAAAACCGTTGTGACTTGGAATGACTATACGCGGGGGCAAGAATTCCGATCGGCGGCTTTAGTGATTGATGGATTGGGCGATCGGGAGAATCCATTTCAGGTGACGGGTGGAATGGCTAAGGATTTGATTGGGACTGCGACATTCTTTGATTTAGAGTTAGCGCAGCGATTGATCGAGGCTTAAGACATGAATACCTATGAACAAATCTATAAAACCGTAAAGCGTGTTCCCTATGGAAAAGTCGCGACCTATGGTCAGATTGCAAATTTAACGGGAATGTACCGCAAAGCCAGGGTCGTGGGCTATGCCTTGTTTCGGGTTGCACCGGATGCAGATGTGCCGTGGCATCGGGTGATCAATGCAAAAGGAGAGATTTCTGAATCCCCTTTTCGTGAAGGCAATGACTATTTGCAACGATCGCTTTTGGAATCTGAAGGCGTTGAATTTAATAAATCAGGTCGGGTAAATTTTAAACAATGTCAATGGGAACCCAATCCTGAAGAATTTCCACAATTTGAACCCCCATCAATTCAAGAATGATGCCATCGTTCCATCGGTTTTTCCCTTAAGCTAGTATGGGAGCAGATGAAATGGGGATTAGAGACGATGCAATATGAAGTCGCTTGGGTGAACAGTCTTGCACAGGTCTCATCGGACGAGTGGGATGCCATGGCCACGAAGCTGGCGACCCCGTTTTTGACTTGGGCCTGGTTGCGGAATATGGAAACGTCCGGCAGCACTACGGCAAATACGGGTTGGTTGCCAAATCATTTGATTGTGCGCAAAGACGGGCAACTGGTGGCGGCAGCTCCTCTCTATGTTAAGGGCCATAGTTATGGTGAGTTTGTATTTGATAATCAATGGGCCGAGCTTTCCCAGCGGTTGGGGCGAGACTATTATCCAAAGTTGTTGGGAATGTCGCCTTTTACTCCAGCGGAAGGCTACCGCTTTTTGATTCATGACTCTGAAGATGAGACGATGCTGACAAAAATGATGATTAATGTCATCGATCAGTTTTGTGTTCGCAATCAGCTTTCAGGCTGCAATTTTTTGTATGTTGATCCAGCTTGGCGATCGCAGCTAGAATCCTTAGGGTTCAGCATTTGGCAACACCACGGCTATATCTGGGGGAATAACAATTACAAAAATTTTGATGATTATCTCAAATCATTTAATTCAAACCAAAGACGCAATATCAAGCGCGAGCGAAAGTCTATTACTGAATCTGGGATACATTTCAAGGTCTGGACCGGAGATGAAATTCCATCCCATCTATTTAAGCGAATGTATGAATTTTATGCGGATACCTGCGATAAGTTTGGGTGGTGGGGCAGTAAATATTTGACGCAAAAATTCTTTGAGCATTTAGATCTAATTTGGCGACATCGGGTTGTTTTCTTTGCGGCTTACACTGAATTTGACGATCACAATCCTGTAGGTATGTCCTTTTGTTTGAGGGATGGCGATCGGTTGTATGGTCGATATTGGGGTTCAACGGTAGAAGTTGATTCGCTGCATTTTGAAGCCTGTTACTATCAACCGATCGAGTGGGCAATCCAAAATGGTATTCGTCAATTTGATCCGGGTGCAGGCGGTAGACATAAGAAACGGCGTGGGTTTCCGGCGGTGGGGAACTATTCATTGCATCGTTTTTATGACCCGCAATTGTCCCATATCTTACGAAATAACATCGATCGGATTAATGCTATGGAGCAACAAGAAATTGAAGCTGTGAATGAGGATTTACCGTTTAAGGTGGTGCCGATCGCGTTGGATGAGACTGTATAGCGGCTGAATAACAAGTTGTATTTTTAAGGTATTTCCATGACTAGTCTTCAAGATGTAATGACTCCTATTTCCTTTGAATCCGCTCAGGCGATCGATACTGAGCTTTCTAATCGATTTATTGAACTGGATGAAAAGGGGTATTTTTTGATTTACCTCGATCGGAATCAAGGGTTGATTTGTGCAGATTTGTACAGCAATACGATTGACGATCAGGGGATCGCCTGTGACCCAGAGACAGGGAAACCGCTGCCTTGCGGGGGGGGAATTATCCGCCGATCGGTGCTTGAGTTTCGAGGACGAACTGCAAAGGCGCTTTGTGTCGAGATTTTTGAGAAGCCAGAGCGTGACGTTATTTCCTGTTTAGAACATGCAGCCTATTTGGGCCGAGAGTTTGTGCGGGCAGAGACGGCCCTGTATGCAGGAGATGAGTATGTACAAGATTAATCATGGAATCTTATTCAACGCAACGACATGAAATTCCAACATTGTAAGCAACAACCCACTGCTTCAACAGTTCTGGTTTCTCCAAAGTGAATCTATCTAGCAAATCAATACGCCGATCGATCGATTTCCTGATCTAAAACATTCACTTAATGTGGATATGCGATAACTCAGTCAGTCCACTGCACTGTTACTCACGTTTCCCCCAAGCCGTAATCAGCCCCGACGTGAGGAAAACGCGCCAAGAGTCAGGCTAGATCAAAACGGTCAGCGTTCATCACCTTCGTCCATGCCGCAACGAAGTCCTGCACGAACTTCTCCTTGTTGTCATCTTGGGCATAGACCTCGGCGTAGGCGCGCAGGATGGAGTTTGATCCGAACACGAGATCAACGCGGGTCGCGGTCCACTTGGCTTGATTCGTCTTACGATCGCGGATTTCATACAGGTTGTTACCCGCTGGCTTCCACATGTAGTTCATGTTCGTCAGGTTCACGAAGAAGTCGTTGGTTAATACGCCTTCGCGATCGGTGAACATACCGTGCTTAGTGTCGCCATAGTTCGTACCGAGTACGCGCATACCGCCAACCAATACCGTCATCTCAGGAGCGGTCAACCCCATCAGTTGTGTTCGATCGAGCATCAATTCTTCGGCACTAACGGTGTAGTCGTTCTTCAGCCAATTACGGTAGCCGTCGTGGACAGGTTCCAGTGGTTCAAACGATTCGGCATCAGTCATCTCAATCGTTGCATCGCCACGACCCGGAGAAAAGGGAACGGTAATATCAAAGCCAGCCGCCTTGATAGCCTGTTCAATACCAACAGTACCCGCAAGTACAATGACATCCGCGATGCTGGCATTGGCATCTGCCGCAATGCGTTCTAGCACCGCCAGTACCTTAGCCAGACGCATAGGCTCGTTGCCTTCCCACGCCTTCTGTTGCGATAAGCGAATACGTGCTCCGTTCGCGCCCCCACGGTTGTCTGAACCCCGAAAGGTTCTAGCGCTATCCCAAGCTGTACAGACCATTTCACTGATGCTGAGACCACTGGCAGCAATTCTGTTCTTGACCGACTGAACATCGTAGTTAGTACTTCCAGAGGGAATCGGGTCTTGCCAGATCAGGTCTTCTTGCGGCACATCGGGTCCGATATAACGGGTCTTTGGTCCAATATCGCGGTGGGTTAGCTTGAACCAAGCTCGCCCAAAGACTTCTGCGAAGTACTCAGGATCGTTGTGGAAGCGCTCGGAGATCTTCCGATATTCGGGATCCATTTTCATAGCCATATCGGCATCCGTCATGATCGGGTTGAGGCGAATCGTGGGGTCTTCGACATCAACGGGCTTATCTTCTTCCTTGATGTTGAGGGGTTCCCACTGCCACGCACCAGATGGGCTTTTCTTTAGTTCCCAGTCGTGATTGAGCAACATCTGGAAATAGCCGTTGTCCCACTGGGTGGGATGGGTCGTCCATGCCCCTTCAATGCCGCTGGTCATGGTGTTACGACCAATGCTCCGATTGGTCTTGTTAATCCAACCCAAGCCTTGGTCTTCGATATCGGCGGCTTCGGGTTCCGCACCGAGCAACGCAACATTGCCATTGCCATGGCATTTGCCCACCGTGTGACCACCAGCGGTAAGAGCCACGGTCTCCTCGTCATTCATCGCCATACGGTCAAAGGTCACCCGTATATCTTGAGCGGTCTTGAGTGGGTCGGGGTTGCCGTCCACGCCTTCAGGGTTGACGTAGATCAGCCCCATCATGACCGCTGCTAGGGGATTTTCCAGATCCCGATCGCCAGAATAGCGACTGTCGGGATTGTTGCTGGGGGCAAGCCATTCCTTTTCTGGTCCCCAATAGATATCTTTTTCTGGATGCCAAATATCTTCGCGCCCAAAGGCGAACCCGAAGGTTTTTAACCCCATCGATTCATAGGCGATCGTGCCTGCATAGGCCAGCAAATCTGCCCAACTGAGTTTGTTGCCATATTTCTGTTTGATGGGCCAGAGCAAGCGGCGGGCTTTGTCTAGGTTGGTGTTGTCTGGCCAAGAATTGATCGGCGCAAACCGCTGATTACCAGTGCCTGCACCCCCACGCCCATCAGCGATTCGGTACGTACCTGCTGCATGCCAAGACAGCCGGATCATCAGCCCCCCATAGTGTCCCCAGTCCGCTGGCCACCAGTCTTGGCTGTCCGTCATCATTGCGTGCAGATCTTTTTTGAGGGCTGTTACATCGAGTTTCTTGACTTCTTCTCGGTAGTTGAATTTCGCGCCCATAGGGTTTGGCTTGGTATCGTGCTGATGCAAGATGTCGAGGTTCAGTGATTTGGGCCACCATTCCATTTTCGACAGGCTGCTTTCGGTAGCGCCACCGTGCATCACTGGGCATTTGCCGCCAATGCTTGTTTTATTTATATCCATTTTTGGTTTTCTCTAATTTTTCTAATTTATGTTAGTTGTTTAATATCGCATTGTGCACAGAAAAGACTGATTGCCTAGGGCAAGACTCTAGATCATAGCCACTTTCCTTTTTGAAAAAGGATCTGATTTACATTTGAATGCGGATTAAACCTGAATCAATAGACCGATCGATCGAATTCCTGATCTAAAACATTCACTTGATACCGTTCGGGCGACATTAACACCTGAACTCCTTTGCTATTACACAGCGCATCTAATGCAAATAGCCGCGCTAACTCTTGTTGTTGATGGGGATTTAAATCGATCGATCGGTTGTGCTGAGCTTGTTGCAAATGTCTGTCATACTCTGGCTCTGCTTGCAGTGTTTCTAAAAAGCCAGACCAGCCTAAACAGGCTAATCCATAGATTGCCCGCTTCGTAAAATCTGCATCGCCAGAAAAAATGTAGCCGCCGTGAGGATCACATTTCCCCTGAATAAAATCTTTGCACAGCAGGGTGTAATCAAGTAGATTTAAGCTGGTTTTGTTGAGGGCGCGGGTGAGAATGCCTTTGCGTTCTAGAATCTTTGTTTGAGGATTTGGGATAAATTCACAATAATTAGTGCAGTCAAAATAGGTAAACAGTTCGGCGATCGATCGGGTTCCCTCATCTAGTCCAATCTCGAGCTGACGATCGAGTAACGATCTGGATTGCCGAATATACAAATAGCTTAGAAATGCCCGGACATTTTCCTTCACCAATTCCCCATTCGGCAGTAGATTCAGAATCCCCGCCGTCTCAATTTTTCGGACTGCACTCGCCTCACGCACCGTCACATTTCCCAACCGATAGCCGCCGTCTCGCGTTTTGGCTGGAAAACTAAAATAGTTGGCAGTCGTTGAAGCCAGCCGCAGCGCCATATCGCCTTCATTGGAAAACAAATAGGCTTCCTCAAATCGTCGCAGAGACGATCGTAGAAAATTAGCCCGTCCTGAAATAATAGCCTCTGATGAAATATCGGGGGCCACTAGCACTAAGCGCCCTAGTGAAAATACGTTCCCGATCTTTGAGGATGGCAGTTTTTTAGCAGCAGACCTTCGCCCTAGCCACCCAATAGAAGCCCGATCGAACACATCCGATAACACCCGCACGGCATTGGTCACTACAAATGCACCCATGCTATGACCGACAAACGACAGCCGAATTCGATCGTTTTGCCAATATTTCTCACGGACGCTACGATCGGTCTCCTCAACCTGCTCCACTAAGCCATCATCAAGCTGTCGAATCAGTTCAACCAAATCTGAAACCCCGTACTGATTCGCTCGAAAGGTATCGCGAAAATAATTTGATACTCGAAGGGCAAAAATCGTTGCGATCGGTGCAAAAAGAATCATTGCGATCGTAAAAATCCCCGAAAAAATCACCAGCACGCCCAACCAGTTAACGCCTTTCGCCAACAGTAATCCATAGCCAATAAAGCTGCCCACAACGCCTACGATCGCCCCCATCAAAGAGAGCTGATAGGCATAGCCAATAATTTTGGGCAAGGCTTGGCGGGCGGCTCTTCGTTTAGATTTCACATCTCCAGATTCGTCACCATCCATTTGTTCGGATGACCAACGATAGCCAATTAAAACCAATCCCTTTGGTACTTGTTCATAGCGCCGTGCGATGTCTTTGGCGGCATCGCGGTACCAATTGCGCACATTTTCACGACCAGTATTGTAGCCATGGACCATCACCAAAAGTTCTGCATCTCCATGGTGTTGCTTCAGGTATGCGGTCATTTCCGCCAGAGCTGCCTTGGATTCCTCATCTGAAGCTGCTCCCTTAAATGCATTGTTAGAGTCTTCGATATTGATGGGCGCGGTGCTCATTACAAAATAGCAAGGGAATGGAACCGTCGGGTCTGTATCGATTTTTTGGACGGAGAGGAGTTGATAGCTCATAGCGCAGGTTGTTATCAGAAACTTGGGTTGACACTCCTCGGTCTAGAGGCGCGAGGATTCTTGGTTCAGTGATCCAACTTGCTCTGACAGGTTTGAACCAATCAAGGTAGAGGTATGACCTCCTCAAGCGTTGCATGAGTCTAGCCCATAAGTTCCGGTATGCCCTACTCTGTCCAATTCCCAACTGAAGATGTGCATCGTTTGATGTGATGACGCACCATGCTAGTTTGATCGCACAGTCTTTACGTTGACCAATCTGACTCGCTTGATTTGGTTCTTCTTTCTACGGTTGTCATAGAATCGTGAAATACACTTGCCCTGATTAGGCTTGCCTTAGGGGCTTTAGACCTGGTTTTTCGGTAACGTAAACGGCTGTAGCATTTGGGTGATTTGTGCGATCGAAGCCCGAGGAGACTGCCTCGGTGTAGGAATCAGCGTCCCAAAGTCGGTCTGCACATACAGTACAGGAATCTCATATTGGTAAGCTTGGAACGCTGCCTCATCTTGGGTAATATCGCGAACATCAAGGGTTATTGCGATCGTGTCAATCGATCGCAGCTTTTCTTCTAGTCCTTCACAAAGATGACAGCCCGGTTTGCTGTAAAGAATCAGGTTCATAAAATTCTGGGTTATTGGACGATGTCCCGATCCCCCTAGCCCCCTTGAAAAGGGGGAACAAGAGCAAACCTTATTTTAAGGTCCCTTTTTAAGCACTCTTGTCCCCCAGAATTGGGGGTTAGGGGGCGGTTCGGCAGAGACTTTAACTTTAGTCTCCAATCACTTGTGTGTACACAGCAGCGCTTTAGGGGTATTTGGGCGATCGTCCTATTTCTGATTGGTCACAGAATGCAGTCCACATTCTTTTTTAGTCGCATCTTCCCACCACCATCGACCTTCGCGCTCGTGCTGATTGGGCAATACTGGACGAGTACAAGGCTCACAGCCAATGCTAATGAACCCACGTTCATGAAGTGGATTGTAGGGGACATTCCAAGTGCGAATATAAAGCCAAGTTTCCTCCGATGTCCAGTTTGCCAAAGGATTGAATTTCACTAAATTTTTACCAGGCCCGGAAAATCCAGGGTCGGCCTGCACAGCGGGAACAGAGTCTCTAGTGGATGGGCTTTGGTCTTGGCGTTGTCCCGTAATCCAGGCATCCATGGTCGCGAGTTTCCGACGCAGTGGCGCAACTTTCCGAACTGTGCAGCATTCTTTGTGACCATCCTCGTAGAAGCTAAAAAATCCTTTCTCCTGTGTAAATTTTTCTAAGGCTTCAGTGTTGGGAGACATGACTTCAATTGTGATGCCGTAGTGTTTGCGAACCCGATCGATATATTGATAAGTCTCAGGATGTAAACGACCTGTATCTAGGCTAAACACCTTAATGTCTTTTTTAATTTTGTGGGCCATATCGATCAATACGACATCCTCTGCGCCACTGAAGGAAATATAAATATCATCAAACAAACTCAACGCTTTTTCCAGGATTGCCTGGGGACTTTTGCCCGTCAGTTCAGCCTCTAAGCTAACAACATCAAGGCTACTAGCATCAGGGCTGGCGATCGTGGTGGACATAATCTATATTCTCTCTAAACTCAATGAGTGACATTCTAACAAGCTGCCTGCACTTCGATTCGATTCGATTCGATTTCTCACCTTAAATTCTGTGGGACGGGACATCCTTGGTTCATTGTGCTGAGGCTTTGCGTGAATGGGATTACACTTATCTTTACCTGTGGGACACAAAGGCCAGTAATCCAGAAGAAACTTCAGATTAGCGAGTAGAATCGACTTAGCTTATTTTACTCCAGCCCGATCGCCATGCGAAAGCTCTTGTCTTCGTTTTATCCCCACCCTGAATCCGCCCTCAATACCCATTGGCAATTGACGCAATTAAGCTTATTACTGTTGCCATTCAATACGTTGTTGGGGGGAGTGTTCATATTCTTGAATTCCTGTGCGCTGTGGGCGAAATATGCAAACCAATTTGTTCAAAGCCTACTTCACCAGCTTCTTTTGATCTTGGGGGCTTGGATGGTAATTATTGCCCTCTTTGCCGATCGGAAAGATTTTTCGCTTTTGGGTCTGTTTAATTTTTTGCCGTTTTTTGTGGCGTTTATTGCCCAGAGTTACCTGTTTCGATCGGGACAGCAGCTTAGGCAATTAGCCTGGATTTTAGTGGTACCGTCCGTGCCAATTTCGGTGTTGGCGATCGGGCAAATGTTTTTTGGCTGGGGCTTTCACTTTAAATTACTCTCGTTTGGTGGCGACGGTATTTTATTAGATCTATTGTTAAAATCGGGCGGGGTGCCTGCTGGACGCGCTTCGTCATTGTTTTACTATGCGACTATTTTAGCCAGCTATTTGGTCATTACCTTTACTATTAGCTTTGGTCTCTGGACTGATGCGATCGCTACTCGAAAAACCGCTCGACAGGAGGATCCGTTTCCCCTATTCCTGAAGCTACCGACGATCGTACAAAAAACTCTTCGCCATCCTTGGATGCAATGTAGTTTCTTGGGGCTGTCCGTGGGACTCAATTTTATGGCGCTCTTTTTGACCCAATCTCGTAATGCATGGGGGATTGCTTTAGCAGTTGTCTTTATTTTTTCTGTCGTACTCGGATGGCGTATATTGTCTGGGTTGCTGGTCTCATCCTTTGGAATCGTCATGGCGGCCGCTTATGGAGTACCTCCCTTAAGTGAATGGACTAGAACGATTGTGCCTCAGATGATCTGGGCAAGGGTCAATGATGATCTATTTCCCGATCGTCCGATCGCGTTTCTTCGAGTCACCCAGTGGAAGTTTGCAGTTTCGTTAATTGAAAAACGTCCCTGGACCGGATGGGGATTGAGAAATTTCAGCGCACTCTACGAAACAGCGACGGGATTTCTTATCGGGCATCCTCACAATTTGCCGCTCATGTTGAGTTGTGAAATGGGCATTCCAGCCACAGTATTGTTCTACGGATTAGTCGGCACAGTGATTGGAACCAGCATCGTCCATGGGCAGCAATCCAAGCCTTCAAACCGCGATCGGGCCATTCACTTAACATTGCTATTAGCGTTTCTTTGCTGTACGGCGTTTAGTCTATTTGATGTTCCAATTTTTGACGCTCGAATTAACCTATTCGGTTGGATGCTCTTATCCTCACTTTGGGGCTTTGCCAGTGCGCCGCTTAAGTATCCCACGCAGGTTTCAGACGTAGTGAAGGTGAGCGAACCTTCTTGACTAATAGCTGGACTTAAGGCTTTTCTGATAGGCTGAATGA